>JAGHER010000066.1 GCA_017889125.1 Lachnospiraceae bacterium
CCCTGTCATGGGTACTCTTCCATGAGGATATTCTGTCATCTTCGACCAAATTCTGCAATCGGATATTTCCGGCCGGAAAATGAGCTCTGAAAATTTTATAATATCACGGAGGGCAAAAAAATCCCGGGAACCCGCATAAACACTGGGCTCCCGGATTTTAGGCAACTATTCAAACTCGCAAATAAATTTTAAACACTATACATTTTTGTATAGGCATTGTGATTCTATCTGGTTTTATATGTGTTCTAATGTCCTAAGTCCACAGACTATACCGAACAATGTTATCAATCAAAAATCCTCGTAATATCCTGATACCGATTGACCACACGATAGATTTCTACATACTCATTACCTACTTTGTAGATAATCACATAATCTTCCCATATCGCATATTTATAGTCCGTCCGAAAGCTGACTCGTTTGGAAAGGTCTGAACCCATTCCCGGAAACATCTGAAGATTTTCGAATTTACCGTAAATCTCCTTTATGGTCTTTGCTGCATACTCCTCGTTATCTTCAGCAATATAATCCCGAATGCTTTTCAAATCCTTTGCAACAATCGGATTAATCCGCAGTTTTAACATCTTATTCCCCCACAAGTGCTTTCAGTTCATCCAAATCAAGCCAACCTTCACCGTCTTTTACTGCTTCTTCCGCTTCTTGCAGCTTCATCAAAAGTTTCTTTTCTGCCCGATCACGCTCATAATCTTCAAAATCCATAACTACAAAACGACCTCTACCATTCTTGGTAAGATACACTGGCTCGCCTTTATGACAGTTTTTCAAAACTTCATTATAATTTCTCAAATCAGATACTGGTAAAATACTTGCCATATTCTTTCAGCTCCTTCCTTGATTTCATATTGTTTCTATTACTTATATTATACACAAAAAGCTGTAAAATTCAACGTGAATTTTTACAGCTCAGCGCCAAAGAATAAATTAAAACGCCCCATTTCCTCCATCCTATATTTTGCTTTTGTGGATAACCCTCCATTATTTTTTCGTTTTTTCTTGAGTTATCCACACTCTATAGTTAGACTGCCCCTACAGTTCCTTTTTTGCTCATTTTCCTATTCTCTTTTTTGCATTTCCTATTCCATTCCATCACCACCTGTTGTATAATGGCCTTGTTATTCAAGATACACGGTTGTGTATCGCTGAATGTAAAGTACATCTTCATCCGTTACTGTTTGTCTGCGAAAACTTTCCAGTAACCTTGAAGATGTATTTTTTTTGCTCTGTCCCAGTTCCCGGATCAACGGGTTCCATGACAGATACAGCTGCATCAGGATATCGGCGATCTGGGTAATCAGGTAATGGTTTTTCATTGCTGTACTGTCATAGCTGTTTAGGTGTTCGATGTTATAGATTCCATTTTTTTGATTGTTAAACCCTTCGTTCTCGATTTTCCATCTGCCGCGCCCTGCTTCAACCATCTCTTCCACATGATTTACAAAATATCCCTGTCCCCTTTCCTTACCAATCCCGGATACCTCTTCCCCTCCGTTCCCTTCCTTAATCCATTCGTAGCTTTCTTCCAGCAATGGCTGCCGTGTTTCCTTCTGCGTCAGCACATATTCCCAGTGATTTTTTCGGCATAATTCCATTATGCTCTCTGCCGCATACAAGGCATCTCCCTGTATACAAAACATCAACCTCGGATACTCTTTTTTGATCCGTTTAAGCAAACGCTTCGCTGCATTTAACTCACAGTCATTTTTCGAAACGTCTTCGGATTCATTCTCAATAAATTCCGTTCCCAAGCTGATCACAATCTTTTCCGAAAGGATTAATTTTGCCTCCAGCACTTTGTGGTAGTATCGCGTTTCCTTTTTCCCATCTTCCCGTTCTACTTTTGTTACCAGACAGTTCTCACAGTGTTTCTCCCGGAAATAAAACAACCCCGTACCGTCTATAATTACGCGCCAGTACTTCCCAAGCAGCCTTCCTTTATAAAAACTTTTATTTCGAATCAGATTCTTCACCATATGCCTGCGGACGTCTGAAAGGCAGGATGGCGATAGTTTTTCCAGATAATAATTCAGGGTATCGCAATGGGGGATTTCCTTCAATTTCTGATTGCCAAATTTGAAAGGAGGTTCTTCCCATAAACTTGAAAAAAATCTGGGCTATCCTCGCCGCCCTGCCTCTCCTTCTTTTTTCCACGCTCTACGCAGGCGGCTATCTGGCTCAGTTTTTCATCAACTACCACGCCTGGTCATCGGCAGGCAATCTCCCAGGCGGCGGAACCTCTCCAGAATTTCCCTCTGGTTCTCTTTCCGCCTGTTTCCATGCCCTTACAATCTTTCCCTACAGTCTATACGGGTTAGCACTGTGCCTGACTATCTTTTTCGGTTTCATTTTCGTCATCCTGCGGATGGGATTTGTAAATCAGGATGTCCATGACACCGAAAGAAATCTGACTTACTCAGATAAAGGAACCTACGGCACATCTGGCTTTATGACGGATCAGGAAATGAACCAGGTTTTGGAGCTGGTCTCCAATGTAGGCTCCTGCCGGGGAACCATTCTTGGCAAGCGGAACGGCAAAGCCGTCTGCCTGCCGGAAAAGACCCGGATGAACCGGAATGTAGCCGTCTACGGGGCCAGCGGTTCTATGAAAAGCCGGGCCTATGCCAGAAATGTCATCTTCCAGTGCGTTCTGCGTGGAGAAAGTCTCATTATCAATGACCCCAAAAGTGAACTCTATGAGGACATGGCCGGGTATCTGGAGGATAACGGATACATTGTCCGTATGTTCAACCTGGTAAATCCCGAAAACTCCGACAGCTGGAACTGTCTGAAGGAAATCGAAGGGCAGGAGATCATGGCTCAGCTGACTGCCGATGTCATCATCAAAAACACCGGCTCCGGAAAAGGCGATCACTTTTGGGATAGCGCAGAGCTAAATCTGTTAAAAGCGCTGATTCTTTATGTTGAGCAGGGCTTTCCTGAAGACGGGAAGAATATCGGCCAAGTCTATCAGCTCCTTACCATGTGTTCCGAAAAAGAGATGAATGGACTGTTCGATCTGCTTCCCATGACTCATCCGGCCAAAGCCCCCTACAACATTTTTAAACAGGCCTCCGATACCGTCCGAACCGGCGTGATTATTGGCCTTGGTTCCAGACTGCAGATATTCCAAAACCGGCTGATCCGTCAGATTACCAGCTATGACGAGATTAATCTGACTCGTCCAGGATACGAAAAGTGCGCCTATTTCTGCGTATCCTCTGACCAGGACTCCACCTTCGATTTTCTGTCTTCACTTTTTATGAGCTTTGTATTTATCAAACTGGTCCGGTATGCAGATAAATTCGGGGAAGGCGGGCGTCTTCCTGTACCGGTACATATTTTGGCGGACGAGCTGGCAAACAGCGGCGTGATTCTGGATCTAACAAAAAAGATCAGTACCATCCGCAGCCGGGCACTGAGCATCAGCGTTATGTTCCAGAACTTGCCCCAGATGCAGAACCGCTATCCAGATAACCAGTGGCAGGAAATTCTCGGAAATTGTGACACCCAGCTTTTCCTGGGCTGTACCGATGAGCTGACCGCCAGATTCATCTCTGACCGGTCCGGGGAAGTCAGTATTGCGATAGACAGCCAGGCCAAACAGTTGAATACCTGGCGGATTTCCGACTATACCCCGGAATACCGGCAGACCAGTTCCGTCGGCAAGCGAAAGCTTCTGACTCCCGATGAAGTCCTCCGCCTGCCCCTGGACAATGCGCTGGTCATCCTGCGGGGACAGAAAGTCTTGAAGGTGGAAAAGTTTGACTATACCCTTCACCCAGAGAGCAGAAAGCTGCGCCCCCGAAAAGCAGCAGAACACATCCCAGAATGGAGCCGTCTCCCCACCCAGGAAGAACCGGATTTCATCCGCATGGTTAAGCCTAAGCCAGCTGAAGGGCCGGCGCAGAGAAAGAAAAAAGACAGGGCACAGCTCCAACCTGCCTCTCCAATAAGGCACCGTGTTTGTGCGGCTGTCCATCGGCGTCAATGCCATCGCCCACAGCTGTTATGACAGCCGGACGCCTGGTAAGAAGGATGAGGTGAGTTTTGTGGTCACACGAATTGACGAGGAGCGGAACGTGGCGGTGGGATTAATCTCCCGGATCATCCGGCAGCATATTTAATCCCATACTTTTCCATAAATTTATCCGAAAACCCCGTTGACAAACTGCAGGAAACGGAATACGATAGAAGTGGGAAATCCCACCGAAAGGAGAATGCAGAATGATTGCAGAAAAAGATTACACCGTTCATATCGATGGAAAAAAAAGGATCACTCTCCGGGGCGCAAAATATCAATATTACAATGTCAAAGAATATGAGAATGGCTGCATCCTGTTAGAGCCGCGGGAGATGGTTGTTCCCGACAGCATTTCTGCCCGAACCTTGAAAGATATGGACAACGCGATTGCCAACTTCAAAAGAGGGGCAGCGTCTCCTGCAGTTGATTTATCTGATTTTTAGGCGGTAACCACAAATGAATTTTGACATACGAATGGGAATTCCGGAAATGGAACGTCTGTGGAATGAGCTGCAGCAAAAATACCGTTCCGGAACCATAAAGAAACAGGAGCTGCAGCTCTATAAGAAATGGGGCAAAGCACTCAAGTTGCTTTCCTCCAATCCAAACCACCCCAGTTTGCAAACGCATGAGATCCCGCCTCTCTCTAAAAGATACGGTCTGAAAGTCTGGCAATCTTATCTGGAGAATAAGGCCAGCGGCGCAATGAGAATGTATTGGGTTTATGGACCAGACCAGCAGGAAATCACGATCATCGGTCTGGAACCACATCCAGAGGACAAGAAAAATGGGGCGTATGACCGGGTTTCCTTATCGGATCTGCCATAAATCTTAGATTTTTAAGGATTGACATATTTCCAAGTTTCGCATACAATAATAGCATAAGGCAGGCAACGGCGTGTGTCTGTCAAAGTGTCGATATAAGAGAGTGTGCCGGTACGCATTGTCTTATGGAGCTTGCAAGAGGGGTTGTGCAGTGAAACCTCAAACCGGCGTAGGCCGCAGGGCTGAAAGAAAATGCTCCAGAAGGCTCCGCTGAAAGGCGGGGCCTTTTGTCATATACAAGGAGAACATTATGGACTTATTGCAACAATGTGCTACGGCCTTTGAACGGCTGACCGGCTATCAGTACCGCTTTACTTTAGGACGCAAAGGAAAATTAACCGAAATTCTATTGGGTTTCAATCAAACTCTTCAAACCGGAGAAACTATTATTCAATATGACCGCCTTACTCCAAAGTCATCAAAATAATGTTCTATTCCACTGTTTCCCTTGCCCTAATCTATCGGTTCGACTTTTATAGAATGAATTAAAGAATAACCCCGGCACCTCTTTGGCACAAATCCCAGAAAATCTGGCACCCTTTTGCGATTTACACCGGCACTTCCCCATGATAAGATAGGTACTGTAAAAATTTATAAGCAGAGCCACAAAGCACTCCTCATGTTTTTATAGTCGTATTTTTATTCCATGCCATTACGCCTTGACATATAACATCTTATTCGTTCCATCCATAAATCTTAGTCAAAGACTGACACGGTAATAAATACGCACTCGCTGGAAAATTCTTAACATCCGCTGTATTAGAATGGATTAAATAGTCTATCACATTGCTCTTTTCGTCATAAATAACCTGCGAAATCAACACTGCATGGCTCCATCGTTCAGGAAATCCCATCTGAATGACATCACCAACCGCACCGGCATAGTACGGCATATCAATCTGCGCGGCTAATCCATATCGCCGGTTTTCTGACGCATATTCCCGAAATGCCTCCACATTGATCCAGGAAATCTCCTGGCGTTCATCCTCCGCCATCCCGCTGCCTTGCCTTGTCCAGCTCCATGTTGCTCTCCCGGAGATATCCCGCGGGATGCCTCCTGCATATAAGCACTGTGAGACGAAATTCTGACAGTTCCCACCTTTCCCTGTAAAATCATCCCATTCCGGATTTCTCTTTCCGATCCATTCTACGCCATAAGCCGCAGCCAGTTCACCATCATAAGGATAATCCACCATAACTGGTCGGTTCCAACTGGCTGCGCTCTGCCGCAATGCCATTTCTTCTTCCGCTTGCTTTAAAAGGTCTTCCTTTCTCGTCTCAAAATATTCTGTTGACTCAGGAATCTCATCTATATCTATGCCCCAATACTCTCCCAAAAGATTCTGGTATGCTCCATCGTTCTGAATATGGGACTTTATTTTCCAACGTTCATTTTCCTCTACAAGAACAAAGGTGTGGATTGTTCCAAAACACTCGGTCTCTATATCTGGACTCTGTGCAAACCGCTGAATGCTGTGTTCTTTCAAATTAACCCGAACTGTCCCATCCCGTTCTGTCTGCAATTCCTCCAATTCCAGCTCATACTCATAATCAATCAGTCTTAAATCTCCCTTCTGCATAGAACGTACCCCAATGATATAGTCCCAGACAGTCTGGTTCATAAGCTGATCAGCAACTGCGCTCTCTGCAAACAAATCATCCAATGCCTCCGTTTCCAATGCAGACAGTGACCGGTAGTAACACTCCATATACTGGCGGACCAGTTCCTCCTGCTCCTCCTCCAACGTATTCATCTCATAGGTTATCCGGTTATCTGCCGATGTCCTATCTGTCTCACTGCTTTCCTCCGGACGAACCAAGGTAGACACTTCCTGGTTTTCTGTCCCATAGCCGCAGGCATTCAAAAGCAGCACGCAGAAAAGAAAGAGCAGGACGCGGTACTTCTTCGTCATCTTCTCCACCTCCTGCCTCTCCTTGGATTTTTGGGAAACCAACCTCGTTCTACCCGTTTCTCTTGTTCTTTCAATTCCAGGATGCTCCACAGACAGCTGCACCCAATCACACCAAATAAAATCGACAGCAATTCCTGCTGCACCCATACAGAAAGAACCAGAAAGCCAATGCCCGCCAGCAAAAATACAGGCCAACACTGTGCGGAACAATAATATTCCGCCTTTATTACAATCGGGTGAAAGAACCCGATGCAAAGGAAACAGATTCCAGCGGTCAATATTCCCTGCAAATTCATCTTTGTTCTCCTAACATATTCCTGTTTTCATCCTCCAGACACCGAGAGGATCATATCCTCTCAGTGTCTGATAAATGTTCAAAACAAAACCGACCCTTTCATTACGCATCTAATTCCAGTGCATATACATGAGCAGAGCGAGTTGCATCAATAATCTTTCCCTGTGCCGACGCATCGCCAAAACAATACAAATTTTCATATTCTTCTGCAAGCTCATTATATAATTTCCGGTTCGGCTTTACACCTAAAGCCATAATCACAGTATCTGCCGGAATTTTCATGCTTTCTTCTGTACCGACATCTTTGATGATTACACCATCTTTCTCCACCTGCTGGATCGCTTTGGATGTCATGATTTCAACTCCAAATTTCTTTAAATCATTTATGATCTCAATTCTGGAATCATTGTAAATGTTATTGCACACAGACGGCAGCATCTCAACCAATGCGGCCTGATTTCCCTTTGATGCGGCAAGTGCAGCTGTCTCACAGCCAGTAATGCCGCCTCCCACAACTGCAATTCTTTTTCCTTTCAGTTCTACCATTCCAGACAGATATTCCTCAGCTGTATATACATGAGGAAGATCGTATCCAGGAACCTTCAGTTTAAAACCATTGGCACCCGTTGCCAGGAATACTGCGTAAGGAGTCAGTGCTCTAATACTTTCTGCTGTTGCCTCTGTGTTCAGACGAACATCTACGCCGAGCTTATGTAAAATTTCTGTACCGTAATCTGCAAAATTCTCCATATTCTCCTGGTCTATCGCATTTTTGGCAAAGACAAGCTGGCCGCCCAGTTTTTCCCCTTTTTCAAACAAGGTTACCGCAAAGCCTCGTATGGCAAGAACTCTTGCGGCCTCAATTCCTCCAGGTCCTCCGCCGACTACCACTACAGTTCTTCCATTGCCATTCTTAATCGGACGAATATACTCTTTTTCATGTCCGGCCCGCGGATTTACTGCGCAGCTGATTGCTCCGCCGCCAAAGAGATTATAAATGCAAGTCATACAGGAAAGACATTTCCGGATTTCCTTATCTTTTCCAGCCCTTGCCTTATTCGGCCATTCTGGGTCTGCTATAGACTGCCGGCCCAAAGCTACAAAGTCCGTTTTTCCTTGTGCAATACATTCTTCCGCGAATTCCGGATCCCTGATTGCTCCCACACAGATAACAGGAATGGAAACCGCTTTTCTGACTGCATCCGCCTGGTACACCCGCCATCCCTGTTTAAAAGATGCAGTATCTACCCCAGCCGGAAATGCCTCATAGCACGCCATAGAACAGTTAATCACATCAGCCCCTGCAGCTTCTACGGCTTTAGCCACCTCTATCCCGGTCTCTAAACCATATCCTTCCTCAATCCCCTCCTCACAGTCAATTCTGACTGATACCGGGAAATCATTTCCACACCGTTTCTTTATCCCCTGGATAATCTCCGTACAAAATCTCATCCGGTTTTCAAAGGATCCGCCATACTCGTCGGTTCTTTTATTGCTGTATTCAGATATAAACTGATTTACCAGATAGCCGTGAGCCGCATGGATCTCACATCCATCAAATCCGGCCATCTGCATAATCTGAGCGCCAAATATAAATTTTTCGATGGTTTCTTTTACTTCCTGATTTGTCAGCTCCCTGGGTTCATCTGGACAGGCTTTAGACTGGATTGGAGAACAGGATACCGGTTGATTCCCATCATTGCACCAACGATTCGCCTGTCGTCCCCCATGGTGCAGCTGGCCAAAAATTTTTGCCCCATAAGCGTGTACTCCATCGGCCAGTCTTCGCATTTGGGGAATTGCACGGGAGGTATCAACCCTGACCGAATTTAAAGTTGCGGAAGCTACTGCCCAGTCCACTTCCGACACTTCTACAAACAACAGACCAAAACCGCCTTTTGCACGTGTTTTATAGTACTCAATGATGTTGTCCGTCATTTCTCCATTCATCGTACAAAGCGCTGTCCCCATAGGCGCCATCACAATCCTGTTTTTTACTGTGAGTTTCCCTATTCTTCCTTCTTGAAATAATTTTGGATACTTCATCTTCTGCTCCTCCTCATCCTTTTATAAAGCTTATCTCCCCAACTGCTCCAGCCACGGCCCGATTGCGCTGGTATCATTGGCCCGAAGTCCGGAAAGGACATTCGATCCCGGGCAGGCTTCCCGGATATCGGAAACGCTGGCTGCGATCCCGGTACTGCCGCTGGTACAGAACGGGATCAGTGTCTTCCCAGAAAAATCATAGGACTCCAGGAACGTAAACACCGGCATAGGAGCGGTTCCGTACCAGATGGGATACCCGATGTAGATCGTATCATACTGGTCCATATCCGGGATCGTGGTTGTCAAAGCCGGTCTTGCGTTTGCATTCAGCTCTCTCTGGGCCCTGGAAAGGGTTGACTCATAGGAACTGGGATAGGGATCCGCCACTTCCAGCTCCACCAGGCCTGCACCAGTCAGCCGTCCGATTTCCTCTGCCGCCCGTCTGGTGGTTCCCGTTTTGGAGAAATACACCACCAGGCTGGAGATGTTTTCTGCTGCAGGCTCCGGGTTCTGAACTTCCACTGCCTGGGTCTGCACTACGCCGTTTTCCGTCCACGCGCCATCTTCGTTGACCTGATAGCCATCGGGCGTCACTGTTCCGGCTGCCATCCAGCCCTCGCTGTCAAAATAGTAGCACTCTGCCGTCCCATCCTGGTTGCCGTCGATCCACTGCCAGCCGCCGGCCGCGTAGGTTCCATCCTCATTGTCATACCACCACCGGCTCTGATTCGGCTCTGCCCCCGTTCTCCACACCCCGGCAAAGGCAGACATTGACATCAGAACACTCATCACAAGTGTCAAAAATACGGGAAACAGTTTCTTCATGATAACACTCCTCTCCTTTGTTTCATTTTTAATCATTCTCTTAGATACATCTATATCGCACGGAGAGACCGCCACCGGCCGTTCCGATAACGAACCACAAATACCGCTGAGCGGGCCAGCCAGTCCATTCCCATGGCCGCCCACACGCCAAAGATCCCATACCCCAGGACG
>JAGHER010000067.1 GCA_017889125.1 Lachnospiraceae bacterium
ACAGGAAAATGGAGATACGTATGCGGATTTTGTAAAGGATATCGACACCATTCTGATGGGATGGAATACGTATCATCAGGTAGTTACGGAGCTCTCGCCGGAGGAATGGGTATACGAAGATTTCACTACCTATGTGTTTACTCATAATAAGCAGGAGTCCACAGAGAAAATCCGTTTCACCGATGCCAGTCCGGCAAGGCTTTTGAAAAAGCTGCGAATGGAAGAAGAAAAGGATATCTGGATCTGCGGCGGGGCAAAGCTTGTGGAACAGTTAATGGACAGTGATGAGATCGACCGGTACCATATTTCCGTTATTCCTACGCTCTTGGGAGAGGGAATCCGCTTATTTGGACAATTTGCCAACGAGAGGAAGCTGTCGCTGGTTAAGGTGCAGCGCAGTAATGGGATTGCGGAGCTTGTTTATGAGCGCAGGCCATGACGTAATAACACGAAAAGAATAAAACTAAAATGTCAAAAACTCTTGACACATTTCTCTTGTCCTGTTACGATAAAAATGTAAAGAAGATTTGACATCTCACAGACAGAGAGAGGAGAAAACTTATGGATAAGATGATATTGATTGTTTTTGGAATTTTCCTGCTGGCGTTGATTATCCTGGATTTTTCTATGGTAATTTCCCTGCTGAAAACGGGAGATGAGAGAAGGCAGATTATTGTCTGGAAAGCAAGCACATTTACGCTTCTTATCGTTGTGCTTACGTTGATTGTTGATGTGGTGGAATCCATTATCCGGGGAGAAGCTATGCTGATTAACCCCTTCATTAAACTCACCGTTACGGCAATGCTTTATTTTATTGAGATTTTGTATTATAAGAAAAGGTACGGCGGCTGATATGGAAAATATAATCCGAGAACGGCGGAAGGCTTTGGGATTGTCCCAGGAAGAGCTGGCCAGAAGATGCGGTGTCTCCCGGCAGACGGTAAATGCCATTGAGAATGACAAATACGATCCCACCCTGTCTCTGGCTTTCCGGCTGGCAGATGAGCTGCGGCTTACAGTTGATGAACTGTTTACGCCGTCATAATGTTTGTTTAATATATTGATCAGATTAAAGAAATTCATTGGCCATGTTCTTTCGATTTGATATAGATATGTAAGCGATCTTCAGATCTTCATTTTCAACATGTTCATAAACGTAGTGATGCCTATCTAACAGAAAAGAATAATCTTGTGTCGGAAAGTACTTCAATCTGCACATCTTCTTTCATTTTTTGATAGCTCTATCAGACCATCGCCAGTTTGCAGTGAAAATTTTGTAATTTTAGCAAAAGATAAATGGATATGGGTGGATAAATGGATGTTTAGACAATTGACTTTTTCCCAGCTATAGTATATGATGAAGTTAAAAATGGAATTGCATTTTAATAATTAAAAGAAGAGGGCGAAATGAAGCTGACAGAGGGGATTTATCTATGCGGCAGCGGTGCATATGGCCTGACGCCGGAGGGGGATTGTCACTGTTATGTTATTGACGGAGGAGAAGAACTGGCGATGATTGACTGCGGGCTGCAGAATGATCCGCAGGCGATCTTGGCGGAAATGGAAAAGGACGGCCTGGATCTGGGACGGTTGCGATATTTATTTTTGACGCATGTTCATCCGGACCATGCCGGTGGCTGCCAGTGGCTTCAGAAAAACTGTGGAGTTTGTGTTATGGCGGGAGAGGAAGAAGGGAAAGTCCTTGAATCTGGCTTGCAGAAAGCCTTTAATCTGGAAAAGATTCCAGACGGATTTGCGTCATATACGAAAATTTTGCGGGCTGTGCCTGACCATATCCTGCATGACGGGGAAGAGATTGCTGTGGGAGCGCTGAAGGTAACTGCGGTGCACAGCCCGGGGCATACGCCGGGTTCTTACAGCTTTTTTACCGATACACGGGGAGGCAGGCAGCTTTTTTGCGGGGATCAGGTGTTTTATCATGGATTTATCAGTCTTTTGGCACCGCCGTTTTCCGCATATGGGCAATATTTACAGGGACTGAAAAAGTTAAGTGCGCTGAACGCAGATGGACTTTTTCCGGGGCATTTGCTGTGGACGCTGAGAAATGGGCACAGACATATCGATGAAGCAGTATGGAATATGGAGTCGGGTCAGAGGCCTGAGCTGAAGCCATTTTCATAGAGGAGCGAGTTATCATCGTCTCCCGGATAAAGACAATACTGTTCAAGAGGAATGGATAAGATTGGGGGTATGCAAAATGGGAGAACGAGTAAAGGGAAGGGCCGCTCTGGTTACCGGGGCCGGCAGAGGGATTGGACGGGCAGTGGCTTTGACGCTGGCCCGGGAGGGGGCGGATGTCCTGGTCAATGAGAAAGAGGAGCGTGCTCTGGAGAAGGTATATCAGGAGCTGAAAGAGGAGGCCCGAGGCGGAAAAGTGGCCAGATTTGCAGCAGACGTCAGTGATGAGAAGCAGGTAAATGCGATGATGGATTACCTGTTGGCGGAGTTTGGGAAGATTAATATCGTGGTGAATAATGCGGCGGTAACCATTCCCCGTCCGGCGCTGACTTATACAACGGATTTCTGGGATGAGACAATCCGCACGAATCTCTATTCTTCTTACTTTACGTGCCTTCGAGCTGCCAGGGAAATGATTTCCCGGGGAGAGAAAGGGAGTTTCATTAATTTTTCTTCCATAGGAGCGCAAAAGCCACACCGGCAGCTTATGGCCTATGACACCAGCAAGGGCGCGCTGGATTCCTTTACCAGAGCACTGGCCTTAGAACTGGCGCCCTTTGATATTACGGTAAATGCGGTGGCTCCGGCATCGATCCTGGGCGCCAATGTACGGCCGATGGATCCCAAAGTAGCGCAGCGGCGGGAACCGGTTGATTTTGCGACGCCGGTCACGAGAGAGGGAGAACCGCAGGATGTAGCGAATCTGGTATTATTTCTGGCTAGCCCGGAGGCTTCGTTTATCACCGGTCAGATTATTGCGGTGGATGGCGGTTTGAGCGTGCAGGCAAGGCCGGTAACTATGGCTCCGCTGGAGATTACGCCGCAGAATATCCATGAGGTGTATTTTAAAGATAAAAAGGAAATAAAGGTGGGCATTAACAATGAATAAGACGGTATCTGCAGGGGTGAAAACCAATCAGTCATCAGAAAAATTATTAAAAATGATCGAGTATCTGGCTGGACAGAGAGAACCGAAGCGCCTTTTGGATATATCCCGGGAGATGGGGATCAACAGCAGCACGGCGCTCCGCTTTTTGACTGCTTTAGTGGAAAATGGCTATGCGGCTCAGGATGTGGAATCCTCCCGGTATTACCTTACCTGCAAAATATGCGGTTTGGCCAATCAGGTTCTGCAGAATACAGATATCCGAACGATCGCCCGGCCCTATATGATGGAGATATCCAGCATGTTTGGGGAGACCGTCTGTCTGGCGGTGGAGAAGGATATGAAGGTGGTTTATATTGATGTAATCGAAAGTCCCAATTCCATTATCCGCTCTATGCAGCGAATTGGAAATATAGCGCCTATGCACTGTACAGGAATCGGAAAGCTTTTGCTGTTAAATTATACGGAGAAGGATATCGACCGGCTGATCTTTAAGGAAGGGCTGACGCGCTTTACCGAGCATACACCGGCAAGCAAATGGGAACTTATGGAACTGCTGAAGCAGGTGAAAAGAGAAGGAGTAGCCTACGACAATGAGGAATGTGAAATCGGCGCTAGGTGCGTGGCAGCACCGGTATACGATGCTTCTCAGAGGGTGGCTGCCGGGATCAGCGTAACCGGGCCGGTGAGCAGGCTTACGGATGAGCTGATCGAGCCAAGGCTGGAAAAATTTAAAGAGATAACGATGGAAATTTCGCAAAAGCTGGGCTATCGGGCACTTGAAAATGGAGAGGCCTGTGCCGGAGACTGAGAGGGAAAAGAATGTCGGAGGGAGAAGGATTCAGAAAAATCAAAGAAACGCTGCAGATTATGGATGAGTCTGGCAGACCGCAGTGCGGCTGCCAGGTAAGATTTCGTTTAAAACAGCACAAATTTCTTTTTGGCTGCGGAGCCTTTGAAGCCGTAGACTGGCTTAACCCCGGGCCGGATACCGATGGTTCATTTTATGGGGATATGATGGAAAAATGGTTCCGTTTGTTTAATTTTGCCACCCTTCCTTTTTACTGGGGGTATTTTGAAAAAAAAGAAGGGGAGCCGGAGACGGCAAAGCTTCTGAAAACGGCGCAGTATATGGCAGGCAGAGGGATCGCGCTTAAGGGGCATCCTCTTTGCTGGCATACGAATTGTGCAGACTGGCTTTTGCAGTACCCGGACCATGTAATCTTTCAGAAGCTGCTGGAACGGATATATCGGGAGATCAGTGACTTTAAGCCGTTTATTCATTTCTGGGATGTGATCAATGAGACGGTGATCATGCCGGAGTTTAACCGGTATGACAATGCCGTTACCAGGATCTGCCGCAGATACGGAAGAAATACCCTGATCAAGGAGGTTTTTGCGGCAGCAAGAGCGGCGGATCCGAATGCATTTCTGCTGATTAATGATTTTAATACTAGCCATAAGTATGAGGCAGTTATTGAGGAGGCGTTAGAAGGCGGGGTGTCTGTTGATGGCATCGGCATTCAGTCTCATCAGCATCAGGGGTACTGGGGGCGGGAGAAGCTTACGGATGTGATCGCCCGCTTTTCCCGTTTTGGGCTTCCCCTGCATTTTACGGAAAATACGCTGACTTCAGGGCATTTGATGCCGCTGGACATTGTGGATCTTAATGATTATCAGGTGGAAGAATGGCCCACAACCCCTGAAGATGAACGCCGTCAGAGTGAGGAGACAGAGGAGATGTTCAGGATCCTCTGGGAGTCGCCTGCGGTGGAGGCAGTTACGGAATGGGATTTTGCGGACAATGCATGGCTTCATGCCCCGGCGGGCCTGGTAAGGGAGGGAGATAACAGCCTGAAGCCGGCTTACGATAAGCTGGATGAGCTGATCAACCGGGAATGGCATACAGAATTGTGTGAAATGACGGATGAACAGGGCTTTATTGTGTTCGAAGGCATCCAGGGGCTTTATCATATTGAGGCCGGTGGAAAAGCTGCAGACGCAAAGCTTGCAGATGGTCAGGAACGTCGGATATTGCTGCGTGCCTGCGAATAGCCCGCTGCAGGAAAACGGGAGAAACGATACGGTTGAAATGGATATAAGACTATGTCCATTTCAGCCGTATTTTTTGTGAAGAGAAGGAAAAAAACATAGCCCAAAAATGGGAAAGCAAAAATATACAGAAAAGCGGTAAAAAAGAGAAAAATATTGTTGAAAAATACAGAAGCATGCAGTATAATGAGGATGTAAAAAGTAAAACTAAATTTCAATAATTAAAACCAAAAGGATAAATCGCCGCGATACACTGTCCTAATAAGAAATGATAAGAAAAATAAATTTTAATAATCAAAATAAGGAGGGCCTTATGAGAAGAAGATTTTTGGCGCTGTTGATGGCGTCCACAATGACAGCAGGTATGCTTAACGGGTGTTCCGGTTCAGGTGCAGGTACTGCCTCTTCACCGGCAGAGAATGGGAATGCGGCGCAGACAACGGCTGACGCTGACGGAAGCGGCCAGATGGAAGCTGCGGAGATGACGACCATCACCGTCTGGAACAATGCCGCTCATGAGACAACGATCCGCGAAAAGCAGATTGAGGAGTTCAACAATGGAGAGGGAAAAGCGCTGGGGATCTACATTGATTACCAGACCTACGGCGACAACTATGCAGACACCATTAAGATTGCGGCACAGGCGGGAGAAGCGCCGGAGCTGTTTTCCTATGATTCAAAATGGGGAATGGATTTCATTGATGCAGGCTACCTGGTTCCCCTTGAGGATCTTCCGGGAAGCGAAGCTCTGATCGAGAAGTTTAAGCCGTATCTGTCCAACCAGGGCCAGGTATTTAATGGAAAAACGTATACGCTGCCGTATTCGCTGACAACCTACGGTTTTGTGATCAATAAGGATCTGTTTGCGCAGGCAGGAATGACGGAAGAGGATTATCCCACCACCTGGGAGGAGGTTAAGGAATGCGCCAGAAAGATTACTGACGCTTCCGGCGGCAAGGCCTATGGCCTGGGCCTTTCTAGTACGCTGTGGACGGTAAGCTCCTTCTATACGATGGGAAATGGGCGAAATATAGGCCATTACGGCTATGACTGGAATAACCGGCGTTTTAACTATTCTGCTTATAATCCTATGGTAAAAGCAATCGATGAGATGTCCGCTGAGGGCACGATCTTCCCGGGCTTTGAGAATCTTGACGGCGATTCTGTTCGGGCACAGTTTGCGGCAGGCAATATTGGAATGATGGGAGCGGCCAGCTTTGACTGTTCTGTTTATACCAACCAGTTCCCGGCTGTGTGCGACTGGACGGTGATCGACATTCCTAAATTTGAGGAGGATGCAAAGCAGTACAAGCCTTTTGGCAATTCGGTGAATCTGTTATGTGTCGGGACCAAGGGACTGGAGCATCCGGAAAAGGTGCTGAAGGTGCTGGAATTCTTCTACGATGATGCTAATGCTGCAGAGATGTACGAAAACGGCATTTATATTCCGGTAAGGCCGGAGGCCATTGAGATGGTTGAAACTGAGCCGACGTTAAAGGGATGGGCAGAATTTGCAGATTTTGACGAGATATTTGCGATGCCTCCGGTTCCGGATACACTGATCAATGTGGAAGGGACCACCTATCGAGAGGCGATGGTAAACATTTGGACGAATCCCGATCTGGATGATGTAGAGGGGATCATGGCTGATATAGATCAGCGCTATAATGATGCGCTTTCCAAGGCGGATCAGGCTACGGTAGACCTTTATGTGCTGCCGGAGGGGGTAACGCCTGAGTCTGGCAAATAAGCGCTGAAGGGCCATATCTTTTTGAAAAACGCATAAAGATATGGCCTTTTTATCTAAGGAGAAGAATTACAGGAGGAGAAGAGAATGGGCGTTGTAAGACCGGAAAAGGAAATTGAAATTTATAAGTCTGCAGATGTGCTGGTTGTTGGCGGGGGGCCGGCGGGCATCGGAGCTGCGGTGGCTGCGGCACGCCAGGGAAGGAGCGTTCTGCTTCTGGAAAAGAGAGGATTTTTAGGCGGCAATGTAACTGCCTGTTACGTGGAAAACTGCAACTATTTTCTGGCGGGCACTGGCTTTTCGGCAGAGGGGATTTATGCGGAAATCGAGGATAAGGCTTACCGGGAATTTGGAAACGACAACATAAGAGAAAAAAATAAATACGCATTTTCCAGTGAGTATCTGAAAGTGTTTCTGGACGGATTCCTTCAGAGGGAAGGGGTAGAGCTGCTTCTGCATTCCTTCGTGAATGAGGTGATCATGAACGAGGACCGGATCGAGGCCGTGATCATTCAGACCAAGAAGGGGGCGGCAGCGGTGAAGGCCAATATGGTCATTGACGCTACCGGTGATGGCGATGTGGCCTTTGCCGCAGGTGTTCCTTATGAGCAGGGACGGGAAAAGGACGGCTTATGCCAGCCGGGAACGGTTTCCCTGCGGCTGGCCGGCGCAGATCCTGCGGTGCTTTTGAGAAACGGGGACCGGCTGTCGGAGATTGGAAGGATTTTCAAGCAGGATTATCGTGCCGGAAAGACGGGGCTGGCCTGTAAAAGACAGGATCTGCCTTTTGGAAGACTGACAAAGGGCGGACAGATTTCCTATGTGAATTATGCGTGTGCTTACGGCATCGATCCCACGGATATTGCCGATCTTACTCGGGGGGAGATGGAATGCAGAAGGTATGATATTGAAATCTGGAAGTATTTAAAGACGCACTTTGAAGAGCTGAAGGATATTGAGATCGCGTCCATTGCCCCGGAGATCGGATTCCGGGACAGCCGGCGCATTGAAGGACTGTATAAGCTGACCATAGACGATATGGAGAGCCGCCGGCATTTTGACGATGTTATTGCGGTGTTCCCCAGATTTTACGATATGCTTTCTCCGGACGCCAATATGGATGGGGACGGCAGCGTTGAGGGAAAGGGATATGCAGGCCACATCTTTGAACCGGTGAAGGATCAGAGAACCTTTGAAATCCCGTATCGTTCACTTATTCCGGTTAATGTGCGGAACCTGATCGTAGCGGGGCGCTGCATCAGTGCGGATCATGTGGCAGAAAGCGGCACAAGAGCAGTTTCCCTCTGTATGATGACCGGACAGGCCGCAGGAACGGCGGCAGCCCTTGCGGCGCGGGATGGAGCAAGCCCGGATAAGATCCAGATTCGTGAGCTGCAGACGCTTCTGACAAAGCAGAAAATAAAACTTCCTGTTGACCTGGGATAGGGGGAATGAATGGAATGAAAAAAAGAATAGGAAAGTATCGCCGAAGTACGGATTCTACACAGGCATTAATCATGCTTGCCCCTATGTTTATCGGGTTTGTTATTTTTACCTATGTACCGATCATTTACATTTTAAGGTATGCTTTTTATCAGTCTAATGGATTTTCGGAAGAATGGATCGGGATCCGGAACTTTGTCCGGCTGTTTACCCGGGATACCATGTACTGGACTTCGGTAGCCAATACCTTTATCCTTGCCTTTGGCAAACTTCTTCTGGAGATCCCCCTGGCCCTTCTGCTGGCTGTCCTGCTGAACCGGGGGCTGAAGGCGACCGGATTTTTCCGGGTGACGCTGTTTCTCCCGGCAATTATCAGTACGGCAATTACCGGTTTGATCTTCTCTCTGATGTTTGCGGCATACAACGGCATCATCAACGATATGCTGATGAACGCAGGATTGATATCGAGGGCCATTAACTGGTTCGGCAATAAATGGACGGCGCTGTTTGTGCTGGGACTGGCTTCTGTGTGGAACAATTTCGGGATTAATATGATCTTTTTCCTGATGGCGCTGCAGAGCGTGCCCATGGAATTGTATGAATGCGCGGAAATCGATGGGATCACTCCGTTAAAGAAGTTTTTCTACATTACCCTTCCGATGATCGGGCCGACCTTCCAGGCGGTATTGCTGATGGCGATCGTAGGAAGCCTCAAGGTTGCGGATCTGATCCTGGCATCGACAAATGGCCAGCCGGCAGGCGGGACGGAAGTGGTGATGACGTACGTATTTAAATACTTCTTTGGCTATGACGGAAGAAACATCGAGGTAGGCTATGCATCCGCCATGGCGGTAATCACCGGCATTATCCTGGCGATCGTTTCGTTCATTTACATGAAATCAACAAACAAGCTTGGACACAGCACAGAGTAAAGGAAAGGTGGAAAATGATGAAAATAAAGAAAAAGACAATTTCCGCGGCGATAATTTATCTTGTGCTTTCGGTGATCTTTGTGATCGTGATCTTCCCGGTTCTTTATACGATCCTGGGTTCATTTAAGGGGAATATGGAATTGCTGACAGAAGGAAACAGCTTATTTCCCAAGCGGTTTGTTCTGGAAAATTATGTCCAGGCATGGAACATGGGCAATTTTGCAAAATACACCTGGAACTCGATCTTTATGTCGGGAACCATTGTCCTGGGAACGATTTTTACCAGTACGATCGCTGGCTATTGCTTTGAACGGGGCAAATTTCCCTTTAAAAATTTCCTGTTTCTCATGGTGGTTTCCTCCATGTTCGTGAACCTGGGAAGTCTGACGCTTTATCCGCAGTTTGCCATTGCCAAGGTGTTTGGGATCAACAAATCCCTCTGGGGCGTGATCATTATCCGGGTATTTGGCCTGAACGTGACGAACCTGTTTATTACCCGGTCATACATTCGCTCGATCTCTGTGGAGATCGATGAATCGGCAAAGGTGGACGGATGTTCCTTTTTCTCCATATATGTGCGGATCATCCTTCCCCTGCTGAAGCCTTTGATTGCCACTATTGCCATTCTGGAGTTCCGCCATTCGTGGAATGATTATCTGATGCCAATGGTATTTACCCTGTCGAACCCGGACAGAATGCCGTTAATCGTAGGGATCATGAACCTGAAGGGATCGGGCGTGGCCGCCTCTTCCTGGAACCTTATGCTGGCCGGTTCCGCCATCGCGCTGGTTCCCATGATCGTGGTGTACCTGATCTTCAACCGGTATTTCATTGAAGGACTTACCGCCGGAGCAGTAAAGGGATAATAAAGAAGGAATGGCCGATACAAAGGAGACGGCAGTATGGAAAAGACGGACAGAGAAAAGGAGAAATCTTCGGCGGTGAAGACAGCGCTGGGTCTGCTGGATAGGGTGTATCCGGGGATTGCGTCTTACCTGCGGGAGCGGCTGGTTCTCCGGGAAGATCCGGGACTCCCCTCTCAGGGGTATCGCTGCTGGACGCAGGAGGAAAAGGTATTTGTGGAGGCGGCGGACCGGGCGGGATATCTGTATGGGATCCTGGCGATCCCGGAACAGATGCCGGAAGCGATTGGAGAGCAGTCCTTCTGCATTCCGGAGGGAAAATGCTTTCAGGAAACGCCCTATATTCTGAAGCGGGGGATCAAATTTAATCTTCCCCTGGACGCCAGGACGCCCAGCTACTCAGATGCGTCAGATTCGGCCTTTGAAACGATCCCGCTGGTGTGGACGAAGGAATTCTGGAGAAGATTTCTGGATGAGATGGCGTCAAATCGATACAACGTACTTACCTTATGGTCACTTTCACCTTTTCCTTCGATGGTGGTCATCCCGGAGTTCCCCAGGACGGCTCTCTGGGATGTAAAGCGCTCGTCCATTCCGCCTAAGCCGGAAATGAGCGGGAGATCCATGTTTTCGGCGGATATGAAGGCAGGCCTTTATCCGGTAAAGAAGCTGTCTCCAGAAGAGAAGGTAAACTTCTGGAGATGGGTAATGGAGTACGCCGCAGAACGGTGCATAGAAGTGTATCTGTTCACCTGGAATCTCTTTGTCTATGGAACGGAAGACAGCGGGTACGGCATCACGGAAAGCCAGAGGAATCCTGTTACAAGGGCGTATCTGTACTGTGCGGTGAAAGCCATGTTGGAGACGTATCCTCTTTTGAGGGGAATTGGGATTACCGCCGGTGAAAATATGGAAAAAAGCAGTGCAGACCTGGAGTTTCTGCGGGATACATACGGCCGTGCGGTGGAGGATTTCCAGAAAACCCATCCAGAGCGCAGGATCAGCCTGATCCACCGGCTTCATTATTCAGAAGCAGAGCGGATGGAGCAGCTGTATGAGGGCTTTTCGGCGGACTTTGCCGTCAGCTTTAAGTATTCACAGGCACATATGTATTCTTCTCCGGATCCGGATTTCTTCCGCCAGTTTGTCCGTGAGCATCCGGGCCGGTACCCGTACTGGCTGACTCTGCGGGATGATGACAACTACCTTTACCGGTGGGGAGACTGGGAATATGCCAGGGCATATGTAAAGAACCTTCCGGTCCGGCAGATAGAAGGCTTTTATATGGGTGCGGACGGATTTACCTGGGGAATGGATTTTACCTCCAGGGATCCCCAAAAGCGGCAGCTTTATCTGGAAAAGATGTGGTTTAAGCTTCGGATCTGGGGACAGCTGGCCTTCTGCCCGGAGCGAAAGGCGGAAAGCCTGTGGATGCCGGCAAAGAGACGTTTGGGAGCTGCCGCAGATATGGAGTTTGCCGATCTGTGGCGGGAGGCTTCGGGAATCCTTCCCCTGGTAAATTGTGTTCACTGGCATGATTACGATTTCCAGTGGTATCCGGAGGGCTGCTGCTGCTTCCTTCATCCGCCCGTCGGCAAGCTGGTATTTGCCAGTATCCGTGAGTTTATGTCCTGCCCGGCCATGCCGGGAAGCGGCTTTCTTTCGGTAATGGAATACTGCCGGAATAAAGGGCGCTGCCGGGATGAACAGACGGAAGAAGGGAAGATTACGCCGCTGCAGGCTGCCAGTGAGATTGGACAGAAGGCGCGGCGGGTGCTCCGTGAACTTGCAAAGCGCTGGGACAGCGCGACGGGAACGGAGGAATATCAGGATACGCTGGCGGATATCCGGGCAATGGCCCTGCTGGGGCTTTATTACAGCCATAAGCTGGAGGCCGCAGTGGAACTGTGCCGGTTTCGCCTGGAACCGGATCATCCGGAGGCAAAGGAAAGAAGCGTGGCTCTTTTAAAGCAGGCAGCCGGGGAGTGGTGCGCCTACTCGGCACACGCCATGGGCATTTACCGGCCGCAGCGGCTTTCGAGGCTGCGAAGCTATGTGGATTTTTCCATGTTTGACCGGGCGGCCTGGCTGGATGTAGAACTTGCTGAGACAGAAGAGGGCGGGCAGGAGGTGTGCGAATGAAATGGTGGAAAGGTACGCCATGGAGGCTGATCCAGACAAACTTAAGTGAAATGGACTTTAAGGGACTGGATCCGGAGCGGTATGCGGCGGATGCAAAAGAATTTGGCGCTACGGTAGTAATGCTCAGTGCAGGAGGGATCAGCGCCCATTATGATTCCTCATTGACCTGGCAGGGGAGAAACTCCTGGGCGGAAGACGGGGTACTTGAACAGGTGGTGAAATGCTGCCACGAAAGGGATATCCACGTTATCGCCAGAGTGGATTTCTCCAAGGTAAAAAAAGAAATCTTTCTTAAAAACCCCCAGTGGGCCTTTCGGACTGCAGGGGGAGAGATCATGGAATACAATGGCTATGTGCAGACCTGCATCAACAGCGATTATCAGCAGGAATACGCATTTCATATTCTTGAGGAAATCTTTACCCGGATCCCCTTTGACGGCCTTTACTGCAATATGGGCGGGTTTCAGACAAAGGATTACGATTTCCGGGATTACGGGTTCTGCCATTGCGCGGCCTGCAGAGCGCAGTTTCGCGCCGCGTTTGGAAAGGAGATCCCTGAGCAGGCGGATCTGACGGATGCCGGTTATCGGGACTATCTGGATTTTCAGCGAGGGGTCGTGGCAGGATACCGGAAAAAGATGGCGGAATATCTGCGGCAGCTTGGAAAGCGGCTTTCACGGGATCTTTGCTTTGATGATGTGGATTATGGCCGGATCGAGGCTTCTACGGAAATTTCCCGAAGGCTTCCCCACTGGCCGTACCATGCTTCCAGCAACTGCAGGGCCGTCTTGGGTGACGGGAGCAGCGGGATCATCTGTTCGGATGCCTCTGTGGACTTTATGGGCTATGCCCTGCGGAATGTGGGGGTAAGTCCGTGGCTTCAGGCTCTGCGGGAGTGGCAGAATCTGGCCAATCTGGGCGGGCTGGATTACTATCTCATGGGCCGGATCGATAATCATGAGGATAGGAGAGGATTTTCGGCGGTAAAACGGGTATTCCAGTTTCAGAAGGCGCACGAGCAGGCTTATGCAGGGCTTAAAAATAAGGCAAAGGTTCTTCTGCGGCGCAGTGCCAGATGGGAGATCACCGATGAGGAAAAAGGCTGGGTGGGGACACTGACGGAAAGGCACATCCCGTTTGGAGAGATCCTTCCGGAAGAGTATGAGACGGCTGACTTAAGCCGGTATTCCGTGGTTATCCTTCCGGACAGCCGGAATATCACTGACCGGGAAATGAGACAGTCGGAGGAGTTTGCCCGGGATGGCGGAACGCTGATCGTGTCCGGACAGACCGGCTATCTCTGCCCGCCGTCAAAGGAAAGAGAGGATTTTCTCCGCTGTCTGGGAATACGTCAGGTGAAGGATTTCTGCACAGATATGCTTTCTGCCTGCTTTCAGATCCGCGATACGGAAAAACGGGTATTTTCTTCATTTGCAGATTGTGATGTGGCAGCGCTGGGAGACCGCTATCAGTTTTTGGAGATGGAGCCGGAGGCAAAAGGCTTTCTGGCCATGGTACCGGCGCATACCTATGGGCCGCCGGAATGCTGCTACTATACAGCGGTGACAGGGGAGCCGGCCTGTATCGAGTTTGCCTGGGGCAGGGGAAAGACGATAACCGTTCCCTGGTTTCCGGGAGAATTATACAGCCGCACAGGGTTTGACAATCCTGCCCTGTTCATGGGGGATGTGCTGAAGAATCTGGGCGGATGCGAAAGCCTCTCAGAGAGCCTTTCTCCCATGGTGGAGGTAACCTATGCAGAAAAGGGAACCGATTGGGATATGGTGCAGCTGGTGAATACCAGCGGATGCTTCAGCTTAAGCTTTTTTGCACCTGTTCCCATGGAGGCAATTGAATTGCAGATTCCCTGTCAGGAACCGCCCGAACAGGTATTTGCTCTGGCGGGAGGGAAAACAGAGTGGAGGCTGGAAAAGGACAGGCTGGTCATTCAATTGGATATTCTGCGAGAGTATGAAGCAATTTTGATAAAAAAGCACGGTACGGATAGCGGTAGCTGCGATCAACTGGAAAATCCCGCAGGTACAGATATCCGCAGCGATAAATAAAACTGCAGGAGGTTTTTTATGAACATCGTTTTTTTGGAGCCGCTGGGGATTAAGCAGGAACAGCTGGCAAAGATTGTGGAAGAGTCTGTGGGAACGGAGGCGTCTGTCCGCTACTATCCGGACAGAGTGGAGGATGCTGAGGTACTGACCGAGAGAAGCCAGGGAGCAGACTGTGTCGTTCTCTCGAATATGAAATATGGCAAAGACATTATTTCCAGGTGCCCGCAGCTGAAAATGATCTGCGTTGCGTTCACCGGCGTGGATTTGGTCGATATTGACTACTGCCGGGAGAGAGGAATACGGGTGTGCAACTGCGCCGGATATTCCACTGTGGCCGTGGCAGATCTGGTATTTGGCTTTGCCATCGATCTGGCCAGAAATATTCTCCCCTGCGATCAGGCGGTCCGTCAGGGCGGCACGAAGGCGGGGCTGGTGGGCTTCGAACTTGAGGGAAAGCGTTTTGGCGTGATCGGCGCCGGGGCTATCGGTACCAGAGTGCTGAAGCTTGCCCAGGCATTTGGCTGCGAAACTTACGCATACAGCAGGACGAAAAAGCAGATTGAGGGAGTTTCCTTTGTGGAGCTTAATGAGCTTTTGCAGACCTGCGACATCATTTCTGTCCATGTTCCGCAGACGCCGGATACCGTGGGGTTGATTGGGAAAGAGCAGTTTGCCATGATGAAGAATACCGCATTGTTTATCAACACGGCCAGAGGGCCGATCGTGGACAGCAGTGCCCTGGCGCAGGCTTTAGACAGCGGGGAAATCGCCGGTGCGGCGGTGGATGTGTTTGAGATGGAGCCTCCTGTGCCGCAGGAGCATGTGCTTTTGCACGCCAGAAATTTGATCGCGACGCCGCATGTGGCTTTTGCATCGGCGCAGGCCTTTGAAAAGAGGGCGGTCATCGTAGCGGAAAATATCCGAAAATGGATGGATGGAGAACCGCAGAATGTAATCTGCTGATCTTGTGAAGCTTATCGTGGAGGGGTATATGACGGATAAAGAATTAATTCAGGAAATCAGAAAATATCGCTGCGCAGACCTGTCTGACGGGATGGATGCCATCGGACTTGTGGATAAGGGAACGATGAATGAGTCCATGCGTCCTCTGCGCCCGGGAATCGAGTTTAAGGGATTTGCTTATACCGTTAAGCTGCTGCCGAAGACGGACGGCGTTAAATGCTGCAGCACCATCGAAGAATGGCGGGAGGAGCTGGGAAAAGGCTGCAATGACATTTACAATTTTGTGGATGAGATAACGCCGGAAACGGCAAAGGATACGGTTATTGTGATTGACATGGACGGGATCCGGGGCGGAATCTGGGGCTCGGAGATTGCTATGAATATGATGATCCGGGGGATCGAGGGAGCCGTTGTGGATGGAGGCTGCCGGGATTCCTATGAGGTCAATCTGGAAAAAGCACCGGTATTCTGCACAAAGCGCACATTTACCCACGCCTACGGGCGGGTTCAGCGGGGAATGCTCAATGTTCCCATAAACTGTGCCGGTGTAACGGTGAATCCAGGGGATATTATCTGTGCAGATGACGACGGCGTACTGGTGATCCCCAGAGACAGGGCGGAGGAAGTGATCCGGTTTGCCCACATGCAGCTGGAAGATGACATTGAAACCCGATCCAGCCATTATGAAAAGCTGGGCTATGGCCATGACGATACGCTGGACCGTCTGAAAAAATAAAGCGATGACAATACTGGTAGCGCAAAAAATAACGGTTATGTTCCTTATCCTGCTCCTGGGCGTATTTTGCTGCCGGAAAGGCTTTTTGGGCAGGGAGATAAATGGCCGGCTTTCTAATTTCCTGCTTCAGATCGTAAATCCTATAGTGATTTTTGTTTCCTACCAGATGGATTTTGCGCCGGGACTGCTCTGCAATCTCGGCGCAGCCATGGCCCTGGCTGCGGCAGGATTTGTCCTTCAGATTTTTCTGATCCGGCTTTTCGTCCCGGAGAAAAATCCGCACTGGGCGGTGGAGCGGCTGAGTGCGGTTTACGGAAACTGCGGATTTATCGGCATTCCTCTGATCAACGAGCTTTTTGGCCGGGAAGGCGTCTTTTACATGACGGCATATCTGACGGTGTTTTATCTGTTTTTCTGGACGCACGGAGTTCTCCTGATGAGCGGGAAGACCTCGGCCAGAGAAACGGTAAAAAATCTGCTGAGTCCGGCAGTTATGGGGGTGATCGCAGGGCTGGCCTGTTTCCTGCTGCAAATCCGGATTCCGGGGCTTTTGGTGGAAGCGATGGATTCTGTGGGGAGCATGAATACTCCTCTGGCCATGCTTGTGGCAGGAGCGGAGCTGGGACAGGCGGGGCTGCGGTCGGTGCTTCACTGTCCAAGAGCATATTATGTGTCGTTTTTGAAGCTGGTGGCGGTTCCGGCGGTGATGCTGCCTCTGCTGCTGCTTCTCTCCCTTTCGCAGGAGGTGAAGGTAACCCTTCTCCTGGCTTCCGGCTGTCCTGTAGGCGCATGCTGTACCATGTTTGCCATGCGGTATAAAAGCGATGGGGAATACGCATCGATTGTTTTTGCTGTCTCTACGATATTAGCGGGAATAACGATCCCCGCGCTGATCGCGCTGTCGGAAATACTGGGGATTCTTTCTTAATTGCGGAGGAGGTTTTGCATGTGCAGTTTTTACATACCAAAGGCAAGAAGATTGTAGATGAAAGGGGAAGAGAGGTCCGCCTGCGGGGAATCTGTGTGGGAGGCTGGATGAATCTGGAAAATTTCATCAACGGCTACCCGGGGACGGAGACTTCTCTACGGGAACAGATGGTCCGAAGCCTGGGAGAGGAGAGGGGAAAGCAGTTCTTTACGTATATGCTGGATTCCTTTCTCCGGGAGGAGGATATCGCCTTTATTCGCTCCTTTGGAGGGAATTGCATCCGTGTGGCCTTAAATTACCGGCATTTTGAAGCGGATGAAACCCCCTTTTGCTATAAGAAGGAGGGATTTGCGCGTCTGCACAGGCTGGTTTCCTGGTGCGAAAGGCAGAAGGTCTACGTTATTTTTGACATGCATGCGGTGCAGGGCTGGCAGAATACCCATTGGCACAGCGACAATGACGGCGGGATCTCCCTGCTGTGGGGAGACGGAGGGTATCAGGAGCGGTATCTGGCTCTCCTTAGGGAAATTGCCCGGCATTTTCAGGATTGTCCGGCAGTGGCAGGGTATGAGCTGATGAATGAACCCAGTTCCAGCTGCCGCCCTGGAGACTACCCCTACAACATGTATGAAAATTTCCGCCCGGATTATGTTCGTTTTAATGGATTGATGAAGCGGGCGGCAAAGGCCATCCGGGAGATCGACAAGAGGCATTTGCTCTTTATTGAAGGCGATGGGTACGGGCACAATTTTGCGGGAATGGAGCCGCCCTGGGAAGATAATCTGGTTTATTCCGCCCATGATTATGTTGTGTCCGGCTTTGGCCCAGGGAAGTATCCGGGGCATTTTGAGGAGCTTCACAATGACCGGGTAGAAGCTTCCGGATACTGGGATGAAGAAAAGCAGATCCAGCATATTCTGGAAACGGAAGGATGGAAATTTACGGAGAAGTATCAGGTGCCATTGTGGATCAGCGAATTTGGTTCGCAGTACTGTACCGGCGAGGAGGACAATGTATACCGGCTAGCATCCATGGATGATCAGCTGAAGGCCATGAACCAGTTGGGGATCCACTGGACGCCGTGGACCTATAAGGACTGCGGAACGATGGGGCTGGTCACGCTGAAGGAAGACAGCGAATACCGGAAGCGGATCGAGCCAGTGCAGCGGATGAAGGGGCTGCTGGGAGCTGAAAATTTCACTGCCTGGAGGAGCGTCTGCCCGGGCAGGCAGGTGACGGCGGAATTTACCGATTATATGCTGTCCCTGCTGACGCAGGCGGGGAGCTATACCAGGGAAACTTTTCAGAAATGTATGAATTATAAGCTCCTTACCGGATTTGCAGCCGGAGTGCTGCAGCCAGAGTATGGGGCGGTATTTGCAGGATGTACAGCAAAAGAGCTGGAACAGATAATGAGATCCTTTCGTCTGGAAAACTGTACAGTCAATGCGCCGTATCTTGCTGTACTGAAAAAGAGAACGCAGGATGCCTGATCCTTCCTGAGACGGCAGAAAAAGCCCTGGAGATGGCCGAGAGGACAGGGGAAGAAATGGGAAAGCGGGAATCCAGAAGAATACTGGATATCCCGCTTTTTCTTAGGAAAGGCTTGGGGCCTGCAGGGTACATTCCAGACGCAGAGGCGTTTTCCCGGTAAGCCTTGCACTGCAGGCATCCGGTTGTGAAAATCCGGCAAAAATGGCAAATCGGCTGCCATCCTGGAAACGTCTTCCCTTCTCATCCACCACAGTGAAGCGGGAGGAAGGCAGGGAGATCTGGATGGTCTGCTTTTGGGCGCCGGAGAAATGGATGCGGTGAAAAGCGGCCAGATGGGGATGAGGCGTCTCCCACTGGGATTCCAGATCCTGTACGTAAATCTGCAGAACATCATCTACCGGCTGTTGGCTTTGGTTTTCCGTCTCAATGAGCAGAGAGAGGACAGCGGCGTCTGATTTTGGCGGCAGATCCAGCGAGACAGGCTCTGCCAGACGTACAGAGCAGACGCGGGTGTCCCCATAATTCAGGCCGAAGCCAAAGGGGAACTGGGCTTCGCCTTCTAAGTAGCGGTAAGTTCTTCCCTTCATGGAATAGTCGGTAAAGTCCGGGAGCTGCTTTAAGGAAGAATAAAAGGTGACGGGCAGCTTGCCGGACGGTGATGTTTCGCCAAAAAGAAGGTCTGCTGCAGCTTTTCCGCCTTGCGCGCCAGGATACCATAAATCCAGGATAGCGTCGAAATGCTCCGCGGCAAAGGAGAGATCCAGATCGCTTCCTGCCAGCAGGCACAGGATGATCGGACGTTTTTCTGCCGCAACGGCTTCCATCAGCCGCCGCTGGGGTTCGGGAAGAAGCAGATCCGTTTTATCTCCGGAGGCATAGCTGTTCCCGGTATCGCCTTCTTCGCCTTCCAGTGTTTCGTCCAGCCCAAGGCAGAGAATGACAACGTCGCTGTTTCGGGCAACCATGCGGGCTTCAGCGATCCGGTCATCATCCTGGGCAAGGTTTTCTGTTTTGCTGCGGTACAGATGACATCCTTCTGAATACAGGATCCTTACGGTGTCTCCGGCATACTGGCGGATTCCCTCCAGAACGGTGATGTATTCGGAAGCTGTTCCGTGATAATTTCCCATAAGAGCGGCGCGGCTGTCTGCGTTCGGTCCAATGACGCCGATGGTTTTTAACTGGTCTTTTTTCAGCGGAAGAATGCCGTTATTTTTTAGAAGCACTGCAGATTCTTTTGCTGCACGTTGGCAAAGGGCAAGATGCGCAGGGCATTCTACTGCTGTGTAAGGGATCTGATCATATTCGCTTCCATCGAAAAGACCCAGGAGGAAGCGGGTAGTAAACAGACGGACTGCCGATTCCGTGATCTGCTCTTCGGTGACAAGCCCCTTTTGCTGCGCGTTCAGGATATGCAGGTAAGTGGAGCCGCAGTTTAGATCGCATCCGGCATCCAGCGCCAGGGCGGCAGACTGGGCGGCAGTATAGGTGACCATATGGTGCTCGTGAAAGTCACGGATAGCCCAGCAGTCAGATACCACATGTCCCTGGAAGCCCCAGTCCCTGCGGAGAATATCCCGCAGAAGGCGGTAGCTGCCGCAGCAGGGTTCGCCGTTTACCCGGTTGTAAGCCCCCATGACGGCTTCCACATTTCCCTCCTGCACACAGGCTTTAAAGGCCGGCAGATAGGTCTCCTGAAGATCTTTCTCGCTGACCTCGGCATTAAATTCATGGCGGAGCGCTTCCGGGCCGGAGTGGACGGCAAAATGCTTGGCGCAGGCTGCCGCTTTCATGGTTTCACCGTCGCCCTGCAGGCCTTTGATATAGGACACGCCCAGACGGGCGGTGAGATACGGATCTTCTCCGTAGGTTTCATGTCCGCGTCCCCAGCGGGGGTCACGGAAAATATTTACGTTTGGTGCCCAGAAGGTCAGGCCTTTATAGATATCGCGGTCATCCAGCTGGGATAAGCCATTGTATTTTGCCCGGCCTTCTGTGGACACGGCGCTGCCAATAGATGAGATGAGCTCTTCATCAAAGGCTGCGGCCAGACCGATGGCCTGGGGAAATACAGTTGCCGTGCCGGCGCGCGCCACGCCGTGCAATGCCTCATTCCACCAGTTATAGGCGGGAATATTGAGCCTGGGAATTGGCGGGGCATTGTAGCGCAGCTGGCTGGCCTTTTCTTCGAGAGTCATTTGGCTGACAAGTGCCAGAGCTTTTTGGCGTGCGGTTTTCCTGTCCATATAGAGTACCTCCTTGTGCTTCTGCAGTACCGTGCAGCTTATTCTCAGTGTAGCAGAAAACCGGCTGCCTGTCTTGTAAATTCTTGTGGGATTATGTGCAATTCTTGCAGCATGGAAAAGGAGAAACGCGGTTTGCCAGGGGGTTCACGAAAAGAAAAAGAGTAAACGAGGTGAGAAGGGTGAAAAAGGAATGGGAACAATTCCGTGAAGCGGTAGAGTTTCATGGAGGAAGCCATACGAAAATATTTATCAATGCACAGACGGACTGCTACGGCCCGCACTGGCATATTCCTCTGGAGGCAATCATGCCGCTGGAAGGCGGATATACGGCAGTGTGCGGCGAGCTTCGCCAAAAGCTGGAGGAAGGAGATATTGCCCTGATCGCGCCTGGTGCGGTACATGCGCTGGAAGCGCCGCCTCGGGGACGGCGCCTGTTTCTTCAGGCGGATATCTCCTGCTTTGCGGAAATCCAGGAGCTGGACAGTTTGTTTCTGCGTCTTCCACCCCTTGTTGTTCTGAGAAAAGACCATGCTTCGGCGATTTATGAGGATGCAGTCCGATGCATGGAAAGGATCTGTGCAGAGCATAAGGCGGGGTATGCTTTTACGGAATTATCCATATATTCCGAATTGTTCCGACTGCTGACGCTGGCAGGCAGGTATTTTGCATGCGGGCAGGCAGAGGGGGAGAGCGGGAATCCGGGGATATACCGATATAAGGAGCGGATACTGCACAGCTGCAGCTATATAAAAGCCCATCTGGAAGAGCCGCTTACCCTGGAACAGGCAGCCGCCGCTTCCGGATTCAGCAAGTATCACTTTGCCCATATATTCCGCGAGTTTATGGGGATATCCTTTTATCAGTACTTGAATCAGAAACGGATGGATAATGCCCAGATGCTTCTTGCCAATCCGGACTGCACCGTGACAGAGGCGGCCATGCGGTCTGGATTCACATCCATTTCTTCCTTCAACCGAATGTTTCGCAAATGCAGGGGATGTACGCCCACCATGTACCGGGAACGTTATTTTAAGATCCGTACAGGATCCCACTCGGTCCCTGGCTTTCCTTCTGGCAGATGAACTGCGGCTTCACTCAACGCCAATACCCGATATTCTGCAGGCGTCATGCCGGTAACCTTTTTAAACTGCCGGGAAAAGTATTTCTCATCTTCAAACCCCACGTCATGGGCGATCTGGCGGATCCGGATGCCCGGATCCGCCAGCAGATAACGGGCCTGGGTGATCCGCAGGTTATTTAGATAGGTGACCATGCTGACTCCAAAGGTCTGCTTGAATTTCCGGCAGAGATATTCCTTATTGACAAAGAACATCTGGGCGCAGGCAAACTGGCTGAAGGGCTGGCTGTAGTTAAGCTCCAGGTAGTGGGCCACCTGATAGATCATATCCGCCTCCGGGGAACGGAGGTTTTTTAATTCCTGGTACAGAAAGAAGATATCCATATGGATGCGCTGCAGGAACCGTTCCATGGAAAGACGCATGTGGGGCGTACTGATATCCGGAAAGCGAAGGAGGCGGTAGCTGTTCTGGTGGAAGAAGCCTTCATGGCGCCGGGAGAAAAGCTCGACCCAGCCGGAAAACAGGGCGTGCTCTTCCTCAATGACCCGAAAAACCGCAGAGAGGCTGGGAGAGGGACTGCCCAGGCGATGCTCCAGCCAGAGGGCGGCAGACTGATCGACCAGGGCCTCGTTTCCGGTAAGGAGGGCGGAAAGGAGCATGCGCCCGTCTGCTTCCGCAGAGGGAGAGGAGGCCAGGTCTGCAGGGGAAAGGGCATCCCGGCAGAGAAGCGGCGTCATGGTCAAAGCGTCGATCGCGCCGTAAGCGGTGCGGGCCCCGTACAGCGTCTCCGAAAGCTTTTTGGGAAAGGCGCCGGAGGAGGCAAAGCCCATGGTGGTCGGAAAGGAAAATTTTCCGTCCAGAGAGGTCAAAAGGGCCGTTAGGGCTTCGGTAAGATCTGTGTCCACACGGGACAGGAATATGCGGATCTCTCCGGTGGAGGCGGCGGGAAGGAGAAAGCCGCTGTTGTTTTTCGCAAAAAATTCTGCCAGCGCAGCGGAGAAACGGGAAATCTCTTCGGCGTGCTCCTCTGGGGCCTGGGGCAGGAAGGGTTCCAGATTGCAGTAGGCGAAGCCGAAAGCGGTCTGGTTTCCCAGCTCAGGACAGAGCTGAAGGAGCTCCCGGTAAGGCTGCCCTTCTGGTTCGCCGGCAAGCATCCGGGACAGCAGGTTTTCCCGGCACAGGCTGGTCATGGAATCGATCTGCTCCCTGTGGGACTGGACGGTGGAGAGAAGGGCTGTCTCCTGGTTCCAGGCATCCACCGCCTTTTTGACTGCGGCGATCAGCTGTTCCTGGTCCAGCGGCTTTAAGAGGTAGTCTACCCCGCCATTCTGCAGGGAACCCCGGACATATTCAAAATTATCGTAGCCGGAGATGACGACCACCTTGCTGCGGAGTGCGGAATGGTTAATGTAGGACATCAGGTCGATGCCGCTCAGATCCTGCATGACGATATCCGTAATGAGGATTTCCGGCTGCCATTCCTCCATCAGACGGATGGCTTCCTGAGGGCTTGAGGCCTCGAACAGCTGGGTGATCCCCAGACTTTCCCAGGGGACTAAGAGACGTACGGCTTTGATCACATGGGCCTCGTCATCAACGATCAGCGCTTTCATGTTTTTCCTCTCTTTCTCGTTCATGTTCACTTTCTTCGCTGCGCCGGGAATTTTCCCCGGTGTTCAGCATTCGATGATCGATCTGGATATGGACTGTGGTTCCGCAGTCCTGGTTGCTTAAATATTCCATGGTACACTGGTTTTGAAAATACAACAGAAGCCGCTGATATACATTGGGTACGCCGATCCGGTTGGAGACAAAACGCTGCCTTTTTGCCTGGTCAAGCTGTTCGTCGGCCGGATTATGCTGCGCGGTGTTCGCCGCTTCCGCGTTAGTGTTCGGTGAATCCAGGGAGGTAACAAAAGCCTGGACGTCGGCGTTGGCCATAGATGCGCGCACCTCGCGAAGGGAGGCGTTTAAGGCATTGAGCTTTTCAAAGGTGATCCCCGTGCCGGTATCCTCCACCCAGATGTGAAGGATGTGGCCGTTTAAGGCGGTCCGGATGGTCAGACAGCTGTTTTCCAGCTTCAGAAGGTTTCCGTGAAGGATGGAATTCTCCACCAGAGGCTGAAGGGTCATTTTGGGGATCAGCAGTCCTTTCGTCTCTTCCGGGATAATAAACCGGGAGGTCATGGTGCTGGGAAACCGAAGTTTCTGGAGCCGCAGGTACAGGTCGATGTAGCGGAGGGCGTCCGTTATGGGGACCAGGCTGCGCCGGGTATCCATGGAGTAGTGCATCATCTGGCCAAGATCCGTGATGGACTGGTAGAGGGAAACATTTCCGCCTTCCAGGGCGCTGGTGGCCAGGCACTGTAGGGTGTTATGGATAAAATGCGGATTGATCTGGGCCTGAAGGGCCTTCAGCTCGCTGGTTCGGTTGGCCAGCTCCAGCTGGTATTGACGGATCGTAAAGCTGCGGATGGAGTGGATCATTTTTCGGATCGCCACCAGCAGGCTTCCGATCTCATCGTTTTGGGAATAGGTGATGTAGTCGGACATTTTCGCGTTTAAGTTTCCGGCGGTAACGGCCCTGGCATAGACAGTGGCCTTTTTTAAGGGGGAGGTAAAATGAAACACCGCAATGCAGATCAGCAGGACCTCCGCCGCGGTCACAGCCAGAAAGGAGTACAGCATCAGGTTGAAAAAATGGTTGGCTTTGGCATAAACGAAGCTTTTGGGGGAAATCTTAATGAGATACCAGTCTGCGGGCTCTAAGGGGATCCGGCTGCAGATGATGATGTCATCAGAATCCGACTCGGCTACCTGGGCATTTTCCGTAGACAGCTCCATACTGGCCAGCTCCTGGAAAAGCGGATTTTTTACCTGTGTGGTGATATCCGCGGGGCGGCTGCTGTAAATAAAATTTCCGTTCCCGTCGATAATGCAGAGGGTTTCCTGGCTCTGATAAAGGGGATCGCAGATCTCCTCCAGCACAGAGATGGGGATATCGATGGAGATCTCCCCCAGCACATCGGTGGTGGAGGGAATCTGGTAGATCGGCAGGTTGACAGAGAACACTAGGCTGAATTCCCGCTCCGGCAGGTTCACAAAGTTGTAATCGGACTGCATGTGGGTGGCGGAAATATAGGAGTGGTACGGCGCGCAGGGGAATGTGCGCTCCTGGCTCAGATATATATGGCTTTTTTCGTACCGCTGCATATCCGCCTGGAGAAGCAGGGATTTTTTCAGGTGAAAGGCGGACAGATGGATCTGGGAGGCATCCGGCACGCTGGAGTAAAGCATCTGCATAAAATCAAAGATGCGGGCTTCCGTCTGAAGCTGCTGGTAGGAGGAGTCGTCCGGATCCTGGTCTGCCAGGATATCCATGACCTCAGAATTAAAGTAAAGGCCCCGGGCGGTGTAGTCGGCCAGCTCCAGATAGTCGGAGATGCTTGCCCCGGCGGCGGTCATGGTGTTTGTGGTCTGAGAGACAAATTCCTCGTCTAACGAGGTGCGGATATAGTAGTAAGAAAAGAACCAGTAAAACAGAAAAGGGACCAGGATACAGAAAAAGAGCAGGACAAGTACCTTGACCCGTATGCTGACAAACCGCTTCGTGTTCATAAATCCTCCTCCAGCGTCTTCGTATTTTCTGTAGTATACACCGAACCGACAGGAAAAGTCAAAATAATCCACCTAAGTAATCAAAAACGTGAGTGTAAATGCGGACGCTCATCCGATAGAATATAGCCATGGATGACAGAGAGTGACAGACCAAAGCGGACAGGCATCCAATTCCCGGCGGTTCAGCTGTTCACTGGCTGCGGCGAGTGCTACAATGGCGGTATAACGAAAAGCGTATCAGGAGGTTTGCCGATGAAACGGATTGTGGGAGTGGGAATGACTGTGCTGCTTTTAGTAGCCGCAGCAGGCTGCAGGCAGCAGAAAGCACCGGATAAAGGGGAGACAGAAGGGATCGTGCTGACCATAAGCCTTCCGGAAGCGGAGTGGAATGGCTACACGGAGGAACTGACAAAGCTTTACCGGCAGGAGCGGCCGAAAGTGGAAGACATCCGATGGAACCTGGTAGACCGAAGTATGTATGAAGATCTTCTGGGGGTCAATCTGGTGTCCCAAAACCTTCCGGACATTATCAGCGTGGGAAATCAGGTCCCTCTGACCGCATGGAGCGAGCATCTGGTGCCTCTTGATCTGGAGGCGGAAAAGGAAGGCATTTCCGAAAGGATCGTATCCTGGGGAAGGGTAGGCGAAAGCCTGTATTCCCTTCCGGTCCTGATCCAGGGGAAAGGCATTTTCTACAACACCGGACTGCTGGAGGAGAATGGGATAAGACGTCTTCCACAGACCCGGTCAGAGCTTCTGGCCCTCTGCGGCACGCTTCAGGAGGCAGAGGTAAAGCCCATCATGAATTATTACAAGGAAACGCTCCTTACCGATACCAGCTATCTGTTCTTCCTTCCGGCAATAGCGGGAGGAGCCAGGGAGGATTGGTACGCCCTGGCGGATTTCCTGGATCTGACCCTGGAATACGGGAACCGGAACGCGCTGACTACCGGAGTAGATACGGCCAGAGATTACTTTTTCATTGAAAAGTACGCCATGCTCAATAATGAAGGGAGCTGGATGGTGCCTGCGATGCGCAGAAGCGCTCCGGAGATGGAGGAAAAGACCATCATCGGCTCCATTCCCCTTTATGAGGAGGCGGAGAGGAACCGGCTTCCGGTGGAAATCCTGTCCCTGTCCGTGACGAAGAGCAGCGAACACCAGGAGGAGGCCAAGGCCTTTCTGCTCTGGCTGGCTACCTCGGAGACGGCCAGGGATTACCTGGAAAGGACCATGGGCTGTCTGACGGTTTCCGGAATGGAACGCGGGGATGACAAGGCGCTGTCGCCTGTCGCCGTCCAGGTAAAGGAAGCCATCCTGACCGGGCAGGCAGTTATTGATCAGTCGGGAAGCCTGCCGGAGGAGCTAAAGAGCGGTATCGCCAGTGTCTGGGCCAAATACATCACCGGCCAGCTGGACCGGGATGCGGCGGCAGAAACGGCCTGCGCGCTCTGGAATTACGAGAAAAACTGAACAAAGAGAAAATGGAGGAAAAGCACATGTCGGTTATTCGCTATCAGAAGAAAGAGGATATGGTATTTACGGATTTAGGCAACGGGATTTCCCGCGCGGAAATGCTGCCGGGAATGGTAGAGGGCGTCCACACCTGGAAATGCCAGGTAAAGGCAGGAACGGTAGTGACTTTGGAAACCTTCGGGGACCAGACGCAGATTTATTACTTTACCAGCGGCCAGGGCTTTGTGGTGACGCCGAAGAAGGCCTTCAATATCGATGAGCCGTCTCTGTTCATTCCCCGGATGGATGAGGAAGAGAACGTGCTTCACGCGGTGACGGACATGGAGTTTTTGCAGCTGACCTGCGTGATGCTGCCGGAGGATGTGGAGCAGTTTGGCCACTGGCACATTGCCCTTCCCCGCTTCTGCCCATTAAGCGGATGCATCGAGTATGTAGAGGGCTTCCGGCCGGAGGGGATCAAGGCTCTGTCCATCCTGGATACGCATTTCCTCACCAGAATGACCATGGGCGCCATCATTGGAAAGGGCCCCAACAAAGCGGAGCCGCACAGCCACAACGATCTGTATCAGTGGTATTACGGTATGCCGGGGACCAAGTTCATTTATCGGGCTGCCGGGGAGGAGATCGAGCTTCATGAAGGCGACTGGGCATTCATCCCCACGGATATTGAGCACGCCATTGAGATCAAAGAGAACGAGAACGTAAACTATGTATGGTTTGAGATTGAGCTGACGAAAGCAGAGCTGGAAGCGAAGAAGGCCAAGTAATCAGAACAGGGGAAAGGGGAGTTTACTTATGCGAAAAAAGCAGATAACTGCAGCGGTACTGGCGGCAATGGCACTGTCCATGACGGCGTGCGGCGGGGGAAACACAGCAGAGAGCGGAGCGGACGCCCAGGCAGGCAAAGATAAGCAGGAGGCGGATGCTTCCGGAAACGGGCAGGTGACTCTGCGGTTCAGCTGGTGGGGCGGAGAAAGCCGCCACAATGCCACCATGGCTGCGGTGGAAGCCTTTGAGGAGGAATATCCCTGGATCACCGTAGAATGCGAGTATTCCTCCTGGGACGGCTGGGTGGATAAGGTAGCCACGCAGCTGGCCGGAGGCACGGCCCCGGATCTGATGCAGATCAACTGGGACTGGCTGTATCAGTTTTCTTCTGACGGTTCGAAATTTGTGGATTTAAATGAATACAGCGATGTGATCTCTCTGGACAACTGGTCCGAAGCCAATCTGCAGGCCATGACGGTGGCGGGAAAGCTGCAGGGCGTGCCGATCTCAATCACAGGAAAGTTGCCGATGTACAATAAAACCACCTTCGACAAAGCCGGTGTTCCCATTCCCAGCACCATAGAAGAGCTGCGGGAAGCGGGAAAAGCCTTCCAGGAAAAGCTGGGCGAGGACTATTATCCGCTGGCAGAGGAAGGCTACGAGAGAATGCTCTGGATGGTGATGTACCTTCAGGAAAAGTACGGAAAAGAGTGGATCAAGGATCTGCAGGTGAACTATACCGTGGAAGAGGTTACCGATGGCATGAACTTTATCAATTCCCTGGAGGAAGATCACGTATGGCCGAAGATCGAGACGATCATCGGAGATGGCGCGGAGAACTTCCTGTCCAATAAAAAGTGGATGGACGGCCACTATGCAGGTCTGACCGAATACGACTCCAATGTTCAGGAGATCGCGGAATCCCTGGACGAGGGCCAGGAACTGGTGCTGGGTGAGTATCCCACAGACATGGGGCAGTATCCGGCAGGCATGAGCAAGGTATCCCAGGGCTTTGCGATCACGGAGACTTCGGAGCACAAGGAGGAGGCAGCGCTTCTTCTGGAATATCTGACCTCCAACGAAAACGGTATCCGGCTGATGGGAACCGAGAGAGGAACGCCCTGCAACACCGCGGCAAAGAAGGTTCTGGAGGACGAAGGGATCCTGGGCGGCCTGACCCTGGAGGGCAATCAGAAGGTTCTGGATTTTTGCCACTACACCTTTGATCCCAACTTTGAAAATTCTGCCCTGAAGGAACGGACGGGCGTCTACTATGAAGTATTTGACAATTTAAGCGCAGGGGCGGATCCGGCGGAAATGGCGCAGTATCTGATCGATTCCATTAACGATGTAAACGCAGCGAATCCATATTAGGCTGATGCGCGGTTCATGTGAAGGGGCGCTGCAGAAGCGCCCCTTTTAAAAACCCAAAAGGAGGAGAACGCCGTGGAATTAACTTCCTATTTTAAGCAGTTTATGAAAACGTATCAGGGGCTGGACGAGTATCTGGTGGAGATCGAGGGGAAGCTCCTGCATGAGTGGAACTATGAGGACGGCTGCGCGTTTTTAGGGGCGGCGGCCATGTACCAGGAGACCAAAGATAAGGAGTATCTGGAGTTTATCGAAAAGATGGTCAGCCCTTACATAAAAGAGGATGGAACGATCATCAGCTATCATATTGAGGAGTACAATCTGGATTTTATCAACGCGGGGAAAATCTTTTATTTCCTGTATGATCTGACGGGGGAAGAACGGTACCGCAAGGCATGCGATACGCTGATGACCCAGCTGACTTATCAGCCCAGGCTGACCTGTGGGAATTTTTGGCATAAGCTGATCTATCCGTTTCAGGTCTGGCTGGATGGCCTGTACATGGCGCAGCCCTTTTATCTGGAATACGACAACCGGTGGGGCGGCCAGACCCGCTGCTATGATGTGCTGAATCAGTTTAACCAGGTGCGGCGGATCCTTTACGATGAAAAGAGCGGCCTGTATTATCACGCCTATGATGAGTACAAAGACCGGAAATGGGCGGATCCGGAAACGGGACTTTCTCCGAATTTCTGGCTGCGCTCCATTGGCTGGTATCTGATGGCGCTGGTGGACTGCTATGATCTGATGTCAGAGGAATTATACGATGTTAAAGCACGGTTTGGGGAGCTTTTGCGGGAGGCGGTCCGCGGGGTGCTCAAGTACCAGGATAAGGAAAGCAAGCTGTTTTACCAGCTGATCGCCCTTCCGGAGGAGGAGGGCAATTACCTGGAAACCTCCGGCTCGCTGATGATCGCCTATGCGATCATGAAGGGCTGCCGGACAGGCGCGCTTTTGGAGGAGAAGTATCTGGAGAAGGGAAAAGAAATCTACCATGCGGTGCTGGCGGAAAAACTGACTGCAGGTGAAGATGGGGTCTTCCATTTATCCGGGACCTGCGCATCGGCGGGACTTGGCCCGAGAGAGGAGCGGGATGGAAGCAGAAGCTATTACTTATCTGAGCCGGTAGTGGATGATGATGTAAAGGCGGTCGGGGTGCTGATGATGGCCGCTGCAGAAGCAATGAAGGAAGGATAAGGGTGAGGTTATGGACGGAGTGCCGGTTTCATACAAGATGGAAAAAGCAAAAAAACGCAGGGAGCTGTTTCGCAGATACCGGGGATTTTTTTACATCCTCCCGTGGATCATCGGATTTCTGGTATTTAAGTTTTACCCGTTCGTTATGTCGCTGGTCTACAGCTTTACCGATTACAGTTTATTTAAAACGGGAACAGAATTTATCGGACTGGACAATTACGTTGAGATCTTTCAGACGAAAAAATATATGTCTGCCTTTAAGGTTACCTTTCAGTACGCGTTTATCACGGTGCCCCTTAAGCTGGCGTTCTCTCTGTTTATCGCGTACATTCTGAATTTCAAATTAAAGTTTGTCAAGCTGTTCAGGACAATCTACTACATTCCCTCTATTCTTGGCGGATCGGTGGCCATTGCGGTGGTATGGAAATTCATTTTCCAGAGCGACGGTCTCATTAACCAGATCATCACCCTTTTTGGCGGGGAGAAGATCAACTTCCTGGGAAATACCCACTATGCGCTGGCCGTGATCTGCCTGCTGCGGGTATGGCAGTTTGGCTCGGCCATGGTGATCTTTTTAGCGGCCTTAAAAGGCGTTCCCCAGGAATTGTATGAAGCGGCGGCGATTGACGGAGCAGGCAAGTGGCGTCAGTTCTTTTCCGTTACCGTGCCCCTTATCACGCCGGTGATCTTCTACAATCTGATCACCCAGCTGTGCGAGGCATTCCAGGAGTTCAACAGCGCCTTTATCATCACCAAGGGCGGCCCGTTAGGCTCCACCACGCTGATCTCCCTGCTGATCTATCAGAATGCGTTCCGGACTTACGAGATGGGGCAGGCCAGCGCTATGGCATGGCTGCTGTTCGTGATCATTACGGTGCTTACGATCGTATCCTTTGCCAGCCAGAAGTACTGGGTCTACTATTCGGATGATGGAAACTAAGGGGGAGAAAAAATGAGCAGACGAACAAGAGAACGAGTGAGCACCGTCCTGCGCTACACGGTGCTGGTGCTGGTGGGGATCATTATGTTTTATCCCATGCTCTGGATGGTAGGCGCGTCCTTTAAGGCCAGCAATAATGAAATCTATTCGACCATCAGCTTTATTCCCAAAAGCCCGTCCATTCAGCCCTATATCGACGCATGGACGGCTACCGGGAATCCATACAGCATGTATTTGATCAATACCTTTAAGATTGTCATTCCCAAGGTGATCGGCGCGGTAGTGTCCAGCGTTGTGACGGCCTATGGCTTTTCCCGGTTTGACTTTCCGCATAAAACCTTTTGGTTTTCTATCCTGCTGGCCACGCTGTTTTTGCCGCAGGTGGTCTTAAACATTCCGCAGTTTCTGCTGTTCAGGGACTGGGGCTGGACCAACTCCTTCCTTCCACTGACGGTGCCGGCATTTTTCGGCGCGGAGCCGTATTTTATCTTTATGCTGGTACAGTTCATGCGCTCCGTCTCGAAAGAACTGGAGGAGGCGGCAGAGATCGACGGGTGCAATTCCTTTCAGCGCCTGTTATACATCGTGGTGCCCATGGTGAAGCCCACCATTGTTTCGGTGGCTCTGTTCCAGTTTATGTGGGCATTTAATGACTTCCAGGGCCCGCTGATCTATCTGGACAGCGTGAAAAAGTATCCGACCTCCCTGGGCCTGCGCCTGCTGACCGATGCGGAGACCGGGTTTGAATGGAACAAGGTTCTGGCCCTGTCGGTGATCACCCTGCTTCCGTCGCTGATCGTCTTCTTCCTGGCTCAGGATCAGTTTGTGGAAGGAATTGCCGCAGGAGGTGTTAAGGGCTGATTGGCCAAAGGAGTTTCCATTAAACACACGTGAATTTGAGAGGGGATTGAAATGACGGCGAAAGTGATCTTTAAAACCTCCCGCAGCTTCGTCATCGAGTGGGAAGGATTTGGAATTTATCATACGGACAAGGAATATGAAATCTGGCTGGATGGGGAATTGAAGCAGAAAAGCAGAAAGGCCATCCAGACGGTATACGGGCTGCTGCCGGATACGGAGTACCAGGTAGAGCTGAAGGTGGACGGCCAGACTGCGGCAGCATTTTCCGTACATACCGATTACGAATTTGTCACCTTAAATGTACGGAAATTCGGGGCTAAGGGGGACGGCATTCATGACGATACTCTGGCTGTACAGACGGCTATCTGCTCCTGCCCTAAAGGCGGCCGGGTCTATATCCCGGCAGGAATCTACCGGATCACCAGCCTTTTCCTGGTAAACGATCTGGTGCTGGATATCGGAAAGGGAGCCGTGCTGCTGGGCCATGCGGACCGGGAGCGGTTCGGCATCCTGCCGGGCATGATTCAAAGCTGGGATGAGAAGGAGGAGTACAACCTTGGCTCCTGGGAAGGAAATCCTCTGGATATCTTTACCAGCATGATCACGGGAATCCATGTGTCCAATGTGGTGATTACCGGTGAGGGAATGCTGGACGGAAATGCCACCTTTGAAGACTGGTGGGAGGATGACCGGGCCAAGATCGGCGCATTCCGGCCCAGGATGGTCTTCTTAAACCACTGTGAAAATGTGGTGATCCATGGAATCCGCCTGCAAAACAGTCCCTCCTGGAATCTTCATCCCTATTTTTCCAATCAGCTGCGGTTTTTGGATCTGCACATTGAAAATCCCTGGGATTCGCCAAATACCGACGGCATGGATCCAGAATCCGTAAACGGCTTAGAGATCGCCGGGGTGTATTTCTCCTTGGGGGACGACTGCATTGCCGTGAAATCTGGAAAATACTATATGGGACACAAATATAAGGTTCCCTCCCAGAATATCTCCGTGCGCCAGTGCTGCATGAACAATGGCCACGGGGCGGTGACCATCGGAAGCGAGATGGCTGCCGGTGTGCGGGGGCTGCACGTGGAAAACTGTCTGTTTTCCCATACGGACCGTGGGCTTCGGATTAAGACCCGGCGGGGCCGGGGAAAGGATGCGGTGGTGGAGGATATCCGCTTTGAAAACATCCTTATGGATCATGTGCTGACGCCCTTTGTGCTCAATTCCTACTATAACTGCTGCGACCCGGACCGTCATTCCGATTATGTGAAATGCAAGTCCCCACTTCCTGTGGACGAGCGGACGCCGGAGGTAAAGCAGCTGGTGTTCCGCAATATTCAGGCAGAAAACTGCCATGTAGCCGGAGCATTTCTCTACGGCCTTCCGGAGAAAAAGGTAGATTATGTGGAATTTGACCATGTGACCATTACCTACGCAGAAAACCCGGAGCCGGACGAGCCGGCCATGATGGACGACATCCAGCTGGTGGCCAAGATGGGGGTATTTATCCGCAATGTGCAGAAGCTGGTGATGAAGGATGTGCGGGTGTTCGGGTGTGAAGGGGAAGCATTCCTTTTGGAGGATATTGACGAGCTGGAAGCGGAGAGGATAGAAGGCTGAGAATGGAAAAGACAGTTGAGATGGAAAAGATAGCAGGAGCGGAAAGCAGCGCGTCGGGAGTAGTGGCAGCGGAAATGAAAATCGCGGCCACGGCATCTGTTGACGCTTCTGGGGATGACCCTATACTCTTTAGGGGCCCTTTCGAAGAAACGATCCCCCAGATGGCCCGCATGGGATACCGGGCTGTAGAGCTTCACATTTATGATTCTGATGAACTGGACCGGGAAAAGCTGTGGGCACTGCTGCGGAAGAACCAGGTGGAGCTGACTTCCATCGGCACAGGCTCCGCCTACGAAAGAGACGGGATCTGTCTGGGGAGCGGCGATCCTGCAAAACGGAAGGCGGCCATCCGCCGTCTGGAAGGACATATGAAGACAGTTTCTCCCTGGGGGGCGGTGGTGATTGTGGGGCTGATTGCCGGGCGCGTGGCGGACTGCGGCGGGAACCGGGAGGAATTTATCTGCAATTTGACCGAGAGTCTGAAGCAATGCGGCGAGTTGGCAGAGAAGTATGGAGTCTGGCTGGGGTTTGAGGTGATGAATCAGTTTGAGAGTGATTATGCCGTTACTATTGCGGAAGGCAAAGAGCTGCTCCGACAGGTGGGTTCCCGGCGGGTAAAGCTGCATATTGATACGGTTCACTTAAATATTGAGGAGGATGATATCGCGGCGGCCGTGCGGAATGGCGCCGGGTATATTATCCATGTCCATATTGCGGACAACAACCGCTGGTATCCGGGTCATGCTCACTATGATTTTAAGGAGACCCTGAAGGCTTTAGCGGAAATTGGCTATTGCGGAGCTCTGGCGCTGGAGATAACCAATTTCCCGGATACCGAAACTGCCGCCAAACGGAGCCTGGCTTACCTGAATGGAATTTTGGCGGTTCTGTAAAAGGGGCAGCAGTTTACCTGCTGTCTGGACAGTAGGAGGTATTGAAGTGCTGCTAAAAAAATTTTTTCGATTTGTACTGCCGTCAGTGGTTTCCATGTGGATTTTTGCCTTATACACGATCATCGATGGGATGTTTGTGGCCCGCGGTGTAGGCGAGGAGGCGCTGGCGGCAGTAAATCTGTCGACGCCTTATGTGATTTTTATTTTTACCATCGGCCTTTTGACGGCAGCAGGGACGTCCACCTTGATTTCCATTGCCCTTGGACGACAGCAAGAGGAGGAGGCATCCGGGCTTTTTACCATGAATCTGGCTGTGATGACGGTGTTTTCTCTGGCTGTAACGGCTGTGTCGCAGATTTGCCTGGAGCCTTTGGTTTTGGTTCTGGGAGCAACGGAAAGCACTATGGAATACGTGAAGGATTACGTAGGAACAATTTCCTGTTTTGCGGTATTTTTTATTCTGTCATACAACATGGAAGCATTGGTAAAGACTGATGGGACGCCAGTTGTATCGGCCGTGGGAGTCTGTGCCTGCGGCCTGACGAATGTGGTGCTGGATTATGTATTTGTGATGAAACTGCACTGGGGTGTGTTCGGGGCATCCTTTGCCACAGGCCTGGCCCAGATGGCATCCACGATGATCTTTTTGCTGTATTTTGCAAAATTCCGAAAAACTCTTCGGTTCCGAAAATTCAGACTGAACCTCCAAGTTTATCGACAGATTATCCCTTTAGGACTTTCAAGCGGCTTTACTGAACTGTCCGGCGGGATTGTAATCTTTCTGTTTAATCAGGCGATTCTGCGTGTAATTGGTGAGTCGGGGATTGTCAGCTATACGGTGATTTCTTATGTGAATACGCTGGTGCTGAACACCATGTCGGGAATTGCCCAGGGAATCCAGCCGGTGATCAGCTTTCACTATGGGGCGGAAGAGCATTATTTATGCAGAAAATTTCTCAGCTATGCCATGAAGATGACTTTGGCAGTAACTGCTGTTTGTTTTCTGCTTCTGGAATTATTTCCCGGGATGTTTGTGGGGATTTTCCTGGATAAAGGAAACGGAGTGTTGTTTTCTTATACAGAAAAGGCCCTCCGGCTGTATGCGTTATCCTTCCTTTTTCTGGGCTTTAATGTGGTATCGGCCGGATATCTTACGGCCATAGAAAAACCGGCATTTTCCTTCACTATTTCTATGGGGCGGGGGCTGGCTGCAATCGCTCTCTCATTGGGGATAATGACGGCGCTGTTTGGGGAAAGCGGGATCTGGTGCGCTCCATTCTTTTCGGAAGCCTTCTGTGCCATTATGTCGGCTTTGTTTTTAAAAGCCGTTTTTCATTTAACAGGAAACTGCGTTTCCTGTTAAATGAAAATGCTCCGCAAGGAGGCGCACACTTTTTATAATCCGTTTCAAAGACGAAAATTGCGTAAAAATGGAGGGAAAAGTATGCTTTTTTCCAAAAGAAATCTGGCAGGTCTGATTTTGCCGTTAATGTTGGAGCAGATCATCATGGGTACCATCGGCATGGCAGACATGCTGATGGTGGCTTCGGCAGGAGAAGCCGCAGTGTCTGGCGTTTCCCTGATTGATTCAATTAATATGTTATTTCAAAGCATGTTTTCGGCCTTGGCCACCGGCGGGGCTATTATCTGTACCCAATATATTGGAAAGGGAGAAAAACGTCAGGCGAATCTTGCGGCCAAACATCTCCTGGCAGAGTCCGTGGTTCTCTCTATGGGGATTTTTCTTCTGTGCTTAGGCTTCCGGAATCAGATTCTGAATGGCTTGTATGGTTCTGCGGAGAAAAGGTTTTGGAACAGGCGATGATCTACTTTTATTTTTCTATGGCATCTTATCCCTTTCTTATGCTGCTGGACAGCTGTTCTGCCATATTCCGCGCCATGGGAAATGCCCGCTTTCCATTTCTTGTATCCCTGGAAATGAGCCTTTTCAATATTTGCCTGAATGCGATTTTTATTTTTTGCTTTGGCTGGGGTGTATTTGGGGCGGGACTTGCCACCATGACAGCCCGGATGATCAGCAGTCTGGTGATGTTCATTTTGCTTTTGCGCTCCAAGGGAATAATCAGTGCCCGGCATTTCTGGAGAACAGGATGGAATCTGCCAATGGCAAAGAATATTCTGCGGCTGGCAGTTCCCACAGGCTTGGAGGACAGTATTTTCCATATTGGAAAGCTTCTAGTTCAGGGAGTAGTCACTTCCTTTGGAACAGCAGCCATTGCAGCCAATGCCGTAGCTTTGTCGGTATCAGAGTTTACCCACATGCCGGGATACGCAATCGGCCTGGCACTGCTGACTGTAGTGGGACGGTGCATAGGGGCCCGGGAAAATGAACAGGCGGAATATTACATACGTAAGATCGGAATGTTTTCTCTGGCCGTCACAGCAGTAACTGCAGCATTGTCTGCTTTTCTGGCATCTCCCATTGCCGGATTGTACCAGCTTCCCCTGGAAACCAGGAAGACTGCGGTGGAAATAATCCGCTGGCAGGCCCTCGCCTGCGCCCTTGTGTGGGTGCCTGCATTTAATCTCCCTGACGCGCTCAGGGCAGCCAGCGATGTGCGGTTTACCATGGCCGTGTCCATGATTTCCATGTGGGTTTTTCGGGTGGGATGCAGTTATCTATTCCGAGAAATCCTTTCTTTAGGTGTTATCTGTGTCTGGCTGGCGATGTTTCTGGATTGGGGATTTCGGGCAGCAGTGTTTTTTGTGCGGGTGAAAAGTGGGAAGTGGAAGGGGAAAATGTTTTTGTGAAGCCTATAAAATCAAGGCTTCACAAATTTTTTACAGAAAATTAGCACTCGCCCCTTGACATGGCTAACAACATGTGTTATATTACGCCTAGAACAGAAACGAGGAACACATTTTCCCCACTGTTTTCACATAGATCACAACCCCTTATTTCCACCGGTCCACTTAGCTGGCCGGTGTTAAAACGTATTGACCCAACTCGTAAGGGAGGCGAGGATATGAACATTAATAAATTTACCCAGAAATCAATGGAAGCGGTGCAGGCCTGCGAGAAGCTGGCCTACGAATATGGAAACCAGCAGGTCGAGCAGGAGCACCTGCTTTTTGCTCTGCTTGATTTAGAGGACAGCCTGATTTTCAAGCTGATCACCAAGATGGAAATCAATGGAAATCAGTTTAAGGATGAGGCAAAGCAGGCCCTGACCCGCCTGCCCAAGGTAAGCGGAGGCGGCCAGCTTTACATCAGCAATGATTTAAATAAAGTCCTGGTAAACGCAGAGGACGAGGCCAAGGCCATGGGCGATGAGTATGTGTCTGTGGAGCACCTCTTCCTTTCTATGTTAAAGCAGCCGGACCGGACCATGAAGGAGATGTTCCGCCAGTACGGCATTACCAGAGAGAAGTTCCTGCAGGCTTTGTCCACCGTCCGGGGAAACCAGCGGGTAGTCAGCGACAATCCGGAGGCCACCTATGACACCCTGGAAAAGTACGGCTATGATTTGGTGGAGCGGGCCAGAGACCAGAAGCTTGATCCGGTGATCGGCCGTGACGGCGAGATCCGAAATGTGGTCCGCATCCTTTCCCGGAAGACGAAGAATAACCCGGTGCTGATCGGCGAGCCTGGCGTAGGCAAGACCGCCGTGGTGGAGGGACTGGCCCAGCGGATTGTCCGGGGCGATGTGCCGGAGGGATTGAAGGATAAGAAGCTTTTTGCTCTGGATATGGGGGCGCTGGTGGCTGGTGCCAAGTACCGGGGCGAGTTTGAGGAGCGGCTGAAAGCCGTTCTGGAGGAAGTGAAGAAGAGCGAGGGAAAGATTATTCTTTTCATCGATGAGCTGCATACCATCGTGGGCGCCGGAAAGACCGAGGGCTCCATGGATGCGGGAAATATGTTAAAGCCTATGCTGGCCCGGGGCGAGCTTCACTGCATCGGCGCCACCACTCTGGATGAGTATCGGAAGTACATTGAAAAGGACGCGGCTCTGGAGCGGCGGTTCCAGCCGGTTATGGTGGATGAGCCTACGGTGGAGGATACCATTTCCATCCTCCGGGGCATAAAGGAGCGGTATGAGGTCTTCCACGGGGTGAAGATCACCGACTCGGCCCTTGTTTCGGCAGCTATGCTTTCTGACCGGTACATTACCGACCGGTTCCTGCCGGATAAGGCCATCGACCTGGTGGATGAGGCCTGCGCCATGATTAAGACGGAGCTGGATTCCATGCCTGCGGAGCTTGACGAGCTGTCCCGGCGGATTATGCAGATGGAGATTGAGGAGGCCGCCTTAAAGAAGGAGACCGACCATTTAAGCCAGGACCGTTTGGCGGATCTGCAGCGGGAGCTGGCGGAGCTTCACGATGAGTTTGCGGCGAAGAAGGCCCAGTGGGAGAATGAAAAGGCTTCCGTGGATAAGCTTTCCGCTCTCCGTGAGGAGATCGAGGCGGTGAACCGGGAGATCCAGGACGCCCAGCAGAAATACGATTTAAACCGGGCGGCGGAGCTGCAGTACGGAAAGCTTCCGCAGCTGCAGAAGGAGCTGGCTGCCGAGGAGGAGAAGGTAAAGGGCGAGGATTTGAGCCTGGTGCATGAGAGCGTTACCGACGATGAGATTGCCCGGATTATCTCCCGGTGGACGGGAATCCCCGTGGCAAAGCTTACGGAGAGCGAGCGGAGCAAGACCCTTCATCTGGATGAAATCCTCCACAAGCGGGTGATCGGCCAGGATGAGGGCGTGGAAAAGGTGACGGAGGCCATTATCCGGTCAAAGGCCGGCATCAAGGATCCCACCAAGCCCATCGGCTCCTTCCTGTTCCTGGGCCCCACCGGCGTGGGCAAGACGGAGTTAGCAAAGGCCCTTGCAGAGGCATTGTTTGACGATGAGGGCAATATGGTTCGTATCGACATGAGCGAGTACATGGAGAAGCATTCCGTGTCCCGGCTGATCGGAGCGCCTCCAGGATATGTGGGCTACGATGAGGGCGGACAGCTGACCGAGGCCGTGCGCCGCAAGCCGTATTCCGTGGTGCTTTTTGACGAGGTGGAAAAGGCCCATCCCGATGTGTTCAATGTGCTTTTGCAGGTGTTGGATGACGGGCGGATTACCGATTCCCAGGGACGCACCGTGGACTTTAAGAACACGATCCTGATTATGACCTCCAACATTGGCTCACAGTATCTGTTAGACGGCATTGACAGCCAGGGCAATATCACGAAAGAGGCAGAGGATCTGGTGATGAATGACCTGCGGATGCATTTCCGGCCGGAATTTTTGAACCGTCTGGACGAAACCATCCTCTTTAAGCCGCTGACCAGAGACAATATCGGCGGAATTACCGACCTGCTGATTGCCGATGTGAACCGGCGTCTGGCTGACCGTGAGCTGGCGATCCGCCTTACGGATGCGGCCAAGGCTTATGTGGCGGAGAACGGCTACGATCCGGTATACGGCGCAAGGCCCTTAAAGCGTTATCTGCAGAAGAACGTGGAGACGCTGGCGGCGCGGCTGATTTTAAGCGACGGCGTCCGTGCCGGAAATACCATCGTGATCGATGTAAATCCGGACGGCAGGGGCCTGTCTGCCCGGGCAGAGGGATAAAAAATAAGATGCCCCAGGAATATTTATTTTCCCCTTCTCTGCGGCAATTGCAAACTGCCTGTTGCGAATCAGGACGGAATTCGCTATAATTGTACAGGAATGCAGGGCGAGACTTTGCCCGTGTGACTTCGAATCAGGAAAGGAAGACCTTTATGATACCAAAGGATCCGGTAATGCTCTTAAGCTATCTGAATACGCAGCTTCGGGATCATTATTCCAGCCTGGAGGATTTGTGCCGTTCTCTTGATCTGGATGAACAGCACATTACGGCTTCGCTGGCATCCATCCAGTATGTCTATGATGCAGGCAGGAATCAGTTTATTTAAGGCGGAGGTTCAGGAGCAGGCAGGATGACAGAGAAACGAATGAAAAGGGCGGGCTTTACGCTGATCGAGCTGATTGTGGTGCTGGCCATACTGGCAGTGCTGGCCGGGATTGCAGTTCCCTCCATGGTCGGATGGGTGGACCGGGCCAGAGAAAGCCAGGTGCTTTTGGAGGCCAGAAACGCCTACATTTCCCTGGAAACCCTGGTGGCGGAGGCCTCCATCGAGAAGGACGTTTCCCAGATTGTCACCGAGGATATTGATGAAGAGGTGCTGTGGGAGATGGCCGGGATCACGGATGATCAGGTTATCCTGGAATTTCAGGTGGAGGAAGGCGAGATAACCGAGTTTCGCTATGAGAAAGGCGGCCGGGCGGCAGTTCTCGGGGACGAGGGCCTGGAGCTGGAAACAATAGAATAGCAATGCGATTGAAAAAAGGCAGGTGCTTTGATGCAGAAAATGACAGAGGTGATTTGGCTTTTGTTCATTTGGCTGACAGGCGCCTGCATTTTTTCGTTTGCAGATGCAGCTGCCTGGCGGCTGGTGAGAAATATGGATATTTTGCGGGACCGCTCCCGCTGCGATTCCTGCGGCCGTGTGCTGTCCTTTTGGGAAATGCTTCCCGTGGCAGGATGGCTTTTGTGCCGGGGAAGGTGTGCCTTCTGCGGCCGGAGGGTTTCTCTGCGCCATCCGGCTGCAGAGCTTGCAGGCGGTTTCACAGCATGGCTTTGCGCAGCCTATCTGGGAATTTCAGCGGAGAGCGTGCTGACATTCCTTTTTCTTAGCGTGCTGGCGGCGGTGACTATGGCGGACCTGGATGTCATGGAAATTCCCGACTGCTTTCACGCGGTCATTTTGATTTTAGCCGGCCTGTCCATGCTTTTTTCGATGCTGGATGCGGCAGTTGGTCAGGGATCGAGCTGGATATCAGCCCCCTCTCTTCTTTCCCGGATCACAGGAGGGCTCTGCGTAAGTCTGCCCATGTGGCTTCTCACCATGAAGATTCCCGGGGCCTTTGGCGGAGGGGATATTAAGCTGTCGGCAGTCTGCGGACTGTTCCTGGGATGGCGCCGTATGACGGCAGCCGTGATTCTGGCCGTCTTAAGTGCAGGGGCATGGGGCGTGTTTCTGCTGGCAGGAAGACGGGCGGGGAGAAAGGATCATTTTGCCTTTGCACCCTTCCTCTGCGGAGGAATGTTTGCGGTGATATTCTGGGGCGGGCCGCTCTGGGCCTGGTACAAGGGCCTTTTGCTGCCGTAGGAGAGGAGAACGTGGATGAAACTGAAAATAAGACGTCCGCTGCCGGAGGGAAGATTGTCTGAGCTTTCTAAAGAGCTGGGCACTATGCTGAATGCCGGTGTGCCCCTTGTGCGGGCTCTGCTTATTTTTTCTCAGGAGGAGCAGAATGGGACAGCTGTCCGCAGGATTCTTGGGAAGGTTTATGGGTCTGTGTGCAGCGGCAGCAGCCTCTGGCAGGCTATGGAGGAGCAGGCGCCTGCCTTTCCGCCGGTGATGGTTCAATGTGTGCGTGCGGCGGAGCAGTCAGGAAGTCTGGGGCAGACCTTTCTGGAGCTTTCTCAGGATTACTGGCAGGAGCATGAGCTGAAAAGCCAGCTTCGGACGGCACTCTTGTATCCCAAACTTCTTTTGGTGCTTCTGGCCGGGATGCTCTGGCTGATGGTGTACATCATCCTTCCGCAGTTTCAGCCGCTGTTTGCCTATCTGGAGGAGCTTCCCTGGCCCACCAGGGTGCTTTATGCCTTTGTGGATTTGGTCCGGCATTGGTGGCAGGTTTTCCTGACTGTGGGCCTGGCGCTGATTCTCCTTGAGCGGACGGCAGGCCGGAGGGGAGCGGTGAAGCTCCAGCGTGACCGGCTGCGCCTTAGTTTTCCCGTTGTGGGACCTTTGCGGCGGATGCTCTGCACGGCTCGTTTTGCCAGGACGCTGAGCTCCCTTTATGAGGCGGGGATTCCCCTGCCGAAGGCACTGGTTATAGCCGGAGGGGCGTCGGGAAATGCATGGATGGAAAAGCAGGTGCGGCAGGCAGCTGTGTCGGTGGAGCAGGGCTGGAGCCTCGGTCAGGCGCTGGCAGGGGAAAAAGGATTGATAAAGAAGCTGATATTCATTGCCCAGGCAGGTGAAGAGGCGGGACAGCTTGGCACAATGCTGCGGGCAGCTTCCCACTCCATGGAGTATGATGCAAGGCAGTCTCTGCGGCGTCTGGCCGCTCTTGCGGAGCCGGCAATGATTCTGGTCATGGCGCTGCTGACCTGCTTTGTCATGGCAGCGGTGCTGATGCCTGTTTACGCTTCCTATGACGGAATCGGCCGGCTGATTTACTGAACTGCCGGATACCGAATCTGCTGCCTTTGACAGGGCGATTCCTTTTGGTTTATCGATGAATCTTCCGAAAAGGAGGAGAAAGGACGGAGCAGGATGAAGGCGGGAAATATGGAGCCGGGCAGCTTTATGGAATGGGAAGATGGTTCTGCGGTCAGCCTTGTGGAAAGGCTGGTGGAGAGCGCCTGGAGGAATCATGCCAGCGATATTCATATCGAACCATTTGCCGACAGGGTGCGGATCCGGATGCGGCTGGACGGAAGCCTTACGGAATGGGCTCTGTTTAAAAAGGAGATGCATCCGCCGGTGGCTGCCAGAGTAAAGGTTCTGGCTGGCATGGATATTGCGGAGCATCGGGTTCCCCAGGACGGGCATTTCCAGATGGAGGTGGACGGCTGCCCAGTGAATATGCGGGTGTCGGCAGTTCCCACGGTCTTTGGCGAAAAGCTGGTGATCCGCCTTCTGGCATCGGGAAGCATCATCGATCATGGGGAAACCTTCGGCATGGAGGAGGGGGATTACCAGGTAGTGCGGGACCTTTTGGAGGCGCCCAGCGGCCTTTTGTATCTCACCGGCCCCACTGGCTCTGGAAAGACCACCACACTGTACATGATTCTGGAATTTCTGGCAGACCGGCCGGTGAATATTGCCACCATCGAAGATCCGGTGGAAAAGAATCTGCCGGGCATCAGCCAGTGCCAGGTAAATTATCCGGCAGGCTTTGGTTTTGAAAACGGCCTGCGCGCTCTGCTCAGGCAGGATCCGGATATTATTATGGTGGGCGAGACCAGGGATAAGGAGACGGCGGCTATTTCCATGCGCGGCGCCATTACCGGCCATCTGGTCCTTTCCACACTGCACACAAGAGATGCGGCTTCTGCCATTCCCCGTCTCCGGGATCTGGGCATGGAACCCTACCAGATTGCCGGGTCTATTCTGGGCATTGTGGCTCAGCGGCTTCTCAGAAAGCTTTGCCCGGACTGCGCAGAGGAAGGAGAGGCCAATGAAGAGGAGCGGCGGATCCTGGGGGCAGAGATAAAGAAAATACGGCGGCCAAAGGGCTGTGCCAGATGCAGCTATACCGGCTACCGGGGACGGACGGCCATCCACCAGATCCTCCCTGCCGACCGGAAGCTCAGGGCGATGATCAGCCGGGATGCCGGTGAGGAGGAGCTGCGGGAATATGCCAGGAGAGAGCTGGGAATGGCTTCATTGAAGGAGCAGGCAGCCAGACTGGTGGCGGAGGGCATTACCTCCCTGGAGGAATACAAAAAGGCGGTTTATTATGACGAATAGATTGGGAAAGAAAGGCTCAGCGCTGGTGCTGGTCATGTGCCTTATGGCCGGGATCACCGTGCTGTGCCTGGCCGTTCTTCTGGCGGCATATTCCCTGAGTCTGCGGGTGCACCTGCGCGGGGAGCGGGAGACCGCCAGGATTCTTGCGGAGTCAGTCAGCCGCCGCCTTTCAAGAGAGCTGACCGGACAAATCTATGAGGGACGGCCGCAGGATCCGGAAGCTTCTGTCTTTGCCTATGTGGGCTTTTGGATTCTGGATCCGGAGGAGGATGCTTCTTCACAAAACCGGCGAAGCTTTCAGGTCTCAGGTGACTGGCCGGATGAGGCAGGACAGGTGCAGGTTGATCTTAGGTGGAGTGCAGAGGAAGGGGATACCTTTGCGGACACCGCGATTTATCTTACGGCGGAGGTTACCTGCTTTTTCGGAGAACGGTCTGCTGGCGTCACACAGAGCTATGAAAAGATTAATCTGGAAGATGCGGCCTCGAAAAGCAGTGCTTTCCGGCGGAAGCCAGAAGCTTCTGGTTCTGCGGGGAGCAGGAGATCTCAGGAGATGGATTGGAAGGAGGAGGGCGCTGGTGCACGGTGGAAATGGGCAGAAAGAAATGGCACAACCGCCGATGAAATGGATGCGAAGGAACCGTAGCTTAAAGGGAAAACGGGCGGGAAGCACCATAACCGAGGTGGTGGTAAGCTTTGCGGCACTGATGCTGCTGGCGGCCATGGCTGCGCAGGTCTTTCTGACTGCATGGCAGCTGACTTTGGATGCAGTCAGCCGGATACGGCAGCTGGAGGCTGTCCAGGAGGCCGTCTATCTGGATAAATATGGAGACATGGTGAAAAGATCCCGCCTTGGCACAGGAAACGCTCTTTATTTTGCGCTGACGGAAAAGTCCGATGAGGGAGGGGCCGATGGATTTTATCTGGAGGGAATGGCGGTGTATCGGTATGGAACAGCGAAAGAGGATCCGGCTCTGTACCGGCTGGAAGAAGAGAACGGACAATAAAAAGGGCTATACCCTGACCGAAGTCATGGTAACCATGGCCCTGACCTTGATCGTCACCGGGGCAGCCCTGTTTTTCCTGGAGCGGGGACTTTTTCTGTACCGCCGGATTCAGGGGGCCGGTGATGTGATTGCGGTCAGTGATATGGCCCTTTCCCGCATTGCCGGGCAGATTAAACAGGCCGGGCCGGACAGCGCAGTGGAAATCGGCGGCGGTGAAGATGGCTGCCAGTACCTTGTGCTGTCCGGCCCGGATGGGTCTGTCAGTATTCAGGTGTCTGCGGATGAGGATGGGCTGATATTTACGGAGCCCTCCGGCACAGAGGAAGAATGGCTCTTTGCATCCCAGGTACCGGCGGCCTGCCGGGTGGAAGGCCTGTCCTTCTTCCTTTATGAAGATGAGGAGGGGAGGCGCCTGCAGGTCTGCCTTTCCCTTCATCATGAGAACACCGGATTCTCCTTCTCCTCCTCCCGCTTTGTGGAGCTTGGCGGATAAATCCCTACTCCACCCGCCCCATCTTGTTTAAGGGCCAGTAGCGGAAGAGAACTTTTGCAATAATTTTATCCCGTGCCACATAGGTGTTGGTCCAGTAGCGGGCGTCATAGGAATAATTCCGGTTGTCGCCCATCATAAAATAGCTGTCCTCGGGAACTTCAAAATGCATATCCTCCTCGGGAACCATGGTTTCCTTTAAATAAGGCTCATCTAAAGGCGTCTCGGAGCCATTGATGTATACGGCGCCGTCCTTAACATCCACCGTCTCGCCGGGAAGGCCGATGATCCGCTTAACGTAATAGATGGATTCATCATCGGGGAAGCGGAAGATGGCAATGTCGCCCCGCTCCGGATCGGAGAATTTGTAGGACAGCCGGGAGCCGATCACCCGGTCATTGGTCATGATGGTGTTTTCCATGGAACCGCTGGGAACCCGGCTGTTGGCGATGATGCAGGTGTTGAGCACCAGCGCAATACACATGGCCGCCAGAAGGATCTGGATCCAGCTGATGATTTCATTTCGGATAGGGTGATTTTGTTTTGATGGTTTCTGTTTTCTGGATCTGCTGGGTTCGTGGTGAACAGGAGATCCTAATCTGCGATTTTCACTACTCATTTCGTTTGCCTCGATTTCTGGAATTTCAGTTACAGTATATTTTAGATTATGATTTTCTGCAAGGGATTTTAGAAAAACATAAGAAATCATAAGAAAATCCCATGACTTTCCAGAAGAAAGGACTGGAAAAGTCTGGGGAATTGCGGTAAACTGGAAGGAGAAAATACGGAATCAGAGGAGGGCGGCCGCCATGAAAGGTGACGGAAGGAAGAAGAACAGGTGCAGGGCGGCGGCCCTTCTTTCGTCTGCCGTCCTCCTGTCTGGTGCTCTTCTCCTGCAATGGCTGTCCAGGAATGTAAATGGCTTTGGCCAATGGTATTCTGTGACCGTCTATCCCCTGCTGGTGGGAAGCATTGGACGCCTTTGCGGCCTTCTTCCCTTTTCTGTGTCGGAGGCAGGACTGTATCTTTTGCTTTTGGGGATTTTCTGGTACGGCATCCGAAATCTCCGCAGGCCTGCCGCCATCGTCAAAGGGGGCCTTTTTACTGCTGCCCTTCTTTTTTTCCTCTACACAGCAAACTGCGGCGTTAATTATTACCGGCAGCCCTTTTCCGCTTATCTGGGGCTTTCCCTGGGAGAGTCGTCGGCAGAGGAGCTGCGGCGCCTGTGCCTGCTTTTGGAGCAGAAGACGGCGGAAGCGGCAAAGCTTCTTCTGGAAGAAGGAAGCCTCTTGCCGGATGACCAGCAGAAAAGGGAATTTCCGGCGCTGGCCCGCCAGGCGATGGAGGAGCTGGGCGAGACGTATCCAGAGCTTTCCGGGTATTATCCCAGGCCCAAGCCGTTAGTACTGTCGCAGATTTTGTCGGTGCAGTCCCTGTCCGGCATCTACTCGCCCTTTACCATTGAGGCCAATTATAATGAAGATATGACGGCATACAATATCCCCCACACGGCCTGCCATGAGCTTTCCCACCTGCGGGGCTTTATGCGGGAGGATGAAGCCAATTTTATCGGTTTTCTGGCCTGTGTTGGCTCAGATTCGGTATATTTTCAATACAGCGGTTATCTGACGGCTTACGTGTACGCCCACAATGCCCTCTGGAAGCTGGATCCTGAGAGCGCGCTGGAGATTTACCGGAGCCTTCCGGAGGCGGTGCTTTCCGACCTTTCTGCCAATAATGCTTTCTGGCAGCAGTATGAAGGCCGGATCGCGGAGGTATCCTCCCAGGTAAATGATACGTATCTGAAGGCCAACAGCCAGACGGATGGAATCCAAAGCTACGGCCGGATGGTGGATCTGCTTCTTGCCTATTATGCCGACCAGATTTTGGACAGCTGACAGGCGCTTTTGGGGACAAAGCAGCGGTAAAGTTACCCCGTCCGCAGGGCGAAAAATGATTGCTATTCAGATACTGAGATGGTAAAATGGAGATAATTAGTAACAGCCCAGGCTGTTAACGAGGATTATAAAAAGGAGCAAGGGGGCACGCATTTATGGAAAAAACATTGTATGATATGTTGGATTGGGCAGGGATTGAAGAGCTGGTATATTCCGAATCATCGGACCCCCACCGGCTGCTGGGGCCTCATGTGACGGAGGCAGGCATCTTTGTCCAGGTATTCATGCCGGGGGCAAAGACCGTGACTATCCGCCTGGCCAATGGAAAGCGCTATGAGATGGAGGATGTGGATCCCGACGGCATGTACCAGGGGGTTTTCGCCGGACTGATTCCCAGGAAGACTATTCCGGACTACACCTATGAGGTGGTTTATGAGAACGGAGCTACGGAGGAGATGAAGGATCCCTACGCCTTCGAGCCGCAGTTTACGGAAAGCGATCTGAAGAAATTTGAGGGCGGCATCCATTACAGCATTTACGAGAAGATGGGCGCTCATCTGATGAAGATTCAGAATACCGAGGGCGTTTACTTTGCCGTCTGGGCGCCGTGCGCCATGCGTGTCAGCGTAGTGGGTGATTTTAACCTGTGGGACGGCCGCCGCCACCAGATGCGCCGTCTGGGCGATTCCGGCATCTTTGAGCTGTTTGTGCCCGGCATCAAGGAAGGCACCATTTACAAGTACGAGATCAAGACCTACAAGGGCGAGCCGATGCTGAAGGCCGATCCCTATGGAAATTATACGGAGCTTCGTCCCAACAATGCATCCATTGTCTGGGATCTGAACCAGTATCAGTGGAATGACCAGGACTGGATGGCAAAGCGGGCCAAGCTGGATACCAAGGACAAGCCCATGAATATTTATGAGGTGCATTTAGGCTCCTGGATCCGCAAGCCCACCGCGGTAAATGAGGACGGCACCGACGTGATCGGCTCCGAATTTTACAACTACCGGGAGATTGCTGTCAGACTGGCTGAGTATGTGAAGCAGATGGGATACACCCATATTGAGCTGCTGCCGGTGATGGAGCATCCCCTTGACGCTTCCTGGGGCTACCAGGTGACCGGCTACTATGCGCCCACCAGCCGCTACGGCACGCCGGACGATTTTATGAATTTCATGGACTACATGCATGAGCAGGGCATCGGCGTGATTCTGGACTGGGTTCCCGCCCACTTCCCCAGAGACGCCCACGGACTTGCCTGCTTTGACGGAACCTGCGTTTACGAGCACGAGGATCCCCGCAAGGGCGCTCATCCCCATTGGGGCACCCTGATTTACAATTACGGACGTCCCCAGGTCAGCAATTTTCTGATTGCCAATGCCATCTTCTGGGCAGACAAGTTCCACGCTGACGGCATCCGCATGGACGCAGTGGCTTCCATGCTGTATCTGGATTACGGAAAGAATGACGGCGAGTGGGTTGCCAATATGTACGGCGGCAATGAAAACCTGGAAGCCGTAGAATTTTTAAAGCACCTGAACACCGTATTTAAGGGCAGAAAGGACGGCGCCATCCTCATTGCTGAGGAGTCCACCGCGTGGCCCCAGATCACCGGCGATGTGAAGGACGGCGGCCTGGGCTTTGACTACAAGTGGAACATGGGCTGGATGAATGACTTCCTCAGCTACATGAAGTGCGATCCTTATTTTCGGAAGAATAATTACGGCTCCCTGACCTTCAGCATGCTGTACGCCTACAGCGAGGACTTTATCCTGGTATTCTCCCATGACGAGGTGGTCCACGGCAAGGCCTCCATGCTGGGAAAGATGCCCGGCGAGTCCTTAGAGACCAAGGCGCAGAACCTGCGGGCAGCTTACGGCTTCTACATGGGCCATCCCGGCAAGAAGCTTCTGTTTATGGGCCAGGAGTTCGGACAGGTCCATGAGTGGAATGAAAATGACGATCTGGACTGGGATATCCTGCAGTTCCCGGTACACCGCCAGATGCAGGACTATGTAAAGGCTCTGAATGCTTTCTACGCCAGCCATCCCGCCATGTATCAGGAGGACTATTATCCCGACGGCTTCCAGTGGATCAACTGCACCTATCATGAGGAGAGTCTGGCCATGTTTATCCGCCGGACGAAGAAGCCGGAGGAGACCCTGCTCTTTATCTGCAACTTTGACAATATGGCCCACGAAGGCTTCCGGGTAGGCGTTCCCTTCTATGGAAAGTACAAGGAAGTATTGAGCAGTGAGGACGAGAAGTTCGGCGGCCAGGGCGCGGCAAATCCCAGAGTGAAGACCGCCAAGGCCATCGAGTGGGATGGACGGGATTACTCCATCGAGATCAATATCCCCGCCATGAGCACCATGATCTTTACCTGCACGCCTCTGGAGGAGGAAAAGCCCAAGAAGACGGTGAAAAAGGCTGCCGCTAAGACGGAAAAGGCAGGAAAAGCCAGCACGAAGAAGGCGGAAAAGCCGGTGAAGGCTGAGACGAAAGCGGATGCAGCTGAGACGAAGGCCGATGAGGTTGAGGTGAAGGCTGATGTGGCAGAGGCCAAGGCAGCTTCTGCAGAAACTAAGACGGCTTCGGAAAAAGCGGCGGCTGCTGAGGCTCCGGCAAAGGAGGCCAAGGCTGCTCCGGTTAAGGAGAAGGAAGCCAAAGCGGAGGCCGAGGCCCCGGCAAAGGCGGAAGCAGAAGCTCAGGCAAAGGCGGAAGCAGAAGCCCCGGCAAAGGCTGAGGCAGCAGCTCCGGCAGAAGAAGCTGCTGAGGCTCCGGCCAAGAAAGCCGCCCCCAGGAAAAAGGCTGCAGCAAAGAAGCCTGCAGCAAAGAAGCCTGCAGCAAAGAAACCTGCAGCAAAGAAGCCTGCAGCTTCCAAGACCACAACGAAAAAGGCCAGTACGGGAAAGCGGACGAAAAAAGAGACCAAATAACGGCTGATTAAGGCTGAACAAAAAGATAAATAGGCTGCTGTGAAGGCGGGAGTGCCTGCTTTTGCAGCAGCCTTTCTGCCCGGGCCGGAAAATAAGCCAGACCAGAAGGAGATCGATATGACATCTTGGATTTTAAGTCAGGCGGGGGCAGCGGCGCCTGCCGCCGCCAAAATAGCAGTAGAACGGTTCACCCATATGGCTTCTGCTGCGGGGACAGCAGCAGGCCAGCTGACGGAGACAACTGCAGAAGCTGCCGCGGAGACATCGGCGGAGTTTCTTCAGGAGACGCTTCCCCTGGTACAGGAGGTGGCCGAAGACATTAACCAGCTGAATCCCAACACAATTCTTGAGACACTGCGCTCCATGATCCCGGGGCTGATGAGCCTGGGCTACCGCCTGCTGATGGTGGGCCTGATTATCGTCATCGGAATGCGGGTGATCGGCACGCTGAAAAAGATGCTGTCCAGAAGCTTTGTGCGGATGGAAATGGAGATCAGCCTGCAGAAATTCCTGATGTCAGTGCTGTCAGCCGCCATGTATCTGATTTTGATTCTCATTGCGGCGGACAAGCTGGGCTTCAATCCCACATCGCTGATTGCTCTGGTGGGCTCTGCCGGTGTAGCGGTGGCCTTGTCCCTGCAGGAGAGCCTTTCGAATTTTGCCGGAGGAATTATCATTATGCTTATGAAGCCCTTCCGGGTGGGGGATTATATCGTCACTACCACATCGGGAATTGAGGGCACGGTAAAGGTCATCGGCCTGATTTACACCAGCCTCCTGACGCCGGATAACCGGATGGTGGTGATCCCCAACGGCGGCCTGGCCAACTCCTCCATAACTAACGTGACAGCTGAGGACAAGCGGCGGCTTGAACTGCTGATTAACATCAGCTATGAGTCGGATTTGCGGAAGGCCAAGGAGCTTCTTCTGGAGATCATCGATTCCCATCCCATGGCTCTTCATGAGGAGGGGCAGATGCCTCAGGTTTTCGTGTGGGAGCTGGGAGACAGTGCGGTGGTTTTAGGCGGCAGAGTCTGGACCAGGATGGAGGATTACTGGACCGCCAGGTTTGAGATTACGGAAGAAATCAAGCTTACCTTTGACCAGGAGGGAATCGAGATTCCTTACCAAAAGGTGGATGTGAGAGTGGAGG
>JAGHER010000068.1 GCA_017889125.1 Lachnospiraceae bacterium
CAGTATCAGGTGCTGATTTACAATGATGATTTTACTACCATGGAATTTGTGATTCAGGTGCTTGTGGAGATTTTTGAAAAACAGGAGGAAGAAGCGGTGGCACTGATGCTTTCCATTCATAAGGGAAGCTGTGCCGTGGCAGGGGTGTATCCGAAGGATATCGCCCAGACCAAGGCCAGGGAGGCCGTTCAGTGGGCGAGAGAGGAGGGCTTTCCGCTGAAGGTGGAGGCCGTGTGCATTTGACCGCAGCAGAGATAGAGAAACAATGGGACAGAAAAAGATTGAATTTACAGAACGTATGCAGAAGGTGTTTGCACGGGCGGGGATGCTGGCAAGACAGGGGGGCCATAAGTATTTTATGGCGGAGCACCTGGTGTATGGGATGACCTTTGATCCGGATTTTGCCCAGGAGTACCAATGGGCTGGCGGTGATGTGGAGAAGCTTCGCCGGGATCTGGAGGAATTTACCGGGAAACAGGCAGGAAAAGGCGGGACGGAGCAGCTTCGGCTGACAGAAGATGCAGGCCAGGTCCTTCAGATGGCCCAGCTGCAGGCAGAGTCCAGCGGCAGGAGTCAGGTGGATGTAAGCCACCTTCTGGCGGCGGTGTTTCGTCTGGAGGACAGCTATGCCCTTTATTATCTGGCGGTTCAGGATGTGGACCTGATGGAGCTTCTGGGACAGATGTCCAGGGACAGTCTGGCCAGGGAGCGGGGCAGCGATGAGGACGGGAACGAGGATGGGCAGGATGGTTTGTTCCGGGATGGGCAGGAAATGCCGATTTGGGATGAGCAGGAGAACTGGCTCCAGGATGAGTCTGACAGGGAAGAGGATTTCCGGGAGGACGGCCAGCCTGGAAACCAATCGTCCAGCCAGCCCGGGAATCCGTCTGCTGGCCAAGCTGCAGGCAGGCCGGCAAATCAGAACTGGATGGCCTTCGTGGAGGACATGAATGCGGTCTGCATGAAGAAGAACCCACTCATCGGCAGGGAAAAGGAGCTGGAGCGCACCATCCAGATCTTGTGCAGGAAGGATAAGAATAACGTGCTTCACATCGGTGAGCCGGGCGTGGGAAAAACTGCTTTGGCCTACGGTCTGGCCAGGATGATTGAGGCGGGAGAAGTGCCGGGGCCATTGAAGGGCGCACGTTTGTATGCCCTGGATCTGGGCGGTCTTTTGGCCGGGACACAGTACCGGGGAGACTTTGAAAAGCGGTTCAAGATGATTATGGAGGGCCTTTCCCGGGAGGAAAAGCCAATCCTCTATGTGGATGAGATTCACAATATCGTGGGGGCAGGGGCGGTAAACGGCGGAAGCCTGGACGCGGCCAACCTGCTAAAGCCTTACCTGGCGGCGGGCCATATCCGGTTTATCGGCGCCACTACCTATGAGGAGTACAAGAAGCATTTTTCCGGAAGCCGCAGCCTTGTGCGGCGGTTCCAGAATGTGGAGATCAAGGAGCCGGATGCCCAGGAGACGGAGAAAATCCTGCGGGGCCTTAAGGCTTCCTATGAAAAATACCACGGGGTAAAATACGCGAAAGGCGTGCTGGAGCATATCGTGGAGGTCAGCGGCCGCTACATGAATGAGCGTTTTTTGCCGGACAAGGCCATCGACCTGATGGATGAGGCGGGGGCCTACCGGAGCCTCCATCCCCTGGAGCAGAAGACCCAGACGGTGAAAAATGACCTGGTGGATCAGGTTCTGTCCCAGATTACCGGCGTTCCCCTGCAGACGGTGGAGAAGGCTGATACCAGGAAGTTAGCGCGTTTAGAGGGGCAGCTGAAGGCCTGGATTTTCGGGCAGGATGAGGCGGTGGAGCAGGTGGTCAATGCGGTGAAATTTTCCCGGGCAGGCCTTAACGAGGAGAATAAGCCCATCGCCAGCTTCCTTTTTGCGGGGCCCACCGGAGTGGGAAAGACGGAGCTTGCCAGAACCCTTGCCAGAGAGCTTGGGGTGGACTTTATGCGGTTTGACATGAGCGAGTATGCGGAAAAGCATACGGTGGCCAAACTGATCGGTGCTCCGGCCGGATACGTGGGCTATGAGGAAGGCGGCCTTCTGACGGAGGAGGTGCGCCGCCATCCTTACGGCGTCCTTCTGCTGGATGAGATTGAAAAGGCACATCCCGACATTTTCAATGTGCTTCTGCAGGTGATGGATTACGCCACACTGACGGACAATCAGGGGCGGAAGGCAGATTTCCGGAACATTATCCTGATTATGACCTCCAATGCTGGGGCCAGCCGCATGGGGAAAAGCCAGATCGGCTTCGGCACGGATACTGTAAATATGGAAGCATTGTCCGAGGCGGTGAAGCAGGTATTTCAGCCGGAATTCCGCAACAGGCTCAGCCGGATCGTTCTTTTTCGGCCCATGGATGATGCTATGGCGGCGCAGATTACGGAAAAGAAGCTTTCTCAGCTGGCAAAGAAGCTTAAGGAGCGGAAGGTGGAGCTTTCCATCTCGCCGGAAGCCTCGGAGTATGTGCGCAGGTCCGGCATCACCGCAGAGTACGGGGCAAGGGAGATTGACCGGGTAATTGAAGGGGAGGTAAAGCCCCTTCTGGCAGAGCTTCTTCTTTTCGGCCGTTTGAAGCGGGGCGGAAAATGCCGTTTGGAGGTGGAGGCTGGGAAGCTGGCTGTGCGGTAGATGCTGCCAGCGTCCACGGGACAGGAAATTTTAGAAAATCGCAAAAGAAAACGGATAACAAACAAATCAAATCTATAGAAATAGGAGATAATTTAACAATCCATGGGTGTACAAAAGAGAGGAAAACGTCTGGCGGGCTATGTGCCGGATTACGTTGTGTTTGATTTAGAGACCACCGGCTTAAGCCCGGCGGCAGACCGGATCATTGAGATATCGGGACTTCGGGTGAAGAACGGGCAGGTGGAAGACAGCTTTTCCACCCTGGTGAATCCGGAAATGCCCATACCGAGGGGAGCCACGGCGGTAAACGGCATCACCAATGCCATGGTGGCCGGGGCACCCTGCGTGGAGGAGGCGGTGGGAAGCTTCCTCGAATTTGCC
>JAGHER010000069.1 GCA_017889125.1 Lachnospiraceae bacterium
GCAAGGAGAGAAAGAGACAGTTCCGTCAGCTGTGGATCGCACGTATCAACGCTGCAGCCAGAATCAACGGCTTATCCTACAGCAAGTTCATGTACGGCTTAAAGCTGGCCGGCGTGGAGATGAACCGCAAGATCTTATCTGAGATGGCAATCAACGATGCAGAAGGATTTGCAAAGTTAGCTGAGCTGGCAAAGTCCAAGCTGGCTTAATTTCCGAAAGCTGATCGTTTACGATTATAGAATCCGGCGAGACGCGCCACTGGCGGCCTTTGCCGGATTTTCATTATATTGAAAACTGCATGAGCCAGGCAGCCGTGCTCGCACGGATACATGTCACAGTCCCGGATTCCGGGGCTGCTTTTCATTTAACAGGGAGGTAGACTATGGCAAAGCCCATTATGATTCAGGGAACCATGTCCAATGCAGGGAAAAGCCTTTTGGCTGCCGGTCTCTGCCGGATTTTCCATCAGGACGGCTACCGGACAGCTCCATTTAAGTCGCAGAATATGGCGCTGAATTCCTTTATCACCAGCGAGGGGCTGGAAATCGGCCGGGCCCAGGCGGCCCAGGCGGAGGCGGCCGGGGTGAAGCCGGAGGCGGCTATGAATCCCATTTTGTTAAAACCAACCACCGATGTGGGCTCTCAGGTGATTGTTAACGGCGTCCCCATCGGAAATATGAAGGCCAGAGATTACTTTGCCTATAAGAAAAACCTGATTCCGGCTATCCTTGAGGCTTACGAAAAACTGAACCGGGAATATGACATCATCGTGATTGAAGGAGCGGGAAGCCCGGCAGAGATCAATTTAAAGCAGGAGGATATCGTCAATATGGGCCTGGCTGCCATGGTGGATGCGCCGGTGCTTCTTGCGGGGGACATTGACCGGGGAGGCGTGTTTGCCCAGCTTTACGGCACGGTGGCCCTTTTAGAGGAAGAGGAGCGGAAACGGATTAAAGGGCTGATCGTCAATAAATTCCGGGGAGACCCTTCGATCCTGGAGCCGGGAATCCGGCAGTTAGAGGAGCTCTGCGGCCTGCCGGTGGTGGGGGTGGTGCCCTACATGCAGGTGGATATTGATGACGAGGACAGCTTAAGCAGCCGCCTCACATGCCGGGGAAGTGCTGCATTTGCTGGGCAGGCATCTTCGGGAAGCGCTGCATCTGCAGGTCAGGCATCTTCGGGAAGTGCTGCATTTGCAGGTCAGGCATCTCTGGAAAGTGCCCCATTAGCCGGATTGGCAGATATCGCAGTGATCCGCCTTCCCAGAATTTCGAATTTTACGGATATGGCTGTATTTTCCGCTGTCCCCGGCGCATCTCTCCGCTATGTGGAGAACCGGGAGCAGTTAGGAGAGCCGGATCTGGTGATTCTTCCGGGCACAAAAAGCACCATTAGCGACCTTCTGTGGATGCGGCAGAATGGCCTGGAAGGAGCAGTGCTTAAGCTGGCGGACAAAGGGGTTCCGGTGTGGGGAATCTGCGGCGGCTACCAGATGCTGGGGGAGATCCTGTGTGACCCGGAGGGGGCAGAAGGCGAGCCGGGGCAGGAGATTTCCGGTATGGGTCTTCTGCCTGCTGCCACAGTATTTCGCCGGGAGAAGCAAAGAAGGCAGGTGTCCGGCTCCTTTGGCCAGGTGGAAGGGATTTTCTCCGGACTTTCCGGGCGGTGCCTTTCCGGCTACGAGATCCATATGGGGGAGACGGTCATCTGCCGGGAAAACGGACCGGCGGACACAGCCCGGTTATTCCTCGGGGAGCTGGAAATCTGCCGACCCTTTACGTATCTAATGGATGCTGGAGAGCAGGCAAAGCAGGACGGCATGACAGGTGCGGGCGCCCAGGATGATTCTGGCAGCAGAAAGTCTGTGCGACAGGATGGCTGGAGCCGGGGGAACGTGTACGGAACCTATGTCCACGGCATATTTGACCAGGAGGGAATTGCGGAAGAAATCGTCAATTCCCTGCGCCGGAAAAAGGGACTTCCGGAAACGGAGACAGATTTCGACTACCAGGCTTACCGGGAGGAGCAGTATGACCGGCTGGCGGCAGAGCTTCGCAGGAGCCTCGATCTGGAGAAGATTTATCGGATCCTGGAGGCTGGGGCCGATTAAGCTGCAGCATACAGGGAAAGCGATGGAAAGGATATGAAGGTTTTATGAGCGATAGAAGTAAGAAGGGGCCGGAAGCTCCGGAAAAAATCGAAGAGCGCAGCTTTGCCATCATCAATGAGGAGCTGGAAGCCATGGGGATTTCCCTGGACCTGGAAAACGGGCCGGTGATCCGCCGGGCGATTCACACCACGGCAGATTTTGATTATGCCCGGAATCTGGTATTTTCGCCGGGGGCGGTGAGAAGGGGAATCGAGGCTCTGGAGAATGGCGCAGTGATTGTGACCGATACCAATATGGCGAAAGCCGGCATTAATAAAAAGAAGGCGGAAAGCCTGGGCGTACAGGTTTTCTGCTTTATGGCTGATGAGGATGTGGCTGAGAAGGCCAGACTCCGCGGCTGCACCAGGGCGGTGGTGAGTATGGAGAAATCGGCCGGCCTTTTCGGGAACCCGGCAGCCGAAGCAGCACCGGAGGGAGAGCCTTTTTCGGAGAGCGGAGAATGCAGAGAGAGCACGGAGGGTAGAGAGAGAAGAGAGGGTAAAGAGAGCAGAGAGGGCAGAGCGGGCGAAAAGAGCTGGGAATACGGAAATCGGCCTCCGGTAATTTATGCCGTGGGAAATGCGCCCACAGCACTGCAGGCGCTCTGCCGCCTGATGGACGAGGGGAAGCTTTCTCCGGCGCTGATTGTGGGGGCTCCGGTGGGCTTTGTGAATGTGGTTTCTTCCAAGGAGGAGCTGATCGAGCGCCAGGATGTGCCCTATATCGTTCCCCGGGGAAGGAAAGGCGGCAGCAACGTGGCGGCCGCCATCATCAACGCCATGCTGTATCAGGCTGGTGTGCCGGGAAAGGGAGGAGCTCAGTGATGGATGCCCACGGAGGAGATGTGTACAGCCGCCCGGTCCGCTGGGATTTTTCTGCAAATGTGAATCCTCTGGGAACGCCGGAAGGGGTGAAGGAGGCGGTGCGCCGCTCGGCAGAATGGTGCTTTCGCTACCCGGACAGCCGGTGCCTGCGGCTGCGAGAGGCTCTGGAGGCCTTTCATCAGGTACCTCGGGAGCAGATTCTCTGCGGCAATGGCGCGGCGGATCTTCTCTTTCAGCTTGTGCTGGCAGCAAGGCCAGAGAATGCGCTCCTTCTGGCTCCCACCTTTTCGGAATACGGAAAGGCGCTTGCGGCCGCCGGCTGCCGCAGTGAGCTGTTTTTCCTGGATCGGAAGGCAGGGTTTCAGCCGGAGATAAAGGCACTTAAAGCAAAAATCTGCGCTATGGAGGAGGCAGGCAGAAAGCCGGATCTGCTGTTTTTCTGCAACCCCAATAATCCTACAGGAAGGGCTGTGCTCAGAAAGGATATGGAGGAACTGGCGGAATTTTCAGAAGAGCGGGGCATCTGCCTGGTTCTGGATGAATGCTTTGTGGATTTTCTGGATGAGCCGGATGCGTATTCGCTTTTGGGGCAGACGGAACGGTTTCCCCACATGGTGATTTTTAAGGCATTTACCAAGCTCTACGGCATGGCAGGACTGCGGCTGGGGTACTGCCTCACGAAAAATACGGGCCTTCTTGAACAGATGGAGGAGGTGCGCCAGCCCTGGTCTGTATCCGGACCTGCTCAGGAGGCAGGGCTTGCGGCCCTTAAGGAGGAGGACTACCGCCAAAAGACCAGGGCAGTGATTGCCCGGGGACGAAGGCAGGTTTCCCAGGGCTTGACTTCCCTTGGCTTTCAGGTGACTGCCCCCATGGCCAATTATGTCTTCTTTCGGGACCAGCGGCCTGATGCAGAAGAAGGGGAGCTGTATGAGGAATGCCTGAAAAGGGGCCTCCTCATCCGCTCCTGCGCAAATTATCCTGGCCTTGACGGAAGGGACTACCGGGTGTGCGTAAAGGGAGAGGAGGAAAACCAGAGACTTCTTGCCATTCTTTGGGAATGTCTGGATGCTTCAGGCGTATGAGATTAAGACCGGGGCGGCCATCGGGCCATCCTGCATCAGCCGGTTATCTGCGGCAGGCTGACGCCCTTGCTTAGCCGGCTGTTCTGGTATTCCCCGCTTAAGGTGACATCCTGGCCAAACCAGGAGGGTGGGGTGAAGTCCTGGGCCTGCTGGATTGAGGAAAATTCCACCTCGGCCAGAATCAGTCCGCTGTAGCAGCCCTCAAATACATCCAGCTCCACCGTGAGAGGCGGCAGGGCAGCTTTTTCTTCTGCTGAAAGTCCATCACCCATGGCGTCTGCCAGGGGAATGCGGTAGCGGCGCTTTACAAGGAGGAGCCCATCGGCTTTCCCGGCCAGATGCTCATAGGCGTCCCTGGTCAGGGGCAGGTTATATTCCTCCCTGGCCAGAAGCCCTCTGCCTTTGTAGGTAAGATAATACGCATCACCGTCCCGGCGAACCCGCACCACCGGCTCTGTGCAGAGATAGCCCTGCTCGATTTGGGAGAAGGGATAGGCAAGATACGGTTCGGGGACATTCTGAACCAGGTATTTTCGTTCAATTTCCATGATGGTTCCTCGCTTTCTTGATGTTTTTCTGCTAGGGAAACGCTTTAATCAGCGTTTCCCTAGTATCATAGCATACAATGGCTGGATGTCAATGGAAGGAAAATTGAGGAAAAACGAAAGAAAAATGTAAGAACTTTTCCCTTATTTTGGCTTTTCTGTCTGACGCCTTTATGCTATACTAAAGTCAGCTGTGAAAAATTGTAAATTCACAGCCGCCCAAAGGGTCTCTTTTCCCCAAAGAGGCAGCATTTTCCTGTGAATGCAGGAGAGGGGCGGCAGACAAAAGACAGGCGAGAATAAGGAGGGAATCATTATGTGGACAAGGGCCGAGTTAAAGAGCCGGGCCAAGGAAGGACTGCGCCATTATTACTGGTATGGCCTGCTTGTTGTGTTTGTGGCAGGGATACTGGGGGCTACCTCCGGCGGCGGGGCGGTTTCACCCAGTGTAGCGGTTAACAATACCAGCACGGTGGCAAATTCAGACAGCCTGGGGATGTACTATGATACCGAATTTCTGATTATGGTACTGATGATTATGGCTGTGGTCTCTCTGGCGATATTTGTATTTGCCATCTTCGTATCAAATGTAGTAGCCGTGGGCAAGTGCCGGTATTTTACCATAAGCACGCTGGAGCAGCGGAATGCCGGATTTGAGGAGCTGTTTGGCTGCTTTAAGAAGGGCCGTTATCTGAATGTGGTAAAGGTACAGTTTTTCCGGGGGCTGTTTGAGTTTTTGTGGGGCCTGCTTTTCATTATTCCCGGGATTATCAAGCATTATGAGTATTATATGGTTCCTTATCTGGCTGCAGAGTATCCTTCCATGGACCGGAAGGAGATTTTCCGCCTGAGCAAGCAGATGATGGATGGAAATAAATTCTCCACCTGGGTACTGGAGCTGTCCTTTATCGGATGGTATCTTCTCGGCGTAATCTGCTGCTGTATCGGCGGTATTTTTGTTAATCCTTACTATGAGGCCACCTTTGCAGAGCTTTATCTGAAGCTGCGTGAGGATCGCCTGGGAATCGCCAGAAACGGCGTTCACTCCCCGGATGAAGACGGCGCAGTGTACACGCAGCAGGCGCAGCCGGAGCAGGGCTGGCAGGGCGGTTCCTATTATCAGGATCCGAATAATGGACCAAGTTAGTAAAGCATTTAGTCAGGAGGAGATGAGATGAAAGCAGTAGTGTATGCATGTATGGCAGACGGACTGGAGGAAGTAGAGTGCCTGGCAGCAGCAGATGTGATGATGCGCTGCGGGATCACGGTGAAGCTGGTGTCCATGACGGGAAACCGGGAGGTGACCGGTACCCATGGCATCCGCATCATGACGGATCTTCTCTGGGAGGAGAGCGAGCCGGATGAGGCGGACTGTATCTTTCTTCCGGGAGGGATGCCGGGAACGAAGAATCTGGCAGCCCATGAAGGGCTGGGACAGGCGCTTATGCGGGCAGTAGAGGAGGACCGCCGAGTGGCGGCGATCTGTGCCGCACCCAGTGTGCTGGGCGGCCTGGGGCTGCTGCATGGCAAGAAGGCCACCTGCTATCCGGGCTTTGAGGAGGCGCTTACCGGGGCAGAGTATACCCATCAGGGCGTGGTGACCGACGGGCTGGTGACCACCGCCAGAGGACTGGGCTACGCTCTGGATCTTGGGCTGGAGCTTTCCCGCCTGCTGGTAGGAAAGGACATTGCTGCCAAGGTAAAGGCGGGAATCCAGTACGATCAGGTTTAGGGACAGGTTCTGTGAAAGCAGGACAGGAGAATGCAGAGAAGGAGGAATTCCGCAGGCCGGGATTCCTTTTTCGTCCCTTTGACAGAGACGCTGTTTTTCCCTGACACAGCTCCAGGGCACCTTCGAGGCGAGAAACAGAAGAAAAACAGAGAAAATTTCTGCGATTTAGGACTGGTATTTGCCAGACAGATATGCTATAGTATTAAATTGAAGTGTAGCGCCCAGAGCTAAGGCGGTTCACATATCGATTTAAGGAGGAACCCATAAAATGAGTTTACAAGTAGAAAAGTTAGAAAAGAACATGGCGAAGCTGACTGTAGAGGTTTCTGCCGAGCAGTTTGATGCCTGCATTCAGACCGCATATAAGAAGAACAAGAACCGGTTTGTCATTCCGGGCTTCCGGAAGGGCAAGGCTCCTTTAAATATGATTGAGAAGATGTACGGCGTAGCAGTTTTCTATGAGGATGCTGCTGACGAGGCGATCAACGAGACTTACGCTGACGCCATGAAGGAGAGCGGACTGGAGATCGTATCCAGACCGGAGATTTCCATCGAGAAGATCGAGAAGGGCCAGCCCTTCGTTTACTCCGCTATGGTAGCAGTTAAGCCGGAGGTTACCCTGGGCCAGTACAAGGGCGTAGAGGTAGAGAAGGCTTCCGAGGAAGTATCCGACGAGGAGGTTTCCGCTGAGTTAGTTCGCGTGCAGGATCAGAACTCCAGACTGGTGACCATCGAGGA
>JAGHER010000070.1 GCA_017889125.1 Lachnospiraceae bacterium
AAATATTAGCAAATTTGCAAAAATGAACCTACCACAAAAAAGCCGAAAACCTTGTAAAATCAAGGCTTCCGGCAATGCTCTCTGGCGTCCGCGAGGTGATTCGAACACCCGACCTACCGCTTAGGAGGCGGTCGCTCTATCCAGCTGAGCTACGCAGACTCACACAAAATTATGCTGTACTCTCCTTCTAACAAGAAAAAGCACTCTTATTATTTTACTCTAAAATCACAAAAAAATCAACATTTTCCCTGAAAAATATTAACCAGCAAGATATTATCCATAAAAAATATCAGCACTGCCATCCGCAATACTTATGCTCCAAAATTCAACTTCCCCATCATCCAGATCTGCCCCTTAAACCGTCGGCCCACAGCGGGCTCACCCAGCAGATTCTTCTTATTAATTCCCACATTAAACAGGATATCGTTGCACTCAATAACTAAATTGTAAATTTCTTCCATAGAAATTTCATTCTTCACCGTGCGCACTTCCTTTATCTCACCGATAATGGAATACTGGTCGCACTCGATTCCCCAGGGCATAAAACAGGATTCAATGATGGAATATACATCTTCCTTGACCAGCCGCCTGGAAATCTTAGAATACAGGTCGATATCCTCTATGGTCAGGGTCTCCATAGCATCCTCGTCCCCGTGCTTGGCCGCTTCCAGAAGGGTGTTCCGATTCTTTGAAGCCACCTTTGCCATCTCAATCTGCCTTGCGGTCTTCTGAATGGGCAGGAGCACCTTCCCCTCCACAGACAGACCGGAAAGATTTACCGACTGGATTTCCAGAGGATTTCGATTTTCCCGGCGAACGCGATATTCCATGGAATTGCTCACATAAAAAATCAGAGAAATCCCTACCTTATACTCATCCAGCATTCCCGCGTAGGTTTCCTTTTCCGCATGCCGTTCAATGCTGCATTCCTCCCTGGAGCTGGCACAGTCGCCGGTTAGATATGGAAAATAGTAATCCAGCTGAAAGCTTCCTTCCGGACGTTCCTCTCCCACCAGACTGATCCCCAGTCCCGGCGCAAGCTCACACCGGTATTCCGCATAAGTGGTATCCTCCGCGAGAGCCAGACGATTAACCGCTGACGCATTCCTCATTAATGTATTCAACAACGCCTCCTCTTCCCGCTTTGTTCTGCACTGGGAAAAACCTGCTGCCCGTAAAAATTTATGCATTGAATCACCTGCTTTCTTCTCAATCTCTGACTTAATTCAATCTCTGACGCAATCTCTTAATATCCTGGCGTATCACTGATGCCGTCAGCATCTCTGGTGATTATACAATATATATATTCAAAATACCAGTAAAATTTTTATTACATCCCTCTTCCCCTCATCACAAATAAGTTTTTATGAACATAAGAAAGAGCTGCCAGACCAACTCCAGCAGCTCTCTCCTATGTGTTATTCTATCATTCGTTATTCCGCCATTGGCTATTGTATAATTTCCTATCCCCTCAATTAACACGGGAATTCTTCTTCTCTTATACAATACCCTGTGCCATCATTGCATCCACAACCTTCTCAAATCCGGCAATGTTGGCGCCTGCTACATAGTTTCCAGGAACGCCGTAGCGCTTTGCCGCATCGTCAACCTTAGCGAAAATGTCAACCATGATCTGCTTTAACTTGGAATCCACTTCCTCGAAGGTCCAGGACAGTCTCTGGCTGTTCTGGGACTGCTCTAAAGCGGAGGTAGCAACACCGCCGGCATTAGCAGCCTTGCCAGGCATGAACAGCATACCATTCTCTAAGAAGAAGTCGGTAGCCTCTCTGGTAGAAGGCATGTTTGCGCCCTCTGCTACAACGAAGCAGCCGTTTGCCTTCAGGGTCTTTGCATCCTCCAGATCCAGCTCGTTCTGGGTCGCACAGGGAAGTGCGATATCGCAGGGAATGGTCCAGATGCCCTTGCCCTCAGTGTAAACTGCGGTGGGTACCTTCTCCACGTACTCTTTGATCCGTCCGCGGCGAACTTCCTTGATCTCCTTAACCACATCCAGCTTAATGCCGTCCTCATCGTAAATATAGCCGTTGGAATCGCTTAATGCCACTACCTTGGCGCCTAACTGCTGTGCCTTCTGCGTTGCGTAGATAGCCACGTTGCCGGAGCCGGAAACAACCACTCTCTTGCCTTCCATCTGATGGCCATTGTGCTTTAAGATCTCATCCAGAATATAGACCAGACCGTAGCCGGTTGCCTCGGTACGAGCCAGAGAACCGCCGTAGGTCAGACCCTTGCCGGTTAATACGCCCTCATACTGGCCGGTCAGTCTCTTATACTGGCCGTACAGGAAGCCGATCTCTCTTCCGCCCACGCCGATATCGCCAGCAGGAACGTCCTGATTTGCACCAATATATTTGCTCAGCTCCGTCATAAAGCTCTGGCAGAATGCCATAACCTCACGATCAGACTTGCCCTTGGGATCAAAGTTGGAACCGCCCTTGCCGCCGCCGATGGGAAGACCGGTCAGGGAGTTCTTGAATACCTGCTCAAAGCCCAGGAACTTTAAAATGCTCTGATTTACTGAAGGATGCAGACGAAGGCCTCCCTTGTAAGGTCCAATAGCGCTGTTAAACTGTACGCGGTAACCCTTATTTACCTGAACCTGGCCATTATCATCTACCCACGGCACACGGAAGGAAATAATTCTCTCCGGCTCAGTTAAGCGCTCTAACAGGCCCATCTTGCGGTACTTCTCCTCATTGGCATCAATCACCAGTCTTAAAGAGTCCAGAACCTCCTTCACTGCCTGATGAAATTCAGACTCACCGGGATTCTGCGCAACAACTCTTGCATATACTTCATCAACGTAAGACATTTCAATTCTCCTCCTTATTTTCTTAAATTGGATTCCATAGTTTCATGATTTAATCCATTGAAGAAAATTATAGCAACTTAAGAAAATTATGTCAATATTATGCGTTTCCTTTTTTTTACTTGCCTTTTGCCTGCTAAAGTTTTCCCTATTTTTAATATAATTAATGTAACTTTGGTACCAATCTGATAATACTTACATTTTCTCCTCTTATTTTCCATATTTTATTTAATTGTTGCAAAAAAATAAGCTGGTTTTCGTCTTATTTGACTTACCAGCTTACTTATTTTTTCCTTCTTTTTTGTTTGATTTCTTCTCCCCTTAATTTTTTTAAGTGAAAAAGTATATTTTTACAGATTCCTGTATAATTTTTCTTTTAATTTAAACTTTTGAGTGAATAATTTATTTATCTTCCGGCTCTGCATACTCCACATAGCCCAGCGCCTGCTCCAGAGCTTCCCTCTCTTCACTTCCCAGAAGCACTTCCGTCTGCCCCCGATCTACCCGTTTCAGGTACATGTAGCAGCCCTCCCGGCTGTGAACAGAATTCAGCACAAAACCGCTGTTGGTGTAATCAAGCAGTGCAATGGCAAAGCTTAAATTTCCTCCCATTCCCTGAAAAGCGTTATAACGCACCAGGCCAAGCTTCTGAAAGGAAGCCCGGATATTCCGATTAATGGTTCGGATATTTTCCTTATTGGTCTTATCCTCGATTTTCAGCAGATTAATCTCCTCAATCTGCCGGATCAGAAGGTCCTCCAGGGTTTCCGCGTCCTTTCCCCGCATAAATAAATCGTATCTCCGGTACAGCTGATTCATTTTAATCAGGCAGACAATTACGGTAATAAACAAAATCAGAGTAATTACCGCAAGCCCCAAAATCAAATACCCGGGATCGATTCCAATTAGATTCATAATACTATTTTCCATTCTGCACTGTCACTCCTTGATCACCTTATGGATTCAATCAATTCTACAATCCGTTCCAGTTCGGATGCCGAATAATACTCAATTTCTATACGGCCCTTATTCTTATCTTTCTGGTGAATCATGACCTTCGTGCCCATAATTCCCTTCATTCTCTCTTCTAAATCATGGAAAATAAAGCTCAGATCCCGATCATCCTTCTCTTCTTTCTTCTCCTTAAGAGGCTTTGTCATGGATTTTACAATCCGCTCCGTTTCCCGCACGCTGAGCCCTTTTTCCACAATCTTCTTTGCCAGCTCTTCCTGCTGTGATTTTTCCTCCAGCGCCAGAAGGGCCCTGGCATGTCCGCTGCTCAGCTCTCCATTCACCAGCATCGTGCGAACCGTCTCCGGAAGCTTCAACAGGCGAACACTGTTCGTGATGGTTACCCGGTTTTTCGATACGCGGGCAGCAATATCCTCCTGCTTCATGCCAAACTCCTGCATCAGCTGCTGGTAAGCCATGGCCTCTTCAATAGGATTTAAGTCTGCTCGCTGCACATTTTCAATTAACGCAATCTCCACCGACTGCTGCCGGTCATATTCCCGGATAATCACGGGAACTTCTTTCAATCCAGCCAGCTTTGCCGCTCTCCACCGCCGCTCACCGGCAATGATCTGATAGGTATCCCCTGTTTTCTTCACCAGCAAAGGCTGCAGAACCCCGTACTCTTTCATGGAATCCGCCAGCTCTTGAAGGGATTCCTCATCAAATTTCTTTCTCGGCTGCTCCTGATTTGGCTCTATCTCCGTAATTTTGATGAATGTTTCACGTGAAACATTTTCTGCCTCTGCTTCCTTTCCCTTTGCTGCCCGCTTACCTGTGCTGCCTTCTTTCCGGATATCTGTGCTATCTTCTGCCCAGTTGGCTGTATTATCTCCTGCCCAATCCTCTGCACTGTCGGCTGTACTGTCTTCTGCCCGGCTGTCTCTGCTGCTCTTTATCCCTGCTTCTGGCTTTGCTGAAGCCCTTCCTCTGCTTCCGGCAGACCCAGCTTCTCCACTTCCATCCGCCTTACTCTCATGGACAGACCCCTTCACTTCTCCATGTAAATCTTTCGCTCCGTTCCGATGTTCATCGGCTTCCCTTACTACATCATCACCAAAAAAGGCCCCCAGACCTTTTCCCAACGCTGAACGTTTTGCCATTATAATCCTTCTCCTCTGCTCATAACCTCTGCCGCCAAAAGACGATAACTCTCTGCTCCTGTTGATCTGGAATCATATAAATTAATGGACATTCCATGGCTGGGCGCCTCTGCCAGCCGCACATTCCGCGGAATAATTGTCTTGTAAATGTTCTGATTCAAATTGCTCTTTACGCTCTCCACAACCTCCAGAGACAAATTCGTGCGGGCGTCATACATAGTAAACACCACGCCCTCCATCTCCAGAGAGGGATTCAGCTTCTTTTTTACCAGATTAATGGTTTTCATCACCTGGGTCAGTCCTTCCAGTGCGTAGTATTCGCACTGAATGGGAACCAAAACTGTATCTGCAGCCGTCAGCGCGTTAATGGTAAGCAAATTTAAGGACGGTGGGCAGTCAATCAGTATGTAGTCATAATCATCACGAACCGTATTCAGATGCTTCCGAAGCAAGGATTCCTTCTCTTCCACATCCAAAAGCTCAATCTCAGCTCCAGCCAGATTGACATCAGATGGCAATACATCCAGATGCTCCTGCACGCTCTCAGTGATACACTGCTCTATGGTACACTCTCCAATTAGCAGCTCATATACGGTATCTTCAATATGCCCTTTTTCCAATCCCAGGCCGCTGGTTCCATTTCCCTGTGGGTCAAAATCCACCATTAACACTCTCTGACCGGCCTCAGCCAGACACGCAGACAAATTAATGGCCGTTGTAGTTTTACCTACTCCGCCTTTCTGATTTGCGATGGCTATTACTCTTCCCATGAATTAAAATCCTCTTTTCTTGATGAAAACATCACTCTGTCAAGTCCATTTTCAGGCAGTATTTCGCTATTAACGGACACTTTTTCTAGTATAACACATTCCTGCATGTTTTCCTATTATAATATAGCACAAAAAAACTCCCGACAAAAGATAATTTATAATCTCCAGGCGATAGAGGAGTACTTTTTCTGTTACTGTTCATGCTTGGCATTTTCACTTGCTGAAAATGCCAGACCAGTACATGAAAAGTGGCCAAAGAATTCAGCCCATCGCCGCAGGCGATTTAGAATGGGCTGGATTCCGTTGCAGTTCACGTCCAGCGTGAACTGTAATCTTTTTCTTTCTGCTGTAACATAATATCAAAATCTTGTGATTTCAAGTTTAAAATCCAAAATTCAAAAAATCCTCTTGAAAACAATTTTACAACAGATTTACACCCTTTTGCTCTGAAAATCCGCCGCCGGATAGGCGGTATGCATTCAGGGATGCTCCATGCGCCCGCTAAATTTTTATGTGACGGTGGCACATCCGCCTGCCCGGGCGCATGTAGGTTTACTCTGATCTTGTTACCATAATAGATCCGGCGATTTTTACAGACCTTGCAGATTTTTCACTTTGATGTTTCACGTGAAACATTAGAAAAATATAAGATTTATCGTGTAATTTCTCTTCTTCTAGTTCAATATATAATGTTCCCTTGCGCCAACTGGAACTTTATCATTTGTCTTTTGTTTCAAATGGTTTGTTCCACGAACCAATTTCAATAAGATTTCCTTCAGGGTCAGCAATATAACAGGTTCTCTGTCCCCAAGGCTCTGTTGTCGGTTCTAAAACAGGTGTTGCACCTTTTCTTACTGAATTTTCGTATTCTAAATCCACCTCTTCAAAAGTGTCAACATAAAGCGCAATTTCTAAATAGCCATTTAAGTCCTTCACATATTCGTACTTTTTATTTGTCATATTCTCAAAATCTTTTCTGCCATAGAGCAAAAACAATGTTCCGTCTTTCACTAGAGAAACGCTGATTAAAGCGTTTCCCGTGCCGGATTTGCGCTGCGAAGCAGCAATTTCCCTTGCAAATCCGTACACATCCACCGGAGGTTCTAAGGAAACGATGATTTAATCAGCGTTTCCCTAGATAAACATTTGACGTCTGCTCACTTTCTTTAATTTCAAAGCCAAGCACATCTCTGTAAAATCTAATCATAGTTCCCATATCGTTTACGAGTAATCAAAAACCGTCTAACGCATACTCAAACTCCTAAAAATTTATGTTTACTAATTTGTTTGCTTATGAATTATAGCATTCATATACGAATCTCTCCATTAATTTCTTATTTATATTAATGATATTGTATTTGTCTATATTATTTCATATCGGCAAGGAAAATCTGGACATCATTTTGACTCCAAAACGTCAAAAATCATTGCTTTTATAAATCTCCTACAAACTGCCCATCCTCATCATTCAACACAAAATACCCGTTGTATTCACAGAATCCCTGTATTATAATGGAAGAAACACAGGGGGAATCCGGTAAATTATTCAGCTGAAAATCGCTGAAAATTTATCCCCGCAGGCAGAATCATTTTCTCTGTTCTGCGAGACTAAATCAGGAGGAACGTTTGGAATGAGCAGTAAAAACAAACTTTTAACTATGTTAATTCTCGGTTCCGGGGCCGCCGCTTCCATGGCCCTGATTAATAAGTATATTCAAATCTCAGCCGCAGGAAAGAACATCCTGGAGGATTCCGAGTCCCTTTGCTATCGCTGGCGCTTTGGAAATATCCAATACAAAAAGACAGGAAATGGAAAGCCCCTTTTGCTCATCCATGACCTCTCTTCTGCTTCCAGCAGCTGCGAGTGGAGCGCCCTTATTCGTCCTTTAAGCGAGCATTTTACCGTATACACCCTTGACCTTTTAGGATGCGGCCGCTCGGAAAAGCCAAATATGACCTACACAAACTACCTGTATGTGCAGCTGATCAGCGACTTTATCAAATCGGTAATTGGCAGACGCACCAGCATTGTCACCAGCGGAAGCTCTGCCGCCTTTGCCCTGATGGCCTGCAGCAGCAACAGCGATCTGTTTGACAGCCTGCTCTTTATCAACCCAGACAGCCTCCTTACCTGCAGCAAGGTTCCCGGTAAATCCGCAAAGCTGTACAAATTCATCCTGGACTGCCCCATTATCGGAACCTTCATTTACCATATTGCATCCAGCCGCCAGAATCTGCAGAAATTATTTATGAACGACTACTACGAAAATCCATTCTCGGTAAAAGGCAGTATGATTGACGCCTATTATGAAGCAGCACACCTTGGCAAATCTCCAAAATCGCTTTATGCCAGCGTCATCTGCCACTATACAAAATGCAATGTGATTAACGCACTGAAAAAAGTAGACAACAGCATTTACATCTTAGGAAGCCGCTCTATTCCAGACATGGAGGAGCGCGTTGAAGAATACCGGAAATATAATCCCGCTGTGGAAATCACTATGCTTGCCCAGGGAAAACAGCTTTCCCATCTGGAATGTCCCAATCAGGTGCTTGAAGCGCTCCATACCTATCTATATTAACTGGAATTTTATATTTTCATCTTATTCTAAACTTATTCTTGTAAAGAGGATTCTACAGGTTCTAGCAGAGTCCTCTTTTCTTCATTTATATTTTCAATAAATCTGCGAGAATCTTTTCCTACTCTAATGTTTCACGTGAAACATACAATAGAAAATTTGTCCGATCATTGCTATAATAAACCAAAAAGGCCGATAAAACAAACGTTATGTTTATGTATAGAAGAAAGAAACAAACAGGAGAAAAAACGAAATGAGTTCATTACTAAAATCAACATTAAACACACGTGTCTTACCCATAGATAATATACCCATAGACGAAATGCGATATATTCGGAGTGATGTTCCCCTTCATTTAACAAAAGAAGAGATTCAATGGCTGTTGGATCATGACATATCCATCCTTGTGGATTTACGTTCTGCCCAGGAATTGGAACGAAAGCCCTGCCCTTTGCAGAATATTCCCGGATTTACTTACTGCCATCTTCCCGTCACCGGCGGTGAATCGATTCCAAAATCAAGGCCCCAACTGCATGAAATATACCGAGGAATGATCGATAAACAAATGGACACAATCCTTGAAACAATATTAAATGCGCCATCAAATGTGATGTATTTCTGTACGGCAGGCAAAGACAGAACCGGCGTTGTCTCTGCATTGCTTTTAAAACGTTTGGGCATTTCAGAAGATGTCATTGTAGAAGATTACATGAAATCCAAGGAAAATTTATTTGATATGCTTACTGCATATGCCAGGAATCATCCGGGAATCGATATTGATCTCCTTATTCCCCAGGAAGAAAATATAAAAGAGGTATTAGCATATGATGACAAAAGAATATATGATGATAAAAGAATGAAAAAGTAAAAATACAAAAACCGAATCCCGCTGCTGCTCTTTCGTCCATTTCATCTAACCCGTATCACAACCATTGCATTGATTCAACCCAATCATCAACACCTGTAATTTCGCAGCCAGATTTCCACGGAAAATACACAGCCAGATTCGGCTCATTCTAAGGAAACGCTGATTAAATCATCGTTTCCTTAGAACCTCCGGTGGATGTGCACGGATTTGCAAGGGAAATTGCTGCTTCGCAGCACAAATCCGGCACGGGAAACGCTTTAATCAGCGTTTCCCTAACTTACATAAGCGGTTCCTTCGACGGCAGCCCCGCCTTCCGCGGATACTTCTTCGGCGTACTTCTCTCCTTCTGTATCCACACAAAACTCCTCTTCATCTCCGTCCCCGGAAGCAGGAAGGGATAGACCTCCTTCACCCTTCCCCCAAGGATTTCCACCGCATGCTCCGCGGCCTTTACCTCTTCTTCCACTTCTCCCGACTTATAGGAAATAAACGCTCCACCCTTCTTCACAAAAGGCAGGCAATATTCAGACAAAGTAGATAGATTCGCCACCGCCCGGGACACCGCCAGGTCATACTGCTCCCGCCAGGCCCCATCCCGGCCAAAGTCCTCTGCTCTCCCATGGACAGCGTCAATATCCTTTAACTCCAGCGCCCCGCACACCTCTTCCAAAAACTTAACCCGCTTATTCAGCGAATCAAGCAGGGTAATCCGACAAGCCGGAAATGCAATCTTTAAGGGAATCCCCGGAAAACCACCGCCGGTTCCCACATCCATGATCCGAAAAGCCTTCCCCTTCTGCAAATCCGGCAGCACCTTTACCAGAGATAAGCTGTCCACAAAATGCTTTGTGATGACCTCCTTCTCCTCGGTAATCGCCGTCAGATTCATTACCTTATTCTTCTCAATCAGCATCTCATAATATTGGAAAAACTGTTCCAGCTTTCCGGAATCCAATGATATTCCGATTCCCTCCAACTGCTTTTCCATCTGCATCCTAAAGCTGTCCCTCATGCAAACCTCCCTTATCCTGATCATCCTTAACCGACATGATTTTAACTGACATGACTATTTGTGGCATTTTATCTGCGCAATTTTCTTTGCAAGTTACAGTTCACGCTAGGCGCGAACTGTAACGGACTCCAGCCCATTCCAAATCGCCTGCGGCGATGGGCTGGAGTCTTTGGCTGCTTTTCATGTACTGGTCTGGCATTTTCAGCGAGTGAAAATGCCAGCCATGAACAGTAACCTTTGCAAGTCCATACACATCTACCAGAGAAGCTAAAGAAACTGAAAGAGCTAAAGAAACTGCACGTTAATCAGCATTTCCTTAGCATTCCCTGATATACGCCGCCTGTTCAGCGCCAGAGCCTTCATCGCAAATTAAGTATTTATCCACAGAAGCTAAAAATTAAAACCATGTTTTCCACAACATCCAAATAGTTTTCCCTATCTAATTTCGTTTTCAGCACCTGATTCTAATCCTTATTCTGACTTTAATCTAAAAAACAAATATTACCAATTTCTTTTCACGCTTACTGCCCTATACCTTACTTCCCTGCACTTAATCCACCGCACTTGCAATCCTGCACTTACTTCTCCGCTTTCCCATGCCGCAGCTGCTCCATATACACCAAAAGCACAGAAATATCCGCAGGAGACACCCCGGAAATCCGGGATGCCTGGCCGATACTGGCCGGTCGGTAAGCATTCAGCTTCTGCACCGCTTCCTTTCGCAGGCTGTTTACCTGGGAATAATCAAAATCCTCAGGAATTTTCTTATTCTCCAGCTTCTTAAACTGCGCTACCTGCTGCATCTGGCGCTTAATGTATCCCTCATATTTAATATTTATGTTAACCTGTTCCTGCACATCCTCAGGCAGGACAGGCCGCTTTTCATCGATTTCCGCCAGCACAAAATAATTTAGCTCCGGACGCTTTACCAACTCTGCCAGTGTAGTTCCAGACTTTAATGCTGTGCTGTTATAACGTATTAAAAGTTCCTGCACCTTCTCGCTGGTGCCGATATTTACCGTCTCCAGACGCCGGATCTCTTCCTGGATGGCCTCTTCCTTCCACAAAAGCCGATCATAATCCTTCTGGCTCACCAGGCCAATGTCATAGCCGATCTTTCGCAGACGCAGGTCTGCATTGTCCTGCCGCAGAAGAAGGCGATATTCTGCCCGCGAGGTCATCATCCGGTAAGGTTCATGGTTTTCTTTCGTCACCAAATCATCGATCAATACGCCGATATACGCCTGTGACCGATCGAGAATTACCGGTTCACGGCCCAGGATCTCCATAGCCGCGTTCACTCCTGCCATAAATCCCTGAACGGCCGCCTCCTCATAGCCAGAGCTTCCATTAAACTGACCGCCGGAGAAAAGCCCTTTAATCTTTTTAAATTCCAGGGATGGCTTTAGCTGCAGAGAATTGATACAGTCATACTCAATGGCGTAGGCATTCCGCACGATCTTCACCTTCTCCAGCCCCGGCACCGTCCGGTACATGGCGTACTGCACATCCTCCGGCAGAGAGCTGGACATGCCGCCCAGATACATCTCATTGGTCGAAAGCCCCTCCGGCTCCACAAATACCTGATGGCGCTCCTTATCGGGGAATTTCACCACCTTGTCCTCGATGGACGGACAATACCTGGGCCCGGTTCCCTCAATCACTCCGGAAAATAATGGCGAACGGTCCAGATTCTCCCGGATAATCCGGTGGGTCTCCGCGTTGGTATAGGTCAGCCAGCAGGAAACCTGCTCCTTCTGCACCGACTCCGGGTCAGTAGAAAAGGAAAAGGGCACTACTCTCTCATCGCCAAACTGCTCCTCCATTTTAGAAAAATCGATGCTCCGCTTATCTACCCTGGCCGGTGTCCCTGTCTTAAAGCGAAACAGCTCAATGCCATTTGCCTCCAGGGACGCCGTCAGGTGGTTAGCCGCCTGAAGTCCGTTTGGCCCTGTGGGATTGCTCACATCTCCGTAAATACACCGCGCCCGCAGATAAGTTCCCGTGCAAAGCACCGCCGCCTTCACATGATACACGGCGCCGGAAAAGGTCTTTACCCCGGTAAGCACCCCTTCCTCCACGATGATTTCCGATACCTCTGCCTGGCGGATGGTCAGATGCTCCGTATTCTCCAGAGTCTGGCGCATGTGTCTGGTATACTCCATCTTGTCCGCCTGGGCCCGCAGAGAATGAACTGCCGGCCCCTTTGATTCATTAAGCATTTTTGACTGAATAAAGGTCTTATCAATATTTTTTCCCATCTCGCCGCCAAGAGCATCTAACTCCCTAACCAGATGGCCCTTGGAGCTTCCCCCAATATTGGGATTGCAGGGCATCAGGGCAATGCTGTCCACACTGACAGTAAATAATATGGTTTCCAGGCCAAGTCTCGCACAGGCCAGGGCCGCCTCACAGCCTGCATGGCCTGCCCCAACCACGGCCACATCATACATTTCCTCCAAAAAAGGCATTCCAATCCTCCTACTACAATGATTTTCCTCTATTTCCCCATGCAGAACTTCCCAAAAATCTCATTGACCAGATCATCCTCCACCGCTTCCCCGATAATGGTTCCCAGCCGCTCATAAGCATTCATCAAATCAATGGAATAAAAATCCTCAGGAAGTCCCTCCGCAATACTCTGCAGCACCAGCCGAATGCTGGCAGCCCCTTCCTCCAGCGCCGCCTTCTGCCGCACATTGGTAATGGTAATCTGGTCATTAAAGCGGATTTCCCCGTGATAAAAGAGCCTGCGGATCTCCTCCTCCAGGGCGTCGATTCCCGTCTCCTCTTTTGCCGAGATGGGAATCACCTTCTGCCCGCATTCCTCAGCAAGCCATTCGGGAGAGATCACCACCTGCAGATCCGTCTTATTTAACAGCACTACCGCCTTCTTATCCCGGATAAATGCCATGATTTCCCGGTCATTTTCATCTAAAGGCCGGGAGGCATCCACCACATAGATAATCAAATCCGCACCGGCGGCCGCCTTTCTGGCCCGGTCCACGCCCATTCGTTCCACCACATCCTCTGTATCCCGGATGCCGGCGGTATCCACCACCTTCAAGGTAATCCCCCCCAAAGAAAGCTTTTCCTCCAGCGTATCCCTGGTGGTTCCGGCAATGTCCGTGACAATGGCCCTCTCCTCTCCCAGAAGCACATTCATCAGCGAAGACTTTCCTGCATTAGGCTTTCCCACAATCACCGTGCTCACGCCCTCCGTCATCACCCGGCCATTTTCAAAGGAATCAATCATCCGCCGAAGCTCTGCCTCGATGGGCCCAAGCACATCGCAAAGCCCCTCCCCGTATCCATCCAGGGAAATATGCTCCGGGTCATCTAAAGCCGACTCGATAAAGGCAATCTGGTACAGGATTTTTTCCCGGATTTCCTTCACCTTTCTGGACAGGGAGCCGCCTAACTGGCTTACGGAGGATTTCAGCGCGTAATCATTTTCCGCCTGGATCACGTCCGCCACCGCCTCCGCTTGAGACAGATCAATCCTTCCATTTAAAAATGCCCGCTTGGTAAATTCCCCCGGCTCCGCCGCCCTGGCCCCATTCCGGATTACTGTCTCCAGAATCCGTTTCATCATCCAGACGCCGCCGTGACAGTCGATCTCCACCGTATCCTCTGCCGTATAGCTGTGAGGCCCCTTCATGATTAACACCAGCACCTCGTCCAGCTTTTCCTCCCCGTCATAAATAAATCCGTAATGGACCCGATGAGATTCCTCCGTATTCACCGGCTTCCCGCTTTTCGTCCGGAATATCCGTTTAATTACGGAAAATGCCTCATCCCCGCTGATGCGGATAATGCCGATTCCTGAATTGGAAAGGGCTGTGGCGATGGCTGCTATGGTATCTGTTCTCATGCTTTCCTCCAAATCCATTTTCCTGCTCTTACAACTTTTCTTGTGCGACTATCTTCTAAATTCACAATTTTGCTAAGTTTACACTTCCCTGTTTTATCTTCTTCCTGCTTTCCAGGATACCGGGCACATTCAAACTTAACCTTCCTGAAAAATTCCCATCCCGCAAACCAGGCAAAAGACAAACCAAAAGACAACTTCTAACCCCAAAAAACAAATACCGGCTCCGTTTCCGAAGCCGGCTGCTACAACACGGAAACCTTATTCGCTCCGCTCCTGTACTCTTTCCGTATCCTTATAGAAATCCCGGTTCCTCTCTCTTCTTCCGGAATCCCGCTTTAACGCGATCACCACATGGCGGAAGGGCTCCTCGCCTTCGCTTCTGGTGGTCACATACCGGTCATTCTGAAGAGCCGAATGGATAATCCTTCTCTCATAGGGATTCATGGGCTCTAAAGAGACGGGGCGCTTGGTGCGCTTTACCTTGTAAGCAATATTCTTTGCCAGGGTTTCCAGGGTTTCCTTGCGGCGGCTGCGGTAATTTTCTGTATCCAGCTTTACCCGGATATAGCCTTCGCTGCCCTTATTAACCACCATTCCCACCAGATACTGCAGGGAATCCAGGGTCTGTCCCCTCTTTCCAATGAGAATACCCATATCTTCTCCCACCAGATTGATGGACAGCTCCTTCTCCTCTTCCTTGTATGCGGTTTCAATGGTCACCTGGAGATTCATGGCTTCAAATACCTGATCCAAGAACTCAATGGCCTTATCCTCGATGGTTACTTCCTTCCTGGCCCGGATAATCGCCGGCTTGGCGCCAATTCCCAGAAAACCGGTGCTGCCCTTATCGACCACTTCATAAACCAGCTTGTCGCTGGTGGTCTCCAGCTCAATCAGGGCTTTCGTAATTGCCTCGTCTACTGTCTTAGCCGAAACCGTGATCATATCCATACCAATCCCCTCCTATTTCTTATTATTGTTTTTGCTGTTTCGCTCATTATACTTCTGCACCATAGCCGCCTTGGAGGCCAGACTGCCCGGCTTCGCATCCTTATTGTAATATTCGGTAGAATCCTTGACAATCGCCTGGGTCTTGGCCATCTTCTCCATCCGCTGTGCTTCTTCCTTCTCCGTCTTCTCCTGCATCATACGGATCGTCTCGCTGGCGCTGTGCTTCATCTTCTCCGGCGGAAGGCCCCGCTTTGCCCGCTTCTTGTTGGCCTTCTCCAGATTCTTCTGAATCAGCTCGTCAATATCAATCTTATTAAAATAAGAATTTAAGATCATCTGCTGCACGATCATGATGGCACTCTGGGCAATCCAGTAAAGACCGATACCCGATGCAAATCCAAAACAGAAAACAACCGACATCAGAGGCATCATAATGTTCATCTGGTTCATCATGTTTGCCCCAGGTGTGTCCGAATCCTGCTTTGGCTGATTCGCCGTCAGAAGCTTCGTACTGAACCACTGAGCCAGACCTGCCAGAATCGGGATCGCCAAAGCCGCTGCTGCCATAACAATGGTCGCATTGCCGTCCTTAAATTCCCCGAGGATCTGAAGAGGGGTATAAGCAATATTTACACCGCAGAAATTCTGCAGACGGTGAATGGCATCCACTGCATTCTGCCCATTAGCCGCTACCGCATTGGAAATCTCCGGGAAAGCAGCTACCAGCTGATCCCACTGCTTGTCCGTCAGCTTGTATAAAAGGTCAATCACCCGGTTGGTCTCGGAAAAATCAAAGGAAGACATATTGTAGGCTTCCACCAGACCGGTAAACACAGAATTGGACTGAAAGCCAGCCGGAAGGGCATTAACTACCAGCTCAAAATAATTCTTAACGGAAGAAACGTAAGCCGGAATATTATAAATAACCTTATATAAAGCAAACAGGATCGGAAGCTGAATCAGCATGGGAAGACAGCCGCCCATCATAGAGGTGCCGTACTTCTCATAGACAGCCTTGGTCTCTGCCTGCATGGCCATCATCGACTGCTGGTCATCCTTGCCCTTATACTTTTTCTGAATGGCATTCAGCTCCGGCTGCATGACATTCATCAGCTTCGAGCTTCTCTGCTGCTTTATGGTCAGCGGAAACAGAAGCAGACGGGTAACAATAGTAAACAGAATAATGCACAGACCGATGTTCAGGATGCCCAGACTGCTGGTCAGTTTGAACAGCAGATCCATAATATAGCCGAATATATCAGCAATGGGCCCCAGAAACGCACCGGCGTTCTTAGTGAGCACGATAAAATTCAATCCAATACCTCCTCATACGTTACGGAACTGGGTCATAACCGCCTTTTGCAAAGGGATGGCACCGTAAGATCCTTTTGCAAGCCAACCATGTACCTTTCAATGCGCCGTACTTCTGCAATGCTTCCAGGGCGTACTGGGAGCAGGTAGGCACATAAATACAGTGAGTTCTTACTTTTAAAGGAGACAAATATTTCTGGTAAAACCGCACCAGCCAAATGAGTATTTTCGCCGCCATAAGATCACTTCGATTCCTTTTTTATGTTATGCAGTCCGCACAGGTGCAGATATGCACCCTCCAATTGATGATAATCTGAATTTTTTGCCGCCGGCCTGGCGACAATCACGATGTTTAATCCAGTCTGAATCCTGTGTTTATTTAAACGAAATATCTCTCGTATCAATCTGCAAATGTGATGCCTGATTACGCTGTTGCCCACCTTTTTGCTTACCGAAATTCCGATTCGGGTTTCCGGCTCACCCGTCTTCTCCACATACATTACCAGCAGGCGGTTGGCATAGGACCTTCCTGTTTTATAGACCTTCTGGAATTCACTGTTTTTCTTAATTGATGGGAAACGCTTCATGAATCATCCTTCATTTCCGGGAAAAATCCCTAATTTCTAATTTCCCTTAATGCAACAAAAGGCCACAATTTCTTGCGGCCTCATGTTCTTAAGCTATCATTAAGCTGTTAATTTTGCTCTTCCTTTTGCTCTTCTGGCAGCTAATACCTTTCTGCCGCCTGCGCTGCTCATTCTGGCTCTGAAGCCATGAACCTTCGCTCTCTGTCTGGTCTTTGGCTGATAAGTCATCTTCATGTTCCCTGCACCTCCTCTTTCCAATAGCATATTCTGATAAAATATGAATACACATATTCCGACTATTTTAATTAAACATCCACTCAATTATATAGAAAACACCTGCGCCCGTCAAGGGGTTTTTTCACTGTTTCAGCACCTTTAGCAGCACTTTTCCAATAAATCCGGTCAAAACTGCTGCCGCCAGAGCCTCCGGTATTCCCGATGCGGTCACCGTTCCCATAATCAGTCCCCATACCGCGTCTGCAGCTACATTTCTGGCGCCGGCATACTCTGCCGCCAGCAGGATATAGATGCTTCCCATGACAAACACGGTATTCACCATCGCTCCCACAAAGCCGGTAATCGGAAGAGCCACCGTAGTATTCACCTTAAGCTTGCGCAGGAATATCCACAGCCATCCGGCGATAACGCCGATCATGACCCGGCATCCCACGGAAATCCAAATGGCCTTAATGGCCCCGGGAATACCCGTGGTGCTCATAAAGGGAGAAAAGGCAAAGGACAAAAGGGTAGGCGCTGTGGTATTGCTGATCAGCGAGCAGATGCCGAACACCCCTCCTAAGATCGCTCCCGCCATAGGCCCTAAAAGCACTGCCCCCAGGATTACGGGAATATGCACAGTTGTTGCCTTAATTACCGGCAGCTGAATCATGCCTAAAGGCGTATTCGCCAAAAGGATCACAATTGCCGCCATCAGTGCAACACTGGTCAGCCAACGAGTGTCTTTTTTCTTCTTATTCAATTTTTCATCCTCCTGCTACTGTTCTTATTTGTAAGATACAATGCATGTTACGGGGCTATTATAATGAAAAGACAGGATTTCGTCAATGGCCGCCGCCAACATTTCCATGTACTTTTCCCTATACGTTCGCCTGACTGTTCCCTGCGCCAAAGGGTTTTCCCGTGGATAACTCCACAGGTTACATAACTTTATCCACATTTTGTGAATAACTTGTGGATAACTGTGGGTAAACTCATAAGTTTTCCCCACAGCATGCCAAAAATCCGCTTATATTCTGGAAATTTTCAATGTGTACAACTCGGAATAGCTTTTCCGCCCTTTTTGTGGACAACTTATCCTTCCACAGTGGATAAACAGCTCTCCCACCTCTGTTCCACATAGTTATCCACAATATTTTCCCTTATTTTTGCTATTTTCATTGAAAAATGTGAATACTTAATGTAAAATGAAATTAGATTGGGCTTTTTTACACTTTGATTTATTAACCATTCAGGAGACATGTTATGATAGAAAAATTAAGAGAAAACTGGGACGAGATTTTACTTTATTTAAAGGAAGAACACGACATCATGGACGTGTCCTATCGGACCTGGCTTCTCCCTCTCCAGCTTCACGGCATGGATGGAGATAAGGTCGTTGTCATCGTTCCAGACAGCGCCATGATCAGCTATATTAAGAAAAAGTACGGTTTTTTCCTGAAAATCGCCATTGAAGAAAAGACCGGCATCGAATGCGAGGTGGATTTTATCTCCAAGGAGGAAGCCCAAAAGAGTGAAACCTCCGCCAAAAAGGCGCAGCCGGCAGAACCTCCCCAGGATGTGAGCCCGGAAGCCCTGCAGAATGCCAACCTGAATCCCAAGTACACCTTCGACACCTTCGTGGTGGGCGCCAACAACAATCTGGCCCACGCCGCATCCCTGGCTGTGGCCGAATCCCCGGGAGAGGTTTACAATCCTCTCTTTATTTACGGAGGCGTGGGACTTGGGAAAACCCACCTGATGCATTCCATCGCGCACTTTATCTTAAAGAATAATCCGAAGGCAAAGATTTTATACGTCACCTCCGAAAAATTCACCAATGAGCTGATCGATGCCATCCGGAACAAGAACAATACCACCACCACCGAATTCCGTGAAAAGTACCGGAACAATGATGTTCTCCTGATTGACGATATTCAGTTTATTATTGGAAAGGAAAGTACCCAGGAGGAATTTTTCCACACCTTCAATACCCTTTACGAGGCCAAAAAGCAGATTATCATCTCCTCAGATAAGCCGCCAAAGGAAATTGAGACCTTAGAGGAGCGGCTGCGCTCCCGTTTCGAGTGGGGCCTGACCGTAGATATCCAGTCCCCGGACTATGAGACGCGAATGGCCATCCTCCGCAAAAAGGAAGAGATGGAAGGCTACAATATTGATAATGAAGTAATCAAATACATAGCCACCAACATCAAGTCCAATATCCGTGAGCTGGAGGGCGCCCTTACCAAGATTGTGGCCCTTTCCAAGCTGGGAACCAACCGGGAAATCACCATCGAGCTGGCTGAAGAGGCCTTAAAGGATCTGATCTCCCCCAATGCAGCCAAGGAGGTGACGCCGGAATCCATCATACAGGTGGTCTGCGACCATTTTGGCATCACACCTTTAGACATCGCTTCCCAGAAACGAAGCCGGGATATCGTCATCCCCCGCCAGATCGTCATGTACCTCTGCCGGGATATGACAGACACCCCTCTTCAGACCATCGGCAAGTACATGGGCGGCCGTGACCACACCACCATCATTCACGGCTCCGAAAAGATCGCCCATGACATCGATAAAAATGACTCCCTGCGCAGCACCGTAGAGATTTTGAAGAAAAAAATCAGTCCACAATAGACGGTGAATAGGCTGTGAACAAATTGTGGAAAACTCCCCTGAAATTTCTTCCGCTTTTCCCTCTGTGGAAAACCTTCCGAAGAATTCTCAGGATCTTAAGAGTTTTCCACAACCCTTTTCGACCTGCTTTTCCTTGTATTTTCAAGGCTTTTTGCGGTTTTGCACAAACCCACAGCCCCTACGGCGGTTACTACGAAAATCTATTCTTTATAGCTTTATTTTTTATCTTCATCAAGGAAAGGAATTTATCAACAATTATGAAGCTTACCTTTAAAAACGATGCGCTTTTAAACGGAATCAATATTGTGCTGAAGGCAGTTCCCTCCAAAACAACCATGTCCATTCTGGAATGTATCTTAATTGATGCCACCGGCAGCGAAATCCGTCTTACCGGAAATGATACCGAGCTGGGTATTGAGACAAAAGTTGAGGGCTCCATTTTAGAACGGGGGAAAATTGCCCTGGATGCCAAGATTTTTTCTGAAATTATCCGAAAACTCTCCACTCCAGACGGAGAAATTACCATAGAATCTGACAATCGATTCAATACCATCATCTCCAGCTCCAATTCCGTGTTCAATATTCAGGGACGGGACGGAGAAGAATTTTCCTATCTGCCGTACATTGAGAAAGACAAGTCCATCAGCCTTTCCCAGTTTACCTTAAAAGAAGTAATCCGGCAGACGCTGTTTTCCATTTCACCGAATGACAGCAACAAGATGATGACCGGTGAACTTTTTGAAGTGGAGGACAATGTATTAAAGGTTACCTCCTTAGACGGCCACCGGATTTCCATTCGGAAGGTGATCTTAAAGGATCATTATGAAAACAGCAAGGTGATCGTTCCCGGAAAAACCTTAAGTGAGATCAGCAAGATCTTAAGCGGAGACAATGAGAGCGAAATACAGATATTTTTCAGTCAAAACCATATTCTTTTTGAATTTGATGATACAATAGTGGTTTCCAGACTGATTGAAGGCGAGTATTTCCGCATCAGCCAGATGCTTTCTAGTGATTATGAGACGAAATTAACCGTAAAAAAGCGGGAATTTTTAAATTGCATCGAGCGTGCCACCATCCTGGTGCGTGAAAATGACAAAAAGCCTCTTATTCTGAATATTACGGATAATACCATGCAGTTGAAGCTTAATTCCAGCTTTGGCTCCATGAATGCAGAAATCATGATTAATAAAACGGGAAAAGACATCATGATTGGCTTTAATCCCAAGTTCCTGATCGATGCCCTTCGGGTAATTGATGACGAGGATATCATTCTTTATATGATGAATCCCAAATCTCCCTGCTTTATCAAGGATGAGGAGGAGCAGTACATTTACCTGATTCTTCCCGTAAACTTCAACGCGGCATCCATCTGATGGCGGCAGGAAAAGTGGGTATCGTTAAAATTGTATAATTATACGCTAAATATGCAAGTGCAAAATGAGAATGCATAAAGTGAATAAATATTCATTTTATTACACAGACCAGAAGGATTTTTTCCGCGGCCTGTTAAGAAAGGCAGAAAAATGGAAATCATCAGATTAAGAGAGGAATACATTAAGCTGGGCCAGGCACTGAAGGCAGCCGGCCTGGTGGAATCCGGCGTGGAGGCAAAGTACGCCATCGAGGACGGCGAGGCCTCCGTAAATGGCCAGACCGCTACCCAGAGGGGAAAGAAGCTGGTGGACGGAGATGTGGTGGAATTCCGCGGCCAGACGATCAAAATCGTAAAATAGCAGGGAACGTATATGATTATCGAATCCATGGAGCTGTTAAATTACCGGAATTACGAATCCTTAAAGATTGATTTCGATTCCGGAACCAACATCTTTTACGGGGACAATGCCCAGGGAAAGACCAATGTGCTGGAGGCCGTCTACCTCTGCTGTACGGCCAAATCCCACCGGGGCGCAAAGGACCGGGAGATCATCCGCTTTGATCAGGAGGAATCTCACATCAAGCTTCATATCCGAAAGAATGATGTGCCCTGCCGCATCGACATGCACCTGAAAAAGAATAAGACCAAGGGAATTGCCGTAAACGGCGTCCCCATAAGGAAGGCCAGCGAGCTCTTCGGCATTGCCAATGTGGTATTTTTTTCGCCGGAGGACTTAAATATCATCAAGAACGGGCCGGGGGAAAGGCGGCGGTTTCTGGATTTGGAGCTGTGCCAGCTGGACCGGCTTTATGTCCATGCCCTGGTTCACTACAACAAAATCGTCCTTCAGCGCAATAAGCTTCTGAAGGATCTGGCCTTTCACCCGGAATATGAATCGACGCTGGATGTGTGGGATGAGCAGCTTGCAGCCTACGGCGTTCAGGTGATGCAGCACCGCAGTCAGTTTATCGAACAGTTAAACGGCATCATCGGAAAGATTCACCGGGACCTTACCGGCGGCAAGGAGGAGCTTATCATAAGCTATGAACCAAACACTTCGCCGGAGGCCTTTGCCGGGGTGCTTTTTAAGAACCGGGAGCAGGATAAGAAGCAGAAGACTACCTTAAGCGGCCCCCACCGGGACGATATGAGCTTTCTGATTAATGGGATCGATATCCGCCGCTTTGGTTCCCAGGGCCAGCAGCGCTCAGCTGCCCTTTCGCTGAAGCTTTCAGAGATTGAGCTGGTGAAGTCTCTGATCCACGATTATCCCATCCTGCTTTTGGATGACGTTCTCTCGGAGCTCGATTCCAGCCGGCAGAACCATCTGTTAAGCAGCATTCATCATATTCAGACCATGATTACCTGTACGGGTCTGGATGATTTTGTGGAACACCGCTTTCATTTAGACCGGGTATTTAAGGTCACCAATGGAAGCATTCGCAAGGAAAACTAAGAACTAGGAGGAACACTATGGGTACAGAATACGGAGCAGATCAAATCCAGATATTGGAGGGGTTGGAGGCAGTCAGAAAACGGCCCGGCATGTACATCGGCAGTACGTCCATCCGGGGCCTGCATCACCTGGTATATGAGATCGTGGACAATTCGGTGGATGAAGCTCTGGCCGGATTCTGCGACACAATCGATGTGACCATCAATGAGGATAATTCCATCACCGTAATGGATGACGGCCGCGGCATCCCCGTGGGCATCCAGAAGAAGGCAGGAAAATCTGCCGTGGAGGTGGTGTTTACGATTCTTCACGCCGGCGGCAAGTTTGGCGGCGGCGGATACAAGGTGTCCGGCGGCCTTCACGGCGTGGGCGCTTCTGTGGTTAACGCTTTGTCGGAGTGGCTGGAGGTAGAAATCTGCCAGGATGGAAAGGTTTACCATCAGCGCTATGAGCGGGGAAAGGCCGTAAAGGCGCTGGAGGTAACGGGCACCTGCCCACTGGAAAAGCATGGCACCAGGGTCCATTTCCTTCCGGACAAGGAGATTTTTGAGGAGACTGTCTTTGATTATGACACCTTAAAGATCCGTCTTCGCGAGACCGCCTTCCTCACCAAGAATTTAAAGATCATCCTTCGGGACAACCGGGAGGAAAAGCATGAGAAGACCTTCCACTACGAAGGCGGCATCCGGGAATTTGTCACCTACTTAAATAAGGGCAAGACGCCCCTTTATGACAATGTCCTTTACTGCGAGGGAACCAGAGACGGGGTTTACGTGGAGGTTTCCATGCAGCACAATGATTCCTACACGGAAAATATTTATTCCTTCGTCAACAACATCAATACGCCGGAGGGCGGCACCCATCTGGCCGGCTTTAAGAATGCCCTCACAAAGACCCTTAATGACTACGCCAGAAAGAATAAGCTCCTAAAGGACAGCGAGGCCAATCTTGCCGGCGAGGACATCCGGGAGGGCCTTACCGCCATCATCAGCGTGAAGATCGAGGAGCCTCAGTTTGAGGGCCAGACCAAGCAGAAGTTAGGAAACAGCGAGGCCAGAGGCGCAGTGGATGCAGTGGTCAGCGAGCAGCTTACCTACTTTTTGGAGCAGAATCCGGCTGTGGCCAAGACCATCTGCGAGAAATCCATCCTGGCACAGCGGGCCCGGGCGGCGGCCAGAAAGGCCAGAGATCTCACCAGGAGAAAGACTGCACTGGACGGCATGGCCCTTCCGGGAAAGCTTGCAGACTGTTCTGACCGTGATCCGGCCAACTGCGAGATCTACATTGTAGAGGGAGATTCCGCCGGCGGCTCCGCCAAGGACGCCAGAAACAAGGCAAACCAGGCTATCCTCCCCTTAAGAGGAAAGATCCTCAATGTAGAGAAGGCAAGACTGGATAAGATTTACGCCAACGCGGAGATCAAGGCCATGATTACCGCCTTCGGCACCGGCATCCACGATGATTTTGATATTTCCAAGCTCCGCTACCACAAGATTATCATTATGACTGATGCGGATGTGGACGGCGCCCATATCAGTACCCTGCTTTTGACCTTCATCTACCGGTTTATGCCGGAGTTAATCAAGCAGGGCTACGTATACCTGGCTCAGCCGCCGTTATTTAAGCTGGAAAAGAACAAGCGGATCTGGTATGCCTACAGCGCTGAGGAGCTGGATGCGATCCTTAAGGAAGTGGGCCGGGATAACAATAATAAAATCCAGAGATATAAGGGACTGGGCGAGATGGATGCCGAGCAGCTGTGGGAGACCACGATGGATCCGGAAAGGCGGATTCTTCTTCGGGTGACCATGGACGAGGATACGGCGTCGGAGCTTGATCTGACTTTTACCACCCTGATGGGAGATCAGGTGGAGCCCCGCCGGGAATTTATCGAGGCCAACGCCAAGTACAGTACCCTTGACATCTGATTGGAGGAAAATAAATGGAACCAAATGTATTTGATAAAGTCCATGACAAAGATCTGAAAAAGACCATGGAAAAGTTTTACATTGATTACGCCATGAGCGTAATCGCATCCAGAGCTCTGCCGGATGTACGGGATGGATTAAAGCCGGTGCAGCGCCGGGTGCTGTTCTCAATGATTGAGTTAAACAACGGCCCCGATAAGCCTCACCGGAAGTGCGCCCGTATTGTCGGCGATACCATGGGTAAGTACCATCCCCATGGAGACAGCTCCATCTACGGCGCTCTGGTGAATATGGCCCAGAAGTGGTCTACCCGCTATATGCTGGTGGACGGACACGGAAATTTTGGCTCCATTGACGGAGACGGGGCGGCGGCCATGCGGTACACCGAGGCCAGACTCAGCCGGATTTCCATGGAAATGCTGGCGGATATCAATAAGGACACGGTGGATTTCCAGCCAAACTTTGATGAAACCGAGCGGGAGCCTATGGTTCTTCCTGCCCGCTTTCCCAATCTTTTGTGCAACGGTACCTCCGGCATTGCCGTAGGTATGGCCACCAATATTCCTCCTCACAATTTAAGAGAGGTAATCGGAGCGGTTGTCCGCATCATTGACAACCGGATCAATGAGAACCGGGAGACGGATCTGGAAGAGATCATGAGCATTATCAAGGGGCCGGACTTCCCCACCGGAGCCGTAATTCTGGGAAAATCCGGTATCGAGGAGGCCTACCGCACCGGCCGGGGAAAGATCCGGGTACGTGCAGTTGCCGATATTGAGTCCCTTCCCAATGGAAAGAGCCGCATTGTCGTAACCGAAATTCCCTATCTGGTCAATAAAGCGCGGCTCATTGAAAAGATCGTGGAGCTGGTGAAGGATAAGCGGGTGGACGGCATCACCGAGATCCGGGATGAATCCAACCGTGAAGGCATCCGCATCTGCATCGAGCTTAGACGGGATGTGAATGCAAACGTCCTTTTAAATCAGCTTTACAAGCATACCCAGCTTCAGGACACCTTCGGTGTTATCATGCTGGCCCTGGTAGACGGACAGCCGCGGATCTTAAACCTTCAGCAGATGCTGGAATTTTATCTGAAGCATCAGGAGGATGTGGTCACCAGAAGGACCAGATATGACTTAAATAAGGCCGAAGAGCGGGCACACATCTTAGAGGGACTTTTAAAGGCCCTGGATTACATCGATGAGGTAATCCGCATTATCCGTGGTTCCGCCAGCGTGGCAGAGGCCAAGCAGCAGCTGATGGACCGGTTTACCCTCACCGATCCCCAGGCCCAGGCAATCGTGGACATGCGTCTGCGGGCCCTTACCGGCTTGGAGCGGGAGAAGCTTGAGAATGAATATCATGAGCTGGAAATCCGCATAAAGGAGCTGAGAGAAATTCTGGCAGATGAAAAGAAGCTGTTAGGCGTAATCCGCACAGAGATCCAGGTGATCTCCGACAAATACGGCGATGACCGGCGGACGGCCATCGGCTACGATGCCGACATGTCCATGGAGGATCTGATCCCCGATGACGATACGGTAATCGCCATGACCCACTTAGGCTATATCAAGCGTATGGACCTTGACAATTTCAAAGCCCAGAACCGGGGCGGCAAGGGCATCAAGGGCATGCAGACCATCGAGGAGGATTATATCGAGGATCTGTTCATGACCACCAATCATCATTACGTGATGTTCTTTACCAATACGGGACGGGTATACCGGCTGAAGGCCTACGAGATTCCCGAGGCAGGCCGAACTGCCCGAGGCACCGCCATCGTAAATCTTCTGCAGATGATGCCCGGAGAGCGGATCACCGCCGTCATTCCCATGAAGGAGTACAATGAAGAGAAATTCCTGCTCATGGCTACCCGCGGCGGCATGGTGAAGCGTACCCCCATGATCGAGTACGCCCACGTACGAAAGACCGGTCTTCAGGCCATCATGTTGAAGGAAGGCGACGAGCTTATCGAGGTGAAGCCTACTGACCGCACCGAGGAGATTATCCTGGTGACCAGCCAGGGTATGTGCATCCGCTTCCATGAGAATGATGTGCGGGTGACCGGCCGCGTTTCCATGGGCGTAATCGGCATGAAGCTGGATGATGGCGACCAGGTGATCGGCATGCAGACCGTAAGCCAGGGCGAGTGCCTGTTAGCGGCATCGGAGAAGGGCTATGGAAAGCGCACCCACATAAGTGAATTTAAATGCCAGAACCGGGGCGGTAAGGGCGTGCTCTGCTATAAGGTGACCGATAAGACCGGCAGCCTCATCGGCGCCAAGCTGGTAGATGACCACCGGGAGATTATGCTGATTACCAATGAAGGGATCATTATCCGCATGGCCGTCAGCGACATCAGCATTATCGGAAGAAATACCTCCGGCGTAAAGCTCATGAACATTGACCCCGAATCCCAGATCCGGGTAGCCAGCATTGCCAAGGTAAGAGAAAGCGGCAGCCAGGAAAATACAGATGAAGGCTCCGCCAGCCCTGACGGAAATTATACAGAGGAGAATTCATAAGAAAAATGAACCGGATCGTATACATGGTTTTGCGCAATATTTACCGTGCACCCTACTGGTTTCTTAAGATATGCAGCTTTTGCCGGGAGGGGGATACCCACACGGAGGAAGAGCGGTACGCCTTCTTAAGCCGGATGGTGACAAAGATCAATTACACCGGCCGGGTAACCGTAGAAAGCCGCGGGGCGGAAAATCTCCCCCAGGAGAATGGCTTTATCCTGTTTCCCAACCATCAGGGACTCTTTGACTCCCTGGCCCTTTTTGAGACCTGCCCCCGTCCCTTCGGCATTGTCATTAAGAAGGAGGCGGCTAACTGGATCCTGGTCAAGCAGGTAATCCAGTCCATAAAAGGAATCGTCATCGACAGAGAGGACATCAAGTCCTCTCTGGAGGTGATTCGTCAGGTTACCGAAGAAGTGAAAAAGGGCCGCAACTTTGTAATTTTTGCCGAGGGTACCAGAAGCCGGGAGGGAAATACCCTTCTTCCCTTTAAAGGAGGCACCTTCAAAAGCGCGGTCAATGCCAAATGTCCCATCGTGCCGGTGGCGCTGATTGACTGCTATAAACCCTTTGACATTGTTTCTATTCAGAAAGAAACCGTCCAGGTTCACTACCTGGATCCCATTTATCCGGAGGAATATGCGGGGATGAAGACAAAAGACATCGCCCAGCTGGTTCATGACCGGATACAGGAAGATATTTTGCAGAGCCGGTAAAGCTTCACGGCTCTGTTTTTTTAGTATAAACCTTTATTTTTATGAAAGCTGCCTGTGCCTGGCAGCAGACGTCTTGCCGCAGGGAAAGGCTTAACTCCACGCCTTTATCAGAAAAAGTCAAGAAAATGAAAAAAAGTAAAAAAAGCGGTTGACAAGATCAAACGCCTTATGTATAATACAATATGCGTCTGACGCGAAAGCCGAGACGCGATCATATGGAAAATATGAATTCGGAGAAATACTCAAGAGGCCGAAGAGGCGCCCCTGCTAAGGGTGTAGGTCGGGCAACCGGCGCGAGGGTTCAAATCCCTCTTTCTCCGTTTCCCTTTTCCAAATGA
>JAGHER010000071.1 GCA_017889125.1 Lachnospiraceae bacterium
GGGCCGTCGCCCGCAATGAAATCTCCATTATTGTCCCCTGCCACCGAGTGGTGGGAACAAACGGGAGTCTGACCGGATATGCCGGAGGGATTAAGAAAAAAATAGAGCTGCTCAAATTAGAAGGCGCATTAAAAGAAGAATATTTTGTTCCAAAGCACAGCACAGCGCCGTAAAGGTTAATCAAAAATGGATCTTGATTGTCGGCAATAAATAATGCAGGTTTCTGTCTTGTTCTCAAAACATCGAAATGGCCCCGCTTCGGCGGGGCCAAACGATTTTCCTGGTGCTGCGGCCGTTTTCTTCTTCAATTCACGCCATTCCCATCCGGCGAAAGAGAGGACTGGCACATGGTCTGGGCATACTCCAGTGCCTCCTGGGGGGAGGCCATCCCGGTGACTGCGTTCCGCACAGCGATGCCCAGGAGATTCTCAAACTTCTTTTCATTGAAATTCCGATACATGGGACTGCCTGTCCGGGGTGTGCCCTGGACAAAGCTGGAGGGCAGCGCCTCCATCCAGGGAAACAGCGCGGTGATTTCCGCATTGTCATAGATGGAACGGCTGGGCAGAAAGCCGCCCAGAAGGGTGAGCAGCTGGGCCGTCTCATCACTGTACACCCACTTTAAAAATTCCATGGCCGCTTCCGGATGCTTCGAGCCGCGGGAGATGCCGATAACGCCGCCGCCGGTAAGAGGATGGCCGCCCGGCACCATGGCACAGCCCACCTTTCCCACCACGCTGGAGTGCTTGCTGTTAATGAGCAGGGAGGCGTGATTGGAGAAGGTGATGGTCATGGCCGTGTTTCCCTGGGAGAAGCTCTCGATGGACTGGGCCCACCACTTATTGGTGGCACGGTTCGTGTACTGGAAGGCCTCCAGATAATTTTCCAGAGCCTCCCTCGCCTGCGGCGTATTGATGGACAGGAGACCCTGCTCATCAAAGAGGGATCCGGTCTTTTCCAGAAACCGGGGCAGATAGTCGCAGGCGGCCACACCGGCCGTGCCGAAGGTGAGGGTAGTGCCAAATTCCGTGGGAGAGGAAGGGTTTCTGCTCCTGGTGAAAAAGGCGGCCGTCTGGTTGTAATCCTGAAAGGTTTTCGGCACCTCTAACTCCCTCCGGTACCGCTCATAATACTGCCGCCGGATCATGGCATCCTCAAAAAGATCCTTCCGGTAGTAAAGCATCTGGATGCTGGGATCGAAGGGCAGGGTGTATACGGTGCCAGCCGCCTGGAAATAGCTCTCGTCAATCTCCGGGATCAGCCGCCCTTTAAGCTGCGGAAGCCCGGCGCAGTCTAAGGGCTGGTACACCCGCTCCGCCAGATGGGACATCCAGGCCGTATCCATACGGATCAGATCGTAAAAGCCGCTTCCGCCAGCGGTGCTGATGGTATCATACAGCTCATCAAAAGGCAGGATGGTCAGGCGGGGCCGGATGCCTGTCCGCTTTTCAAAATCCGGCAGGATGCGGTTTAAAGCAGTGGCCGCCGGGGACTCCAGGGTGAGGATCTGCAGGGTCTCGCCCTCCCGCCGGTTAAGGCCCGGGAACTGGAAACGGAAGCCGGAATTGGGGAGGGTGAGGGTTGGGGCGGGACTGTCCTTTTTCCCCTGCTGCTCTAAAATTGCCCGGGCTACGGCTTGTCCCATGTAACGGTAATTCATCTCGTAGCAGAGGAAACGGCCGTCGGGCGCGGTCCGAAGGCTGGTCAAAGCAAGGATTTGCGGCGGGGTGTCCAGACAGCGGCAGCGAGCGGCGCGCAAAAGGCTTTCTGCCCGTTCCGGAGTGTCTGTCACCACCAGATCAAATGGCCGGGGAGACTGTAAAATATCAAAAGCCTTTCCCAGAATCAGCTTATCATCAGAGGTAAACTGAATCAGCTGAATATTCGGTGCCAGCGACTCTGCCAGGGATTTTGCAAAGCAGATATTGGAATAGTGACGTGACACGCTGGTAAATAAGGCGGCGTATTTTACCGCTGTGCGATTCATGTAGTTTGCAATATCCTTTCCTGCCTGGGAAAAATCAAAGGAAGCAAAACCAGCCTGTCTGCTGCGAGGTGCAGGCTGATTAAGAAAGATAACCGGACACTCTGCAGCAGAAAGATCGGGAATGGATTCCTGGGCAGAGATACACACGATGGCATCTGGACGGAGAGCGCATGCCTTTTGCCAGAGGGAGGACTCGATTTCCGGAATGCCTTCTGTTAGGTAGAAAACAATATCATATCCGTCTTTTGTAAGCTGCTGGTAAAATGAATCGTAAAAATCCTGATAACAGCTATTGGAAAAGGAGGGGAGAAGCAGGCAGACTGAGCGGGAAGAACCCTGACGCAGCTGCTGTGCCTGCATATTTGGTTTGTAGCCCAGCTTTTTGGCGGCTTCCTCCACTAAACGGATCTTTTCGGCGCTGACCTTTCCTGTTTTATTCAGAACATTTGATACGGTGCCGTGGGAGACACCGGCTTCTCTGGCGATATCCTTAATGGTTGGCAAAATAATTTCCTCCACTTCTCAAAAAATCAATATAAACTGTTTTAACTATAGCATAAAAAAGAGGAAAGGAAAAGCAAAAGAAGAGAAAAAACATAATAAAATTGAACGTACCAATTAAAAAACGAGAAAATGCCCGGGCGAAATAATGATTTTACCTAATATTTACGAAAAACATACAAAATAATTTGTGCAAAAATGATTTTTAAAGATTGACACGTACCAATAAATGTGCTACTATGTATTCAAGTTAAGGAAAAGGAGGAGGGAATTATGGCAGATTTACTGAATAGCAGGCCATTAATTGCCGCGCATAGAGGGACATCTGGTGCAAACATTATTCAAAACACCATAGCTGCTTATGAAAACGCGCTTCTTCACGGAGCAGATATTATCGAGGTAGACGTGATCCAGACTATAGATGGAGAGTTTTTTGTATTCCATAATGGGCAGGAGCCAGGGTTGGTAGGAGTCAACCGGGATATCCGTACCATGACGGCCAGGGAAGTGCGTGAGCTGCGGTTTATTAACGGCATGCAGGAACGGGTTTCTGAGCCGGTAAACAGCCTGGAGGATGTGCTGGAGCATTTTAAGGGGCGCTGTTTGATTAATGTCGATCGAAGCTGGTTTTACTGGAAGGAAGTAATTTCCTTTCTTAAGCGCCATAATATGGATGACCAGATTATTTTGAAAAGCCATGGAAGCAGGGAGGAGCTGGAAATCCTTCAGGACAGCGAAAGCAAACTGATGTATCTGCCCATTGCGAGAGCGGAGGAGACCATCTTGCTGGCAGAGAATTACCAGGTGAATCTCTGGGGGGCAGAAGTGATCTTTGAGACGGAGGAGCATGTCTTTGCTGGAGATGCGTTTATCCAGAACATGCATCAGAAAGGGAGAAAGCTTTGGGTAAATGCCATTACCCTGAACGATACCACGAAATTGACGGCAGGCCACGATGATAATACAGCCATACTGGAAAGTATGGATAAAGGCTGGGGCTGGCTGATGGATAAGGGCTACGATATTATCCAGACCGACTGGCCGCTGCTGATGCGAAATTATATGGAAAAACGATAAGTTTAAAAACAGAAAACAAATCCAGGAAAAAGAAGGAGGAGATTAGGATGAGGAAACATTATCTTTTGACAGCAGTATTGACGGCGGCGATGCTTACCGGATGTTCTTCAAGCGCTCCGGAAGGACAGAGCCAGGAACCGAAGGCAGAAAGCGGAGCGGCAGAGGAGACGGTGATAGTTAATTATTACGGAAGACCGGATGATAATGGAGTAGAGTCGGCGATTGTCGCTGCATTTGAGGAAAGCCACCCGAATATTAAAATTAATTATGTGGAGCTTCCTGATTCCTCCAATGACCGGCTGAAGACGATCAATACCGTGCTGCAGGCTGGAGACAGCTCCATTGATGTGTTTGCCAGCGACGTGACCTGGCCGCCGATTTTTGCATCAGCGGGCTGGGTAATTCCTCTGGATGAATACCTGGAGGCCGGGGAGCTTGATGCTTATCTGGAGGGTCCCTTAAGCGCATTCCAGTTCCGGGGGGCCAATTACGGTCTTCCTTTTATGGCGGACTGCGGCGCACTGTATTACCGGAAGGATCTTTTGGACAAGTATGGGAAAGACGTACCTGAGACATGGGCGGAGATTATGGAGACAGGCAGAGAGATTGCTGAGCAGGAGGGCGGCAGAATGAGCGGTTTTGTTTCCTACTGGATGCAGAATGAGAGCCTTACCTGTGCCATGCTGGAATATTATTGGGAAAAGGGCGGAGAGGTCATTGACGAAGAAGGAAAATCCGTTCTTGATGAGGCTTTGCTTACGGAGACTCTGGCCCAGATGCGGGAGGCAATTGAGAGCGGCGCGGCAGCAGCGGGAACAGAGACCTTCGGAACAACAGAAGCCAGAAATGTGGTCACCGCTGGAAACGCTGTGTTTGCACGGGACTGGCTCAGCGGCTATGTACCTTACAATAATGAGGAAACCTCTTCTGTAGCGGGAAATATGGAAATCACCAGTCTGCCAAGCTTTGGAACTCTTGGCGGATGGGGCGTCATGGTTTCCGCTTATTCAGCAAATAAAGAAGAAGCAGTAGAATTTGCCAAGTTCAGAGCCAGCGAAGAAGCGCAGATGATTGCAGATGATCTGGCGGACATTACCCCTACATTAAAGGCTGCGTATGAGGATGGGCCATTCCTGGAGAAGAAGCCGGATCTGCCAAAGTTCCTTCCTGTATTGGAAAATTCCCGGCCTCGTCCTCAGTCACCGTTTTATGCGGAGATTTCCGGCATTATGCAGCTGGAGATTCACAGTGTAATTACTGGAATGACAACACCTGAGGAGGGTGCGGCAAATATCACACAGCAGGTTGCCCAGGTGCTCCAGTAAGGAGCGCCTGGCCCGGAAGGGAGAGGGAAATGGAACGGAGAATGACCAGAATCGGATACCTGATGCTGCTCCCCAGCGTGCTGCTGATCGCAGCGCTTATCGTCTATCCGGTTGTCAATACCATTTATCAAAGCTTTTTTGAGATCCGAACACAGACTGCGGCGCTGGGGGCGAGATTTACCGGTCTGGATAATTACGTAAAAGCCATAAACGATACCCATTTCCGGGATACCCTGGTGTGGACACTGCTGTTCACCGGTGTATCGGTAGGCATTGAACTGGTTATCGGTATGGGCCTGGCCCTGCTGATGAAGCGGAAGATGCCTGGTCAGGGATTAATCCGGACTGCGGTGCTGATTCCCTGGGCCATACCCACGGTGGTGGCAGGTATTATCTGGACACAGTTTTTCTCACAGAATGGAATGATTAATTATATTCTGCAGACCATTCATTTGATTGAGGAGCCATTAAGCTGGCTGGGAAATCAGTGGCTGGCGAAGCTTTCGATTCTGATTGCGGATATCTGGAAAAATACACCATACATGTCGCTGCTTCTGCTTTCCGGTCTCTTGACGATTTCCAAAGATTACTATGAGGCGGCACAGATTGACGGGGCCACAAGGTGGAAGCAGTTTACCTGCATTACAGTTCCGTTAATCCGGTCAACGATGTCGGTTACCGTACTTTTCCGCATTATTTCTGCCATGCGCGTCTATGACTTGATTGTGGCGATGACAGGAGGTGGTCCTGCGGGAAAGACGGAAACGGTGTCCATGTATGCAGTCAACACCTATTTTACTTATGGAAACACAGGCTATGGTGCGGCGCTTTCGGTACTGATGCTGTTGATTTCCATAGGAATCAGCCTGCTGTTTGTAGACAGCCTGAAGACGAAGGGAAGTGTATAATTATGGTACGGAAAAGAAAAATCGAGCAGGCAGCACTTTTGCTGTTCGTTGTGGTATTCCTTTTTGTCATGCTGGCGCCTCTTGCCTATATGGTTTCGGCATCGTTTATGAGTCAGGCAGATTTAAACAGTATTCCGCCCAAACTCTTTCCCTCGGCGCCTTCGCTGGCGAATTTTGTCAGCGCACTGACCCAGCAGCCGATTCTTAAATACGTGTATAACAGCTTTGTTATCACACTGATTGCAGTTGCAATCTGCCTTACCGCGGGAAGCATGGCATCTTACGCGCTGACCCGGACACGGATCCGGTTTAAGACTACCTTTTTAGTTTTCGTGCTTGCCATATCGCTTTTGCCTACGATTACCCTGATTAATCCGATTTTTAAGCTTTACAGCCGTCTTGGACTGTTGAATACCCATCTCGGATTGGCTGTGGTGGCAGCGGTGCTGGATCTGCCCATGACCATTTGGTTTCTCACCGCTGTATTAAAAGGAATACCAACATCCTTTGAAGAGAGTGCAAAGCTGGATGGCGCAGGCATCTTTCAGATTTTTGTGTATGTTCTGGCGCCGATCATGAAGGCAAGCCTCTTTTCCATCAGCATTCTGGTGTTTATCGGCGCATGGAACCGGTATCTGCTGTCCCAGGTGCTGAACCAGTATGAAGCGCGCAGGACCGTGGTGGTGGGACTTACCCTTTACCAGACCAATCATACTGTACCCTTCGGCGTGGTGGCGGCCGCTGGATTGATTACGATTTTACCCTTGTTTTTCCTGGTTCTTCGGTTTCAGAAGAATATTCTTGGGGGAATCATGGAAGGCGGAGTGAAAGAGTAGGGAAAGGCGTTTTTCGTCAGGGATGGATATATGTTTTTCGTCAAGAATGGGTATGGGGAGGTGTTCAGATGGAACTTCTGGAAGAAATTTCCATAGGACTGCGGAGAGCGGACTGGATGGAGCTGAATACCGGCTCCATCGTCCTGCGAATCCTGCTTTCTATCGGTGTGGGCGGAGTCATTGGACTGGAGCGGGGGATTAAAAATCAACCGGCCGGGTTTCGTACATATATGCTGGTCTGCCTTGGTGCCAGCCTGGTAATGATGACCAATCAATATATCTGCGATGCCTTCGGCGGAGGGGATCCCTCACGCCTGGGGGCGCAGGTGATCAGCGGCATTGGTTTTCTGGGAGCAGGAACCATCCTGGTGACGAATGGAAGCCGTATCCGGGGGCTTACCACAGCTGCAGGGCTGTGGACGGCCGCCTGCGTAGGGCTGGCCATCGGCGTAGGGTTTTATCAGGGAGCAATTGCGGCGGGGCTGACCATTTGGATGATTATGACCTTTTTCCAGCGGGTGGATCACCGGCTGCGAGCCCGTTCACGTTACATCCGGCTCTGTGTCCGCTTTGCATCCGGCGACGGGGTGAACCGTTTTTTAAATCAATGCGGGCAGATGAACCTGAAGGTTACCGACATGCAGATGGCGCGGGAAAAGGGAGCGCCTAAGGGCTCGGTCACCGTGGTATGTACAGCAGAAAGTCAGGAGCGCTGCAGGCATGTAGAAGTAATTGGACAGCTTTCTCAGGTGGAGGGGCTGCGCCATATTGAAGAGATGTAGGGAAGAGGCAGTAAATACTTCCTGTCAAATACTCCCTGTTCCAAATTAAAAACTTGCATTCCTCTTACCGTCAGTGATATAGTTTTTATGACGAAAGCTATATCCGAGTGGTTCACTGAAAAGACATGATAACCCATTCCTGGAGCTGTGGGGGCAGAGTGCCCCCAGCCGCTGGAAATCAGCAAAAAACAGCCTCCGGGAACCAGCAGAAAAGAGGAGAGTAAGCGATGAGAGGAGTCGAAACACGTATCCAGGAGATCCGCCATCGGATTTTCCGGGAGGTAGCCCGCATGGCCTACCATACAGAGTGGCCTGTTGACAAACGAATTGAGGAGCTTCCCTATAAGATCATACCAGGTGAGGTGGGAAATTTCCGGAATGACGTATTCCTGGAGCGGGCCATCGTCGGCGAGCGTCTGCGCCTTGCCATGGGCCTTCCCTGCAGAAGCGCGGGAGAGCATGCGCCCCTGTCCGACAATATCGAGGCTGCGGACAAGCCGGAGACCTACTACACGCCGCCGTTAATTAATGTCATTAAATTTGCCTGCAATGCCTGCCACGAGAAGCGGGTGCTTGTCACTGACGGCTGCCAGGGCTGTCTTGCCCACCCCTGTGAGGAGGTCTGTCCTAAGGACGCGGTGAAGTTAGAGCGCACCAATGGCCGGGCCCGCATCAATGATGACAAATGCATCCGCTGCGGAAAGTGTGCCGATGTGTGCGCCTACAATGCCATTATTATCCAGGAGCGTCCCTGTGCGGCGGCCTGCGGCATGGATGCCATCCGCACAGATGAGAATGGAAAAGCCGATATTGATTATGATAAATGCGTATCCTGCGGCCAGTGTCTGGTCAACTGCCCCTTCGGCGCCATTTCCGACAAGTCCCAGATCTTCCAGGTGATCCGGGCAATTCAGGCAGGCGAAAAGGTTTACGCTGCAGTAGCACCGGCCTTCGTTGGCCAGTTCGGCCCCAAGGTAACGCCCGGCAAGCTCCGTGCGGCCATGAAGGCTCTGGGCTTTACGGATGTATTTGAGGTGGCCATCGGTGCGGATCTCTGCGCTACCCAGGAGGCCATTGATTTTGTTACGGAGGTTCCGGAGAAGCTTCCCTTTATGGGCACTTCCTGCTGTCCGGCGTGGTCTATGATGGCAAAGAAGCTGTTCCCCGACCAGGCTGAGTGCATTTCCATGGCCTTGACCCCCATGACCCTGACGGCGCGGTTAATCAAGAACCGGAACAAGGATGCTCGGGTTGTGTTCATCGGCCCCTGCGCCGCAAAGAAGCTGGAGGCCATGCGGACGGATATCCGCAGTGATGTGGATTTCGTGCTGACCTTTGAGGAGATGGCCGGAATTTTCGATGCAAAGCATGTGGATATTGAAAATATTGAAGAAGATCCGGATGGTCTGAACGATGCCTCCACCGACGGCCGTAACTTCGCCGTAGCCGGAGGCGTGGCAAAATCGGTGGTAGATGTGATTCATCAGCGCTTCCCGGACAAGGAAATCAAGGTGATGAATGCCGAGGGCCTGCGGGAATGCCGCAAGATGATGACCATGGCGAAAAACGGCAAGTACAATGGTTACCTGCTGGAAGGTATGGCCTGTCCCGGCGGCTGCGTAGCCGGTGCCGGAACCATGCAGCCCATCAAAAAGTCCCAGGCGGCGGTAAATCTGTACGCCTCCAAGGCAAAGCACAAGACCTCCAATGAGACGGAGCATGTGAAGGAATTGGATAAGCTGGTGGATTAAAGGTGACGGACTTAAGGTCAGCTGGGGTTAAATATGGCTGGCTTAAGTGCAGTATGATAACGATAAGTACAGTGTGAAAATGAAAGATAAATAAGGAAGGCGGGTTGTCTGGCTGATGGAAATGATTGAGCTGGCAGCCCGCTTTAATTTTTGCAATCGGATTGTGATGGGAGATTTTCATCCGGCAATTTGCTTGACAGAAAATCATTTGATTGTTATACTATCAATTGATAGTTAATGTTGAGAGGGGTGACAACAATATTTCTTACCATACAATCAAAAAAGAGGGAGGTTATTTCCTTCCTGGATCAGCTGAAAGTACTTTTGGAAAAAGAGGATTTTAACGTTGATACAGATCTCACGTTGATTCGTAAAGCGAAAAAGGGTGATGAAAAGTTTTCCACACCATATACCCTATTGGATTTGGAGTATGATGCAGAAGATGTTGTTGAAAGATTGAAGGAGTTAGTTTTAGAAGAATATTCGGAGACAAAAATCGATAAAGATGACGTGAACCCGCCTTTGCTGTTTGTTTTTGGCAAAGTCATCAATGAAAAGCTGGTATACGTGAAGTTAAAAATAAAAGGAGATCAGAAAAGACATGTTTTGTGCGTGTCTTTCCATTATGCGAAGGAAAAGATGACATTTCCGTACGCGTAATTGTAGAGGGAGGTAAAGCAATGATGGCCAGCACACAAATTAGAAAGATTCATATGGACTGTCCGATTTGTGACAGGACACATGAAGTAGAAGAAAGAAAACGCATTACGTCAACTACGATTAAGGGCGAAGAGGTCTTTTATGAAGAGCGATTTTATTTTTGTGCCAATGCTGACGAGGATGAACATGAATTTGAAACGGGATCAATGATGAATGAGAATCTGCTTAATGCGCGGAATGCATACCGTGTTAAGCATGGTTTGCTTACATCTGGTGAAATTGTATCCATAAGAGAAAGCTATGGCTTATCTCAGGTAGATTTGGCCAGGCTTCTTGGATGGGGGGAAGCGACGATTTCAAGATATGAGAGCAAGGCTATACAGGATGAGGCATATGATACCATGCTTCGTCTGATTAAGGACAATCCCCTTCAGGCACTGGAATTTCTCAAAAAGAATGGGGATAAATTTTCTGAATCAAAGAGGCAGGAAATAAGAACAAAAATCATCGAAAAACTGGATTCGTACGGAAAAGAATATCTGACCCGCCAGTCCTTTGAAAGTGAATATGCAAATTTTGAGAGTCCTTCCGATTCTAATGGATATGTGACATTAAATATCGATAAAATTGAAGCCATGATTTCTTATTTTGCGGAGCAGGTGTCCAATTTATTTAAAGTAAAGCTGATGAAAATGCTATGGTATTCGGATGCACTCTCTTTTCAGCGGAATGGCGTTGCCATCACGGGTCTGGTATACCGGCACGATCAGATGGGGGCATTGCCAGTTGGACATTACAGCCTGATGAATCTTGAGAATTTAAATGTCCGGGAGGAAATTAGCTATAACTACGATACGATGCTTCACATTTATCCAAGTGAAAATGCGGACTATTCCAGCTTGACGGATGAGGATAAGTACGTTTTAGATAACGTAATCAGTAAATTTAAAACGTTTAAAGCAAAGGAAATTGTGGAATATATGCATGAAGAAAGCGCATATATCCAAACACGGCCAGGGGAGATTATTCCGTTCAGCCTGGCTAAAGAAATAAAACCATTTTTCTCGTAACATCAATGTGAGGAAATGCTTTAATCAGCGATCCTCTAACCAAACACCTGGCGTCTTCAATGATGGAGACGCTTTTTTTCAGCATCAAAATTCCCTTGCAGGTTTTCTGATATTCCGTATTGACAACATCCATAACATGATGTATTATACATATGAACAATAATTCATATGAAAAAACGAAACAATGAAAACTAAACGAGGGGAGTGGTTATTTGGCGATTCGAGATGTAGAATGCTGCGATGTGTTTCAGGTTCACGATGAGCTGGTTCAGAAGGTAAATTCCCGGATGCCGGATGAGGATGAGCTTTACGATCTGGCGGAGCTGTTCAAGGTTTTCGGGGATTCCACCAGGATCCGGATCCTGTATGTGCTTTTTGAGGAGGAGCTTTGCGTCTGTGACATTGCGCAGACCTTAAGCATGACCCAGTCGGCCATATCCCACCAGCTGCGGATCCTAAAGCAGTCCGGACTGGTGAAGAACCGGCGGGAGGGCAAGCAGGTATTTTATTCCCTGGCAGACGATCATGTGCGGACCATCATCGCCCAGGGCCGAGAGCATATTGAAGAGTAGTGCGGTATGTGCGCACCGCATAAATACGTGTGTACAAAAGCATGTGGAAGAATGAAAAAATATGTATGGCCTGATACACAGGTCAGAAATGGAGGATAAGCAGATGAAGAAGAAATTTAAAATGGAAAACCTGGATTGTGCAAATTGTGCGGCAAAGATGGAGAATGCCATCAAGAAAATCCCCGGCGTAAATGATGCCAGCGTAAGCTTTATGATGCAGAAGCTGACCATTGACGCCGATGACAGTCGGTTTGACGCCATTATGGATGAAGTGGCAGCAGCCTGCGCCAGGGTTGACGAGGACTGCCGGATTCTGCGGTAGGAAGCGTTATAAGATAGAGAAGTAAAGGGTTAAAAGGGTTAAAGGAATGGCCTATGGCCCGGCAGCCCCGGCTTTTGAGCGGCAGTATTGGCGCAGGAAAGCGTACAAAAAGTGCCCGGAAAGCGGGCAGGAGGGAAGAGGAGCATATGACAGAAAAACACAGAAAAATGCTGATAAGGATTCTCGTCACCTTTGTGCTTTTTGTGGTGCTGATGGTCATGGATCACAGCGGCCGTTTTTCGTGGATCGGTGAGTTTCCGGGAGGATTTATCCTTTATCTGGCACCGTACCTGCTGATTGGATACGATATTATCTGGAAGGCGGCGCGGAATATCCGAAACGGACAGGTTTTTGACGAGAATTTCCTGATGATGGTGGCCACCTTTGCGGCCTTTGGCGTGGGAGAGTATTCGGAGGCCCTGGCGGTGATGCTGTTTTACCAGGTGGGCGAGCTGTTCCAGAGCTATGCGGTGAACCGTTCCAGAAAGTCGATTTCAGACATGATGGATATTTGTCCTGAGTACGCGAATATAGAGGAAAATGGCGAGCTTCGGCAGGTGGACCCTGATGATGTGGAGCCGGGAAATCTGATTGTGATTAAGGCTGGAGAGAGGATCCCTCTGGACGGCGTGGTGGTGGAAGGCGAGTCCATGATCGACACGGCGGCCCTCACCGGCGAGTCTGTTCCCCGAAGGGCGGCGGCCGGGGATGAGGTAATCAGCGGCTGTGTGAACGGCAGCGGTACCTTGAAGGTAAAGGTAACTAAGGGCTTTGAGGATTCTACTGTGGCCAGGATTCTGGAGCTGGTGGAAAATGCCAGCAGCAAAAAAGCAAAGCTGGAGAATTTCATCACTCGTTTTGCACGTTACTACACGCCGGTGGTGACCATCGCGGCGGCTGTGCTGGCGGTAATCCCGCCGCTGATTTTAGGCGGCGGATGGGCAGACTGGATTCAGCGGGCCTGCATTTTCCTGGTGATTTCCTGTCCCTGTGCCCTGGTGATTTCCGTTCCGCTGGGATTTTTCGGCGGCATCGGCGCGGCTTCCCGGATCGGCGTGCTGGTTAAGGGAAGCAATTTCCTGGAGGCCGTGGCGGAGATGACCACCATTGTCTTCGATAAGACAGGCACCCTGACCAAAGGCGAATTCCGGGTGACGGAGGTGATCCCAGCGGATGTTGGTGAGCTGGCGGATGAAGATGACTGGGATTCTAGGAAATTGAACGAAGCAGATGCTGCGGGTGAGAGCGGTCAGACGCCTTTCTTCGGGAAAGCTGGTGAAACAGCGATTGCAAATGAGGACGGTACTCAGCTGGCGGCAGGAGAATCTGCCAGGCAGGAGCTTCTTCGCCTTGCGGCCTTTGCCGAGGGCTATTCCACTCACCCTATTGCCAAATCCATTCAGGAGGCCTACGGGAAGCCGCTGGAGCTTAACCGGGTATCCGATGTGGAAGAGCTGGCGGGACATGGCATCCGCGCCCAGGTGGACGGCTCCGCCGTGCTGGCAGGCAATGGGAAGCTGATGGAACAGATGGGCATCGCTTATCAGGAATGCCAAAGAGGCGGCACAGTGGTCTATGTGGCCAGGGACGGCCGTTTTGCTGGAACCATCGTCATCTCCGATACCATCAAGGACGGAGCCAGGGAGGCGATCCGGGACATGAAGCAGGTAGGCGTAAAGCAGTGCATCATGCTGACCGGAGACCGGAAGGAGGCTGCCCAGGAGGTGGCCAGAGAGCTGGGGCTTGACCAGGTGCATGCGGAGCTTCTGCCCGGCGACAAGGTAGAGCAGGTGGAGGCATTGTTAAATGCCCAGCCGCCGAAGGAGCGCCTGGCCTTCGTAGGAGACGGCATCAATGACGCGCCGGTGTTAACCCGGGCAGATATCGGCATTGCCATGGGAACCATGGGCTCGGACGCGGCCATCGAGGCGGCGGATGTGGTGCTGATGGATGACGATGTGCGAAAGATCGCGGCCATCGTCCGCATTTCCCGAAAGACCCTCCGCATCGTAAAGCAGAATATTGTCTTTGCCCTGGGGGTAAAGGCCCTGGTGCTTCTGCTGGGCGCCTTTGGCATGGCCAATATGTGGGAGGCTGTTTTTGCCGATGTAGGCGTGTCGGTAATTGCCATTTTAAACTCCATGCGTGCATTGAAGAGCAAATAATTTCCTGCACCAGAGAGAAAATCGAAGAAGAAAGGGCGGCAAGACCGCGGAATTTGCAGACCGGATCCGTAAACTGGGGCTGCGAACCAGCGGTTTGGCCGCCCTTTCTCTTGTAATTCCCGGGGAAACCCGGTATAATGCTTGGAGACGCAAGAGAAAAGACGTAAGAGAAAAGACACAGGAGAAAGAGAGGAAGGCAGATCCATTGAGAGCGAAAAGAGCGGCGCTGCTGGCAGCCATGACTTTGGCGGTGATGACGGCGGCCTGCAGAGGGAATCCGGGGGGAGTGGGAGAAGACGGGGAAATGGTGCTGAATCTTCAGCTGGATGCGGAGATCTCCACCCTGGATCCCCAGGCGGCGGTGGACAGCGCTTCCTTTGAGGTGATCGGCCTGCTGATGGAGGGGCTGTATCAGATTGATGACCGGCAGATGCCGGTTCCGGCCCTGGCAGAGGAAGCAGAGGTCCTGGAGGAGGGGCTCCTCTGGCGGTTTACCCTGAAGGAGGCCTTCTGGTCTGACGGAAGCCCGGTGACGGCAGAGGATTTTGTCTATGGCTGGCAGCGCGGCGCTGACCCGGAGCGGGGCAATGAGAATGGGACGCTGTTTCGCACAGCCGGGATTGCCAATGCAGAGGCGGTGCTGGCAGGGGAGATGGAGGTCTCCGGCCTTGGCGTGCGTGCCCTGGATGAGAGAACTCTGGAGGTGCGCCTGGAGCGTCCGGTGCCCTATTTCCTTTCCATGCTGTCCCTTCCGGCATTTTTTCCCATGAAGGAATCCTTCTGCCAGGCGGTGGGGGATTCCTACGGAACCTCGCCGGAGACCGTCCTTTCCAATGGAGCCTTCTGCCTGGCAGAATACGAGCCGGCCGGACAGGGAATCCTTCTTCAGAAGAATACCCTTTACCACGATGCCGGTCAGGTGTTGGCAGATGCCGTATATTATCAGGTGATTAAGGATTCTCAGACGGCCTACATGGCTTACCGTTCCGGGCTCATTGACATGGTACTGCTTTCCGGCGAGCAGGCGGAGGTCTATGGGGAGGAAGCGGGGTTCCGATCGGTTCCCCTGGGTTCTCTGTGGTATCTTGTGCCGAATTTTCACCACGAGGCTCTGGCAAACCGGAATCTCAGGATGGCGCTGGCCTTGGCCTTTGACCGGGAGGAGGCTGCCGCGCAGGTGCTGGCAGACGGCTCTCAGGCGGCCTGGGGGGCGATCCCCCGGGGAGCCATGACCGGCCCGGAGGGAGAGGATTTCCGGGATGGAGCGCCGCGGTATCTTGAACCGGATCAGAAGAAGGCGGCGGAGTATCTTAGGAAGGCAAAGGAAGAGCTGGGGCAGGATTCCTTTTCCTTTGTCCTCCTGATTGAGGACACGGATACGGCGGGGAATCTGGGGCAGTACCTGCAGGAAGCAATCGCTGAAGCCCTGCCGGGAGTCACCATTGAGCTGGAGGCGGTGCCGAAGAAAATGCGGCTGGAGCGGATGGCAGAAGGGGACTTTGCGCTTGGCCTTACCCGGTGGGGGGCCGATTACCCCGACCCGCTGGGCTTTCTCGATCTCTGGACCAGCGGGAGCGCCTTCAATTACGGTTCCTGGCAGAATGCAGAGTATGACGCCATGATCCGGGAAGCCAGGGAGGGAAGCCTTCTTGGAGATCCCGGGAAGCGTTGGGCAGTTCTCCACCAGGCGGAAGGCCTGCTGATGGAAGATGCGGCCATTTTCCCTGTGTGCGAGAAGGCAGTGAGCATGCTTATAAATCCGGAGATAGAGGGAGAGCAGTTCCACACGGTGGGAATCACCCGGGAATGGAAATATGCGGGAAAAGATGAAAAATAAACAGGAGGACGAGGCAATGGCAGATAAGGAAATGCAGAATAAGGAAATGGAAATCACGGCGGAGGACTGGGATATTTCTGCTGATTTTTATCAGGCGGACCAGGAGAAGAAGGAGCTTAAGCTGGAGGATTTCATGAGTCCCGAGGACGATGGGGTATTTTCCATCAATGGCGATGCTGAGGTAGAGCGGACGGCGGAGGATGTGCGGCAGGTGATGGCTCTTTCTGAGAAAGGAAAGACCATTCAGGAGATTGCCGCACAGCTTAAGCTGGAGGAGGAATATGTGTACCGGATCCAGATCTGTGCTCTGGGAGACGGCGATCCGGTGTCCATAGCTCATCTGGTGCTGATGGGTTAGAAATGCAGGAGGAAACAGAATGACAAATATGCTGATTGGAATTTTCGTGCCCTTTGTGGGAACCAGTGCGGGAGCCGCCTGCGTCTTCCTGGTGAGAAATGCCATCCGGCCCGGTCTGCAAAAGGCCCTTCTCGGCTTTGCCTCCGGCGTCATGGTGGCGGCTTCGGTGTGGTCCCTGCTGATTCCGGCCATGGATATGAGCGCGGATATGGGGAAGCTTGCTTTCCTGCCAGCCGCTGCCGGGCTCTTGCTGGGGATGCTGTTTTTGCTGGCTCTGGACCATATTGTTCCCCATCTGCATATCAATGAAGATAAGCCTGAGGGCATCCACGCTTCTTTTGCCAGAGCCACCATGCTGGTGCTGGCGGTGACCCTCCATAATATCCCTGAGGGAATGGCCGTGGGCGTGGTTTTTGCCGGCGCCCTGGCGGGGGAAACGGATATTACGCTGGCAGGCGCTTTTGCCCTGTCCATCGGAATCGCCATCCAGAATTTCCCTGAAGGAGCCATCATCTCCCTTCCCTTAAAGAGTGAAGGGGCAGGAAAAGGAAAGGCATTCCTCTACGGCGTCCTCTCCGGTGTGGTGGAGCCGATAAGCGCGCTGATTACCGTGGCTCTGTCCGGATACATCACGGCGGTGCTTCCTGTGCTCCTGGCCTTTGCGGCAGGCGCTATGCTGTATGTGGTGGTGGAAGAGCTGATCCCAGAGGCCTCAGAAAGCCCCCATTCCAATATCGGAACCATGGGCTTTGCAGCCGGATTTGTGATTATGATGATCCTGGATGTGGCGCTGGGGTGAGCGGATAAGAAACTGGATTGTAAAAACTGCACAAAAAGCGACAGGAAAATTTGGCGTTCAAAGCAGAAAAACTAACGAAAATTAAGTTGACAATTCACATAGCCTTTTATATACTGATTGCAGGTCAAAACAAATAAAGTGTGTTACTGGTCATGCAGGCATTAACGTTTAGGAGCATTTTTCATGTTCCTCATCGTTAATGCCTTTTTTGTTAATAATAAAACTGTGTTTTATTATTGATGCAAAATGCTTTGCAGGCAGGGATGCGCACGCTCTTTTATCTTTGTGAAAGGGCGGCCAGGAATGTGTGTGTCAGCCTGCAGAGGAAAATGACCGGGACAAAGGAAAGGAGAACGAGATGAAAGACAAGATTTTTGCAGTACTTCAGCGGGTGGGAAGAAGCTTTATGCTGCCCATAGCCGTGCTGCCGGTGGCAGGACTCCTTCTGGGAATCGGAAGCTCCTTCACCAACGAAACCACCATTGTCACCTATGGACTTCAGAATTTCCTGGGCAATGGCACCCTGCTTCACGCCCTGTTAGTTATCATGACCAAGGCAGGCAACGTGATCTTTGATAACCTGCCCATCATCTTTGCCGTAGGCGTAGCCATCGGCATGGCGCAGGCAGAAAAAGAGGTGGCGGCCCTCTCGGCCATGATCGCCTTTCTGGTAATGCATGTATCCATCAATGCCGTGCTCATTAACGGCGGCCAGATCCTGGGAGACGGCACCATCTCGCAGGAGGTGCTGGACGGAACCATTACCAGTGTCTGCGGCATCCAGACCCTTCAGATGGGCGTTTTCGGCGGCATTATCGTGGGTCTTGGAGTGGCGGCTCTGCACAACCGGTATCACAAGATCGTGCTGCCCAATGCCCTGTCCTTCTTTGGCGGCTCCCGCTTTGTGCCCATTATCTCCACCATTGTGTATGTTGGCGTGGGAATCCTTATGTATTTCATCTGGCCGGTGGTGCAGAATGCGATCTTTGCCCTGGGCGGCCTGGTGACGGGAACTGGATATGCGGGAACCCTGATTTTCGGAATTGTTAAGCGTGCGCTGATTCCCTTCGGCCTTCATCATGTATTTTATCTGCCCTTCTGGCAGACGGCTGTGGGCGGCAGCATGATGATCGACGGCAATCTGGTGCAGGGCGGGCAGAATATTTTCTTCGCCCAGCTGGCTTCCGCAGATGTGGCCCATTTCAGTGCCGATGCTACCCGGTATTTCTCCGGTGAATTTATCTTCATGATCTTCGGCCTTCCCGGCGCAGCTCTGGCCATGTACCGCCAGGCAAAGCCGGAAAAGAAGAAGGCAGCCGGAGGCCTGCTGCTTTCTGCGGCCCTGACCTGTATGCTTACGGGCATCACGGAGCCCATCGAATTTTCCTTCCTGTTTGTGGCTCCCATGCTGTTTGTGGTGCAGGTGATTCTGGCCGGTGCGGCATACATGATTGCCCATATACTCAATATCGCCGTAGGACTGACCTTCTCCGGCGGACTTCTGGATCTGTTCATTTTCGGCATTCTTCAGGGAAATGAGAAGACCAGCTGGCTGTTGATTATCCCGGCAGGAATTATTTATTTCTTCTTATATTATGGTATCTTTACCTTCCTGATCAAAAAGTTTGACTTAAAGACTCCGGGACGGGAGGATGAGGACGAGGAAACCCGCCTGTATACCAAGGCAGATGTGAATGCAAGAAAGGCCGCCGCAGGAGCGGCAAATGGCGCCGAAGGCGGGGGAAGTGCCGCCGGGGATGCCGGGAAGGCCAAAGCAGGCAGCGATGGCGATCTGCTTAGTGCGGATATCGCCAGAGGACTTGGCGGAAAGAAAAACATCACCTCAGTAGACTGCTGTGCCACCCGCCTGCGCTGCAGCGTAGATAAGCCGGAGCTGGTGAATCAGAAGCTTTTGAAGGCCACCGGAGCGGTAGGCATCATCTGCAAGGGCCAGGGAATCCAGGTAATCTACGGGCCGAAGGTAACGGTAATTAAGGCCAATCTGGAGGCATATCTGGAAAATGCACCGGAGGAAGCAGAAATTGAGGAAAATGCTGCGGTGGCTGATGCGCAGGCTGACGGTCAGGCAGCAGGCCAGACGGCCTCCCAATCCGGCGCGCAGTCAAGCCCTCAGCCAAGTGCGCAGCCAGCTGCCCAGTCAAGCCCTCAGCCAAGTGCGCAGCCAGTTACCCAGTCAATTACCCAGGATGGCACATCCTCCAGCCGACACATTCTGGCATCGCCCTTTAACGGCAGGGCATACGGCATTGAAAAGGCTCCTGATGAAGCCTTTGCCAGCAAAATGATGGGCGACGGCTACGTGGTCTTTCCGGAGGATGGCCAGGTGAAGGCTCCCGAGGACGGTCAGGTAATCTTCGTCTTCCCTTCCCGCCATGCCATCGGCCTAAAGACGGAGGACGGCATGGAATATCTTCTCCACATCGGTGTGGACACAGTGAAGCTGGACGGTCAGGGCTTTACGGTTTACGTCACCGATGGCCAGGCGGTGAAAAAGGGCGATCTGCTGATGGAATTTGATCTGGAGTATATCCGGGCCAATGCCGCTTCCGAGGCCTGTATGGCGGTATTTACCGGCCTTAAGGAAGGGCAGGAGATTCACATGGAGCGCACTGGCGAAGTGAAGGCTCTTGATGAAATTGCCTGGTATTGATGCTGGATATTTTGCTCTCTTTCCGCTATAATGAATGAAAGAAATCATCTGCCCCGGGTCAGGGCCCTGTGCTCAGGATGAGGGCTGTTTACAAAGGCGGGGGAATTTTGCAGGGGGAGTTATGTACCGGATTATTAAAGTGTTAAATAACAATGGTGTCCTGGCTTTTGACCAGGACACCGGACAGGAAATCATCTTTCTGGGGAAAGGCGCGGGCTTCGGCAGAAGGATGGGAGAGCGGGTCCGGGAACTGAAGGCGCCCGACGGCAAGCGTTATGAGCTGGTGAAGAAAGGCCCATCCGCCCTTTCGCAGGTGAACAGCATCGAGCCGGTGTTCATCGAAGCCACTGCCCAGATCATCCAGGAGGCAGAAGCGATGTTTGGGGCGATTGACCGGGGAATCCTTCTCCCCATGGCTGACCACATTGCCCTGGCAGTCAAGCGGGCACAGGAGGGGATGGAGCTTCCCAATCCCTTCCATCAGGACATCCGGGCGCTCTTTGAAAAGGAGTACCGGGCGGCCCTTCGGGGAAGAGACATTCTCATGGAAATGACCGGCATCCGCATATCCGATGACGAGGTGGGATACATCACCCTTCACATTCACTCTGGACTTTCCCAGGAAAATGTAGCGGATTCCCTGAACCTTGCCAGAACCGTGCAGGAGGGCGTGATGCAGATTGAAAAAAGCCTTGGCATGAGCCTGGCGCCGGATTCTCTGGGCTACAACCGGCTATTAAGCCATATGCGCTATCTGATTGCCCGGGTGCGGAAAGGCGAGCGGGTAAATCTGGACATGGAAGACTACGCCAAAAGCAATTTCCCTGATGCCTACGCCATCGCCGGGCAGGTGTGCCGGTCTATGGAAAAGGAGCTGGGAATAGCCATCCCCCAGGA
>JAGHER010000072.1 GCA_017889125.1 Lachnospiraceae bacterium
AACCTGCCTGGCTACCTCACGTACCGTATCCTCATCATAGCCGGTCTTCTTCGGTCCGGCTAAGGCCTCTCCGCTTAATTTTAACAGCACTCGCTTCATTTCCATAATTGTCTGTCTCCCTACTGTTCCTGTTTACTCTGAGCGTCCCGCCGTCGGGCGCATGAAAGTTTACTTTCACATCTTTCGTCATTATAGCATAAAAATCTGTCAGAAAAAAGTACTTATTTTGAAAAAGCATTCCGGCTGCCCTTTTACAGAAATCCGGCATGTCTACAGATAATACGAATAGGAAAAAATCCAGGTGCCGTCCCCGCAGTGAATTACGCCGTAAAGCTCCGGATTCTGACGCCATCCATCCTGATAAAAGGCAATGGGTATAGCTGCTCCGTCTTCCAGAATCAGCTGCTCCGCCTGGTGCAGCGCCTCATAATAAGCCTCCCGGGATTCTGCCTCCCTGGCTGCTGAAAGAAGTCCATCCACCTGGCGATTAGCGTAATGGCCGTCATTATTCTCCTCATCCGACGCAAACTGAGAAAGAAGGCCTATGGGATCATTCTGATCGGAAAGCCAGGTTCCCCGGGCCGCAGTAAACTCTCCGGCATGACGGTACGGAGTAAAGTAGTGCCAGGTCACTTCCCGGATCTTAACCGAAAGTCCAAGGCTGCCCCAGGCAGACTGCAGATACTCTGCCAGGTCTAAATGGTAGCCATTATCATTAATCAGATATTCGATTTCCGGAATTCCCTGGCCGTCGGGGTACCCTGCCTCGGCCAGAAGAGCCTGGGCCTGGGAGAGGGGATCGTCAGCCAATTGAAGATCCTCGGCTTCACTGCCTTCGGTTTCACTATCTTCGGCTTCGCCGCCTTCACCTTCGCCGCCTTTACCTTCACCTTCACTGACACCGCCGGGCAGCTCTGCAGTTTCTCCTTCAGCAGTGTCCGAAGCTGGTTCTGTATCTTCCACACTGTCACTGCCGGAAAATGACTCAGAACTCTGCGCACTTTCGCTGTCAGGAACTGACCCAGAACTCTGCTCACTATCACTGCCAGAAGGAACAGCATCCAGAAAATATGTTTCCAGCGAAACCTCCGCAAAGGAACTCCCCTCCTCTGCATCGGAATACCCGGAGCCAATCAGCGTCCAGGCAGGCTCTGCGCTGCCTTCCATCACCACATCCGCAATGTACTCCCGATCCAGCACCAGCGACATGGCCTGGCGCACCCTGGGATCCTGAAAAGGTTCGATTTCTGTATTAATGATCACATAGCTGGAAGCCGCCAACGGCGCCGAAAACTGATCTGCCGGGATTTCCTCACCTCCCTGCCAGTCCACGCCGCCAAGGAGCAGGTCCAGCTGTCCTTCCTGATAGCGGGCAAGATTCTCCTCCTCATCCCCATTCAGAAGAAAGGTGAGGGAATTTAACGATACCTGACCGGCATTCCAGTAATTCTCATTTTTCACAAAGGTGATGTGATCCCCTGATGCGTACTCCGAAAGCACCATGGCCCCGTTGCACACAGCAGTCTCCAGAGACAGATGCCAGTCATCCTCTCCGCTCTCCGCCACCTCTTTCTTTACGGGGCTCATGGCCGGTACGGTGCAGCGCTCAGGAAAGGAATAATCCGGTGCAGTCAGCGTCACTACCAGAGTCTGGGCATCCGGCGCCGACAGGGCAAGAGATTTGTTCTCATCCTCCTGCTTCTCCGAAAAGCCTTTCACCCCGCCCAAAAGATCCTCTGCATAAGGGGAAGGAGCCGTGGGGTCTGCCAGCCGGTTCCAGGAATAAATAAAATCATCCGCTGTCAAGCTGGAGCCGTCGGACCATTTCAAATCATCCCGCAGATGAAAGGTAACCGTCAAACCATCTTCGGACACCTCCCAGGACTCCGCCTGCCCAGGCTTAGCTTCCCCATCCTCATTCCGCACCAAAAGCGTCTCATACTCGTGGCGAAGCATGGTCTTTTCCATATCATAAAGAGCCTGGGCCGGATCCAGCGATTTCAGATCATTTCCCAGCCAGACAGTAAGATCCGCTTCTCCGGGAGGCGCCGTCTCCTGAGAATCGTCCTGGGAATCCTCTGCGGACTCCTCCTGAGCCATCTCCTCCTGCCCCGTTTGTATTTCTTCCTGCCCCGTCTCTGTTTCCTCCAGGGGCGCCCGTCCATGACAGCCTGCGCAGAAAACCAGCGCGGCCGCAAGTGCTATCCATAGTTTCTTTTTCAAGTTGAAACCTCCGATGTAATTTTGCTTTATCTTATTGCGTTATTGCTGAGCGGATATTATCAAATGGTATTGCTTTGCAATCTCATCATTCATCACAATCACCCTGCTTTTCCAAATTGATCTTTGGCAGCGCAGTTTCCGATTTAATTCCTCCTGAAGCGGAAGCAGCCATTCCCGCCGGTGTCCGCGAATCACCAGGATAAAAATTGTGCTGATATCTTTCATCCTCACCGCCTGCAGCTTGTCCCCTGCCTCCCCCGCATCATCAAGCCGCCCAACCTTCCATGCACTGAACATATTGAAAGAGTGGATAAATTTATCCGCTATTTCATCAATAAATTCATGATACCGGACAGCATTTGTTTCTGCTTTAGGGCTGCTTGACTTTGCTTCAATAAAAAAGATTTTGTTTGCATCCCGCAGCAAAATGAATTCTACACTTTTAATTCCATCTCCCAATTCTTTATGCAGTTTAGAATTTTCAATCTGATATAAACACGGCTGCTCATAATTTCCAAATATCATTCCCGATTCTCTTATCTGAATCATCATTTCACCGCCAATCCAATTTCCTCATGGTACAGTCTCATAAATATATCCATAATCGGATTATGATTCAGGTCAGCGAAATTTTTCTGCCCTTCATAGGCGATAAGCCTATCTGCATCTCGATAGAGGGAGTGAAAAAGAATCTGATCACCAATGTCCTTTCTTACATCAAAATACTTTGCCACAAAATAGTCATGCGTTGAAACAAATACTTGAACACCCTCTCTTTGAAGCATCAGTAAAAGATCAACAATAACAGGGATATGAACAGGATTAATGTTCGCTTCCGGCTCATCCCAAAATAAAACAGCACCTTTTTCTAATGTACCATTTTTTATCAGCTGCCATAAGAGAGCGATTTTGCGCAGCCCTTCTGCAACCAGATGAAATTCCATTTTTGCCTGTGAATCAAGTTCCAAATAAAATCGTTCATTTTCTATGGCTACTTTTCCTTCACTGATTTTTTGCAGAATATTCAAATACTTTTGCCTCTCCTGGCTGCCTTTTCCTCGAGATAGATTTACCTTTGCCGCTGCAATAATATCTAAATACGTATCATCAAAATCAACATTTCCCATCAAGACTGCTTCCGTCAGATTACACGCATTAGAAAGAATCTCCTTCGCAGGAATGAAAATACTGCTCAGATTCGCCAGCTGCTGCTCCCACTGCTCTTCGTTTTTTACTTCGGCATCCCATTTTTTTGTCAAAGCGCTAAATTCCATTCCAATGTTGGAAGTATCTGATATTACGTTGACGCTTGCTGTTCCCCCTTTATTTTTCCGTGAAAGCAGGCGCTGGATATTCGATCCATCCGGCCGGAAAACCCGTACTGTCTTCTGTGAAAAGGAAACATCATGTTTTACTGCCTGGCAGGCACTGTAGAGCAGCTTCATAATATGTGTTTTCCCTACCCCATTTTCGCCAATGAGTACATTAATTCCTTCCGAAAAGGAAACATCCAGCTTATCGAATACCGTAACATTTTCCAGTTCAATTTTTTTAATTGCCATTTTCCACCTCATTACTCAGGCTTTTTGAAAATCACAGATTCTGTTTATTACTATAACACAAATTTTTCCTTTTATGAAGCCCGAAAGGAGAATAATTCCATAATTCAAAAGAGCTACCGCTCCAGCATATCAATTACGCCTTCGCAGCAGCTCCTATTTCACCGCCATTGCTTGAATCTTATGATTTCGTACTACGGAACAATCCATGCACCGGAGGCATCTACCTGATATCCGTCCGGGGTAGTCGTGGAGGCATACATCGCTCCATTAGGTGCAAGACAGTACCATTTGTTATCTACGTATATCCATCCTGTTGCCATGGAACCGTCACTATACATATAGTACCATAAATAATCCACATTCTGCCATCCTGTCAACATACGGCCATTCTCGTCAAAAATATACCATTTGCCATCAACCAGTGCCCACTGTTTTGCTGCATACGTTCCTTCCAGCGTCAACAACTGCCAGTAGATGCCGTCATAAATCCATGCCAGCGGATTTGCATACACTCCGGTTGTGATGATTGTCGCACCTCCCGGCCCATAATTCTCTACTGCTGTTCCTGTACGGCTGGAAGACCTGCTGCTTCCACCAGAACTGCCTCCTGAGTTACCGCTAGAACTGCCTCCTGAACTGCCACTGGAACTGCCTCCTGGGCTGCCACTAGAACTGCCTCCTGAACTGCCACTGGAACTACTTCCTGAGTTGCCACTAGAACTACTTCCTGAGCTGCCTCCTGAACTGCTGCTTTCCGACATTTCGAAGAATTTAACGGTATAATCAATCACTGCATCTGTTCCATCCGGCCGCCGCAGTCCTTCCACATGAACTTGAATAGTCTCGTTCTGTTCCAATGATGCAGACGGCTGAAAAATCACAGCTGGCCCCATACCGTATCCGCCGTAATCCAGCGAAAAATAACCATCGGTTTTCTCTTCAGAAAAAGTAAGGGTTTCTCCCGATTCTCTCGTCAACGTAACCTTAACGTCCTCATCTACTAAATAAGATGTTTCGTTAAAAGAAATGGACCAGGGTCCCTCAAAATACTCATAAGGCATCATCCTTCCTGGCCAACTCACATATCCGGCTGTAACCTTCTCCACATTAGATTTATCAAGTGCATACATGGCATAAAATTTATTACAATACCCAAATCCAGTATACCCCATAGAGGGATTCAGACACCAGCGCCGATGTCCTACCCTGTCAATGTTCTTTTCACTACTGTCTTCCATATATAATCTAATGGTATCGCTAATACTTGTTCTACTACCATGACACAAGTTTGAACTGCTGGTTCCTTTATAAGCTAGTTCATAAAACTTTTCATCCATGTCTTCAGGCTTATCTGGATAATGACTTTGTTCCTGATTCTTAGCATTCAACACTGCCCCTGCCTGCGCCATCTCGACGAGATTCTCTTGAATCTTCACATCCGCATCTATACCCGCGATATACCGAACAAAATTCAGAGCATTAAGTCCATCCTCCTCGCTTTCTACCGAAATCCGACCTGCGGTATAGGGAGAGAACGAAGGTCTTTCTGCGTAAGTTACCTTTTCCTTCAGATTAAAGGGATGAGAAGAATAAAAACTTCGAATCTCCTCTTCCGTGTGCTTCTGCAAATAATCTGCCTGAATGTCAATCACAAACAGAAAATCTTGATAATTATCGGAACTGACAGTAAGAGGAATTGACAGCTTGTGCGTCATCACCGGAAGTTTAATCTGCAGTTTAACGGTGCTTTCATTAATTCCCGGCTGTCCGTTTATATTTTTTTCCGTATCCTCCCCCATCTGTCCCAATGCCACTTTCATATTCTGGATATCTCTAGGAATCATCCACTGGTCGCTGGTATCCTTCTGTTCAAAAATGTCCACGGCGTAATCCTGAACCCGATTAGCATCCAGGTAAACCTGCATCTTTTTGCCGATCATTGCAAACTTTTCGATCTGCAAAACAGCAAGCTCATTCTGTTCCACCGGATAGTATACATCATACTGCGTATCCGTCACCCCAGTAATCTTATAGCTTCCAGCTGTCTCTCCTGCCTCTCTTTCCAATTTAATCTGTCTTAACGGATTGTAGTTTATTTCTCCGCTTTCATTTATTCGATAAAAATCCCCACTATATAAAGTCTGCGGGTCTGATTCACCCAATTTCTTACTTAGACCAGAAGTGAAAGTAATCGTTTCCTTTTCAGCCTCCACCTTAAGTTCTGCTTCTCCTGCTATCTCTTCATCGATAACCGCAGAAATCCTCCAAATTCCAGTTTTCAGCGTTCCCGTTTCGAGCCGCCCTATGATACCAGATTCACTACCACTGGAAATATGAGAAAGCTTAATAGGTTCTTCGCCGGCCCTTTCTGCAACAAATTGAAGTCCTCTACTACTGCTACAGTTTGACAAAGCATACTGAACATATTTTGTTCCCGGACGAATTACACTGGTGTACAGCGTAAGTTCCATCTCTTCCCCATCAACAACCTCCTCCGCCAACCTACTGACCTGATTAATCCTATTAGCTTTGCTGATGATTGCCTCCGATGAACTGGCTTTAACAACCGACTCGTCCCTTTCAGCCTGGGAAGGCGACGCCTTTTTCTTCGCCTCCGATCTGCTGGCCCAATTTTCCTGGCCAGCCTGCGCGGAAAGAGAAATGCCGTTACCTATATGGTTTCCATATGGATAAAATGAAGTTCCCACAATCGTTACGGTTACTGCCAACAGACTGGCAATCTTTTGTTTCCTTTTCATACATTATCTCCCCTTATCCTGCTTTCTCCGATTGAGCATCTGCCAGGCGCTCCCTGGCTCTCAGAAGGTCTATGCCGTTCTGAACAAGAACTAATCCCGTCATGTCCATCTCTTTTAAGGCCTCAATCATTTCGGCAATCATGTTCTTCCTCTGCTCCTCTTCCGATGCTCTGCTTTTTTCCATTTATTCCACCTCCTTTTTTGTTGTTTTGTGATTTCATTATATCTCTAAGATTAATTTTGTCAATAATAATTTCTATTTTTGTTGCATAGTGATATTTTTTGAGATATGATGTATTTACAATAAATAGGAGGTAGAAAAATAATGTCCGAAGGTGAGCGCTTAAAAACACTCAGAAAAACGCTTAATATAAAACAAGGAGACTTTGCTGATAAAATATCTACTACCCAGGGCCATATTTCCGATATCGAAAATGGGCGCAAAACTTTATCTGACCGAACGATGAAATTAATCTGCTTAGAGAATTGGGACGGAAAAATGGTTAATGAAGCCTGGCTTCGTACCGGCGAAGGTGAAATGTTCATCCAGGTGTCAGAGGAAGATGACACTGCTGCATTAGTATACAGTCTTTTAGGTTCGAAAAAAAATGAGCTGTATGCGATTATTTTGGAGGTCATCCGTTCGTATCAAGAACTATCCCCTGCCTCTCAGCAAGTGATTTTAGAATATTCAAGAAATCTTTTAAAAAATCTCCAGAAGAAAAACGTGGATTAAAAAAAGCGCCCTGCAGAGGATATTCTGCAGAGCGCATTCTTTACCTTATTCGGTTATTAGTTCTGGCTGGTGTAGCCAAAGAAGAAGTATCCCAGAGGAGTGTAGTACATACCGGAGATATCTTCTGCCAGCA
>JAGHER010000006.1 GCA_017889125.1 Lachnospiraceae bacterium
CCAACGTAACCAAATTATAATCATCAAATTACAGTGTACCTTTTTTCAATATAGATCAGCAGTGATACTTATTTGAAGCAAGTTATATTTGTTAAATCATGATTACAAACAAGGGGCTGTTGCAGATTATCTGCAGCAAGCCCCTTTTTGGCGCTCTTGTACACATGTATGCGGATTGTCTTTTTGGAGCATTCATATCTGATCGCCGCATTCATGGCAGGACTGGTCGCTTGTCAGCGCACCGCCTTTTTCAGAATTGCTTCAAGCTCCTCCACAGAAAAGCTGTAATTCTGATTGCAGAAATGGCAGTTTACCTCCACCGGCTTTCCTTCATCAATCATTTCCTGAATCTCTTTCTTTCCCACACTGATTAAGGCCTTCTCCACCCGCTCTTTGCTGCAGTTGCAGTAAAAGCGCGCAGGGATCCGGTCATTGATCTCCAGGCCGAAATCTCCCAGCACATACTGGAGAATGGTCTCCGGCGTATTGCCCACATCCAGAAGCTTCGTCACTGAGGTAATCTCCTTAAGCCGGATCTCCAGCTGGGAAATCACCGCCTCCGATGCCCCCGGCATCATCTGCAGGATAAAGCCGCCGGCCTGGCGCACCGTATTGTCCTTATTCATCAGCACCCCAAGGGCCACCGATGAGGGGGTCTGCTCAGATGTGGCAAAGTAATAGGTCAGATCCTCCGCGATCTCGCCGGTAACCAGAATGGTCTGGCCCACATAAGGCTCCTTTAAGCCAATATCTTTAATTACACTGAGAACACCTACACCCAGGGCGCCGCCTACGTCCAGCTTTCCGGCCGCATTTGGCGGAAGCATGACGGAAGGATTAAATGCATAGCCCTTCACATCGCCCTTGGAATCGGCGGTAACCGTAAGGCCCTCAATAGGGCCGTCTCCCTGAATCTTGATGGTCAGGAGATCATCCTCGCCCTTCATCATCACGCCCATCATCGCCGCTCCGGTGAGAAGCCTCCCCAGCGCCGCCGTCGCTACCGGGCTGGTATTGTGGGACGCTCTGGCCTTCTCCACTAAGTCTCTGGTGGTGGCAGCAAAGGCCCGGATCTGCCCCTGGGCCGCTGTGGCCCGTAAAATATAATCTGCCATGAATCTTCTTCCTTTCTACTGTAAATGCTGTATCGGATTCCCTGTACGCCGCACGGGACCTTACTTTCCCCGCTCCCTGGCAATCACGTAAATCCGTTCGCTGTCCTCCCGGGGGGCTCCGCGGCCATCGCCGTCTCCGTCATACCAGGCAAGAAACTCCAGTCCGCTTTTTTCCAGGGCCTCCCGGATTTCTTCCAGAGAATAGGCACGCTGGAAATGGGTCTCCTGGTATTTCCGGTAGAGACTTCCTTCCTGGCTGTATTCTTCGTCAGAAATTCCCTCTGCATCACAGCCCGGATTTTTCTCCGCATCCAGATCAAACTCCTCCGCTGTGTCCTGACCAGGCTTTTCCGCCGCATCCCGGTCAAATTTCTCCGACTTATTCTGGTCATGCTTTCCTGCTTCGCTGCCCACAGGGATAAACAGCGCCAGATCATATTCATTAATCCGGCTTTCTTCATCGTAGTAATTATCCCAGATAAAGCTGCCCTCATCCCGGTTTTCCGCAATCGTGCGGTCTGCAAGAAGCTCCCGGTATTTGTACTCGCTGCTCAGGTCAAAAATAAAGATGCCGCCGGGATCAAGATAATTATTCACCAGGCGAAACACGGTCACAAGATCCTCCGGATCCAGCAGATAATTGATGGAGTCGCAGAGACAGACCACTGCCCGCACAGTGCCGAAAAGCTCAAAGCTGCGCATATCCTGCTGCAGGTACAAAATGTCCCGGCCGGAAGCCGCCCGCTTCTCCGCAGCAATCTCCAGCATATCCTCCGAGACATCCACGCCAATCATATCATAGCCCCGGGCAGCCAGAAGCTCCGTCATGGAGCCGGTGCCGCATCCTAAGTCAAGCACCAGACCGTCAGAAATTCCATATTCATTCAAAAGCCCGGTAATGTAATCGCACCATTCCTCATAAGGAACATTGTCCATAAACAAATCATAGACACGGGCAAAGCTGGTATAGGCCTCCATCTCTCCATCCTTCCTTTCCTCTGCATTTGGCTGCATTTTATCTGCGCGCCGCTCGCATTTCATCCGCAGGCAAAAAGAGCCGGCCATGCAGCAGTATGGCGGCACAGCGGCTCTCTCCTTTTCCTATGTGTGAAATCCTTATGCGTTCTTTCCGCAGCACTTCTTGTACTTCTTGCCGCTTCCGCAGGGGCAGGGATCATTTCTTCCGATCTTGCGGGGCTTGCGGACGGTGCCGGAAGCCTTCTGCTGCTTGTACAGCTCTTTTCTCCGCTCCTCGGTAAGAATGGAATCCCACTGGGGCAGCTCATACAGCCAGTTTGCCTTGGCCTCCACCATGTTGTAGTACAGCTTCTCCGGGTCGATCTCGATGCGAACCTCGGTGTCCTCCTCCATGGTGTCAATGGGGTTCTCATAGCCCTTTAAGCTCTCGTTGATTCCATCCAGGAATCCGGTCATGATCAGCACTTCCGTATTGTAACGCTCAGCCAGCTCCTTTACGGTGCCGGTGATTACCTGGGTGGGATCAGAAAGGATCTGCTCGTAAATTCCCTTTTCGATGGTGAAATATCCGGTCCACAGATTTTCTCTCTCTTTATCGTTCAACCCTTCGCCGTATGCCAGGTCTCTCCATGTCTGTAAAATAGCCATCTTAAATCCATCCTTTATCTTTGATATTTCTTCAGTTTGCCTGCTAAACGTCTCCGTCTGCAGTCTCCACATGATTATATAACAAAAGCCTGGTATTTGCAAAGATTTTTTGTATTATCTTTTGCTTCTTTTACGATTATCTTTTGCCAGTATCTTTACATTAACTTTTTATCTTCAACTTTTCATCTGCATTAAGAATAAAGGTTGCGTTTGATTTTATATCTATGGTAGGATAAGGAAGGTATTAAATTACATATTTGTGAATTTGGAGGAATAAATTATGGGACTGATTTTGCCTGAAGGATATGATCCCCGCCTTACGGTGCGGGAGACCCAGGACGCCATCAAGTATATTCGGGACACCTTTCAGAAGGAACTTGGGCGGGAGATGAACTTAGAGCGGATTTCTGCTCCGCTCTTCGTGGAAAAAAGCAGCGGCCTTAATGACAACTTAAACGGCGTGGAGCGTCCGGTGCAGTTTGACATGGCTGCCATTCCCGGCGAGACCATGGAGGTGGTGCACTCCCTTGCCAAGTGGAAGCGGCTGGCGCTGAAGGAATACGGTTTTCAGCCGGGCGAGGGCCTTTACACCAACATGAACGCCATCCGCCGGGATGAGGTTCTGGATAATCTCCATTCCTGCTACGTGGATCAGTGGGACTGGGAGATGGTCATTACCAGAGAGCAGCGGAACGTGGAAACCCTGAAAGAAGTGGTGCGGAATCTCTTTAAAATCATCAAGCACATGGAGCATGAGGTCTGGTACAAATATCCCCAGGCGGTAAAAAAGCTTCCCGAGGACATTTTCTTCATCACCTCGGAGGAGCTTCTGGCTATGTATCCCGACCTTAGCGCCAAAGAGCGGGAAAACCAGATTACCAAAGAGCACGGCTGTGTTTTCCTGATGCAGATCGGCGATAAGCTGGCCAATGGCGAGCCCCACGATGGCCGGGCTCCGGACTACGACGACTGGAAATTAAACGGCGATATTCTTTTCTGGTTTGATACCCTTCAGTGCGCCCTGGAAATTTCCAGCATGGGCATCCGTGTGGATGAGAAGTCTCTGGAAGAACAGCTTGCCAAAGCTGGCTGTGAAGACCGGAAATCTCTCCCCTACCACCAGATGCTGTTAAATGGAGAACTTCCCTGCACTATCGGCGGCGGTATCGGCCAGTCTCGTCTGTGCATGCTTCTTCTGGATCGCGCCCACATCGGTGAGGTGCAGGCAAGCATCTGGCCGGAGGAGATGCGGAGACAGTGCCGGGAGAAGAAGATCATCCTTTTATAGAAGCAGCAGACTTTTATTACCGGCAAAAGGAGCAGCAGAATAATGAACTTACAATTTTTAGGCGGCGCCATGGAAATCGGCGGCAGCTGCATCTATCTTCAGGCAGCAGGAAAACGTATTCTTCTGGACTGCGGTATCCGTCAGTCTGCTTCTGTGGATCCTCTGCCTGACTTTGCCGCAATTCAGGCTCACGGGGGACTGGACGCCATAATCATCAGCCATGCCCACATGGATCATATCGGAACCCTTCCGATTATCAGTAAGGCCTATCCGGACGTGAAAATTTATATGACGATGATGACCGCAGACCTGACCCGCGTCCTTCTCTATGACAGCCTGAAAATCATGAACGGGCGCGAGGACGAGATCCCCCACTACACAGAGCAGGATGTGCTTGCCATGCTGAACCGCATCCATCCTGTGCGGTATCAGCAGCCTCTTGCGATTTTTACCGATTTTATCCTTACCCTTTATCCTGCCGGGCACATCGCAGGGGCTTCCTGTGTCTATTTGACAACAGAGGAGGGAAGCCTCTTCTACTCAGGAGATTTCTCCTCCTTTGCCCAGCGCACCATCGAAGGGCTGCGCATTCCGAAGCTGCGCCCTGACGTGGTTATCGTCGAAACCACCTACGGAACCCGTCTCCACGCAAACCGTCAGGTGGAAGAACGCAGGCTCGTTAATCTTGTGGCAGAGTGTATCAAAAACGGACAGAAAATCCTGATCCCTGCCTTCGCCCTGGGCCGCGCCCAGGAGGTGCTGCTGATCCTGCGGGCGGCAATCCAGAATCAGGAAATTCCAGCTGTGCCTGTATATGTGGACGGCATGGTCCGCGACATCAACACCATGTACACCCGGAATTCTTCCTTCCTGAAAAATGCACTCGCCCGCAGAATCGTAAACGGCGGCGAGCCATTCTACACCAGGGAAATTCAGCCGGTGTCCCCAAATCAGAACCGGGATGACCTTCTTAAGGGAAAGGATCCGGTAATTATCGTTTCAAGCTCCGGTATGCTTACCGGCGGCCCCAGTATGCAATATGCCCGGCAGCTGGTTTCCTCGGAAAACGCCTGCATCATCATTACCGGCTATCAGGACGAGGAATCTCCCGGCCGGCAGCTTCTTGACCTGCTGGACAGCACCGCCTCCGACAGGAAGCTTACTCTGGGACAAAACACTTACCCGGTCAGATGCCGCATCGAGCAGGTGGGCCTTTCCGCCCACTCGGACAGAGGTGAAATCGAAGCCCTGCTGGACCGCTTATCTGCCAGACATCTTTTTCTGGTTCATGGAAACGCCGACGTCATCCGGCAGCTGGGAATGGAGCTTGCCGCACAGGATTTTCGCCGACAGGTCATCCTCCCGGAGTGCGGCCAGGAATATCCGGTCATTTTGCATGCAAAACGAAAACAACTCTCCACCCTGCCGCCATTCACCTTACAGAAGAAGGAAGAATTCACCGCGGAAAGCGCAAAGCTGCTCTGGGATTACTGGCAGCAGCATTACGCCGGGAAACGTTTTTCCATCTCCCAGATTGCCTATATCTGGTATGGAAGGCAGGCTGAGGAATCTGACCTGCAGGCTATGCAGGATGTGCTTCTGAAATCGCCTTATTTCTCACAAAACCAAAGACAGCTGTATTTGTTTGAAGCAAATTCTCAGGCGGATGTAGAGGCTGCCCTTGCGCCAAAGGAGCTGACCGTTCAGGAGCTTCAAATCAGGGCAGAAGCCATTTTCAGCGGCTTCCCATTCCGAAAACTGGGCTACCATACATCTTCCCGGAAGGTCGTCCTTTTCTTCGATTATCCAGACAGCATCGACCAGGAGGCCTTCCTTGCCCAGGCCAACAAATTTCAGCAGGAAACCGGATGGACGGCTGAGTTCAGCCCGTCCATGAACCACAATGAGGCAGGAAATCTCCTGCACACGCTGTTTTCCGACCGGCTGCTGAAAATCTCCTACTATCAGGATCAGCGATGCTATTCGGTCACCCTGTCCCGCACATCCGATGAGGATGCCGCCGCTGCCGAAAACTTCCTTTCCGCCACCGGCTGGACGCTGCTGTGCAATGGAATTTCCTTCTCTGCCCCGTCAGGCGATGCTGCAGAGAATGGCAGAGGGGCCGCAAACGCATCTTTTTCACCGTCCGTCCCGCACAAGATGGAGTTCATCCCTCTTTCCTGGCAGGACAGTACTTCCCAGGCCGCTTCTGCAGCCCCGGAAGAGCCATTAGAACAGAATCTGGCGTTTACCTGCATTGATATGGAATTCGACCAGCTTCCCTGCACCCTTGAAAAGAAAAGCCTGAAACAAGATGACCGGGGGCGTTATATCGAGCTTGCTTTTATCTCCCCGGCCATAGGACAGCGTTTCTCTGCGGATATCCAGCGCACGGCAGACCAGATCGGATGGCGCATCCGCATTGCAGACAGGATCAATCAAATCGCCCTTGCCCAGACCGCCCAGAGCCTCTGCAGCAAGCACGGCATTGTTCTGGCCAAAAATCCTTCGTATCTGCCAGCCAAAAAGTCCATTGCCCTTAAAGCAGGGGGCTTCATTCCTCCCGGCGCATGTGAAGCAGTGCAGAAGGAGTTTGATGAATTAACCGGCTGTTCCTGCGAGATTACGATTATATAGGGAAAAAGTATCAGTAAGATCGGTTGCTTTTTCTTCCGGAAACTGTTATGCTGAAAAGCGAGTTAGCTTATTCTAACCATTTTTCAACTATAGAACAAGCATGGCAGCCTAAAGTTAAGAAATGCCATGGGAAAGGATGCGTATGAATTATCTGGAAATTGAAAAAGTGATTGGCCGTGAAATTATTGATTCCCGTGGGAACCCAACTGTGGAGGCAGAGGTTTATCTGGCAGACGGCACGCTTGGAAGGGGCGCGGCCCCCAGCGGCGCCTCCACCGGCGAATTTGAAGCGCTGGAACTGCGGGACAATGACAAAAGCCGTTTTGGCGGAAAGGGCGTATCCACAGCCGTAAACAACATCAACACCATAATCAACGACTGTATTACCGGCATGGATGCCTCGGACATCTATGCCGTAGACCAGGCTATGATTCAGGCCGACGGCACTGCCGACAAATCAAAACTTGGGGCAAATGCCATCCTGGCCGTGTCCATCGCCTGCGCCCGCGCTGCCGCCGCTTCCCTTGACCTTCCTCTCTACCGCTTCTTAGGCGGCATAAACGGAAACCGCCTTCCGGTTCCCATGATGAATATTTTAAACGGCGGGGCTCACGCAGCAAACACAGTAGACGTGCAGGAATTTATGATTATGCCGGTAGGCGCTCCCAGCTTCCGTGAGGGCCTGCGCTGGTGCACCGAAGTCTTTCACGCTCTGGCCGCCCTGCTGAAGGCAAAGGGACTGGCCACCTCCGTAGGCGATGAGGGCGGCTTTGCCCCGGATCTTGCCAGTGATGAGGAAGCCATCCAGTACATTCTGGAAGCCGTGAAAAAGGCAGGCTACGAGCCTAGCAAAGACTTTGTGCTGGCCATGGATGCCGCATCCAGCGAGTGGAAGGGAGCCGAAAAGGGCCAGTACATCCTGCCAAAATGCGGCCAGCATTTTACTTCGGCACAGCTGGTGGAACACTGGAAATCCCTCATTGAAAAGTATCCCATCGTCTCCATCGAGGATGGCCTGGATGAGGAGGACTGGGAAGGATGGCAGCTGATGACCAGAGAGCTGGGCCAGAAGGTACAGCTGGTCGGCGATGACCTGTTTGTCACCAATACGGAACGGCTGAAAAAAGGAATCACCCTTGGCTGCGGCAATTCCATCCTCATCAAGCTGAATCAGATCGGAAGTGTTTCCGAAACCCTGGAGGCCATCAAGATGGCCCACAAGGCAGGCTACACCGCCATCGCCTCCCACCGCTCCGGCGAGACGGAGGACACCACCATCGCTGACCTGGCCGTAGCCTTAAATACCTGCCAGATCAAAACCGGCGCTCCCAGCAGAAGCGAGCGGGTGGCCAAATACAACCAGCTGCTGCGTATTGAAGAGGAGCTGGGCAGCGCTGCGGTTTATCCGGGTATGGACGCGTTTAATCTGGTAAGATAATTGTTTTGAATGGTTTGAAACATTTTGAATGCTTTGAATGCTTTAAATGCTTTGAAGCATTTTAAACCTTTCTTTAAGCAGGATAAAATTCAGGAATCCGGCAAGGTCTGCCTCTGGCATAGACTGCCGGATTCTCTTTATGTCGAATTCTCTTTATGTCGAATTCTCTTTATCCCGAATTCCTTCTGTTCCGGATTCCTTCTGCACATTTTTATCTCGGGTTTCTCATTCGCGCCTGCTATTCGGCTCATGTCATCCCGAGCCTGTTCTCTGGAGGTCTGCTGCTTAACATCCGCTGCCTGGCGCCCGCTATCCTTTGCCTCACTCCCCCGGCATCCCATCCCCTGAAAAAACGCTTCCATTCTGAAGAATCTTCCTGGCATTATCCTGTATCCGGGACTCCATAGCGCAAAACTGGCGGATTTCCGTCTCCGAAAAGCCCTGGAATCTGGCTTTCTCAAAATCCTCTTCGGCCTTCTCGATCTCCTCCAAAACCGCCTCGGCTGCTGGCAAAAGAGCGATACGGATCTGCCGCTCCTTATCCCGGCTGCTGCGAACCTCCTCCACCCGGATAAACCCTTTTCCCCCAAGACGCTGGAGCGCCATGGACAAAGTTGTCCGGGGCATATTGTAAAGGTCTGCCAGGCGGCGCCTGGTAGTCAGCCGCGGCCCTTCTGCAAAATACGAAAAAAGGCGCAGCTCATTGAACGTCAGATTGTACTTTAAGGCTGCAGGCTCCAGATAATGTTCAAAAAGCTTCCGATTCCGGTAAGCTTCCATAACCATCCCTTCCTCGCGGACGGCTTCCTGGCTTACCTGGCTGCGTTCATTTCCCAGCTTCTTCGTTCCCGTCAGTATGGACGGCCCCAGAATGCCATCCGATGCCGCGTCGATGAGGAAACGGTACACCTGCAGACGGTTTTTCTCGTAATCCTCTTCATCCAGTACATGTTTGTAAAAATTGTTGTAATACTCAAAAACCATCAGTTTCATCTTGATGGTCTTGCTGATGCTCATTCCCTGAGCGGCAAGAGAGCCCTTCCGCTTCACGTAATAATAAATGGGCGTCCGCAGGGCGTAAAACCGTTTCGCGTACCGGATGTATTCCAGGTTAAACATGAAGTCCTCGCACCAGCTGATCTCCACATCCATCCGAAGACGGTGCTCCTCCACCAGGTCACGCCGGTACAGCTTGTTCCATAACACGCCGTAATAAAAATCTGCGGGATTTTCCATCATGCAGGCGGCAAATTCCTCCTGCGTCAGCACCCGGTCCTCCTCGATGTCGCCTTTGTGAGAAACCCGCTCTCCCACCACCCGGTAGAAATCCGAAATGACCAGATCGCAGTCCTGCTCCTGAGCCGCACGCACCAAAAGCCTGGTGGCATCCGGCGTCAGCCAGTCGTCGCTGTCTACAAACTGCAGATATTCTCCCTTTGCCAGGCGCATGGCCCGGTTTCGCGTATCCGACACGCCGGAATTCTCCTTGTGAATCACCCGGACTCTGGCATCCCGGGCGGCGTACTCATCGCAAATACTTCCAGACATATCCGTACTGCCGTCATCCGACAGCAGAAGTTCAAAATCCGTATATTCCTGATTTAAAATGCTCTCAATACAGCGCCGCAGATACTCCTGCGCATTGTAAACCGGGACAATAATACTTACGGTTGGATTCATTGCTGCAATCACATCTCCTTGTTTTTCTTTGATTTGTGTCTGCTTTTATTTTGACCTTCCTTTATTATACTATGTCCGGTGGGTTGGGACAACGCGGAAATTTTAATGGGGCTGTTTGGTAAATTTTAAAGCAGTTGTTTGGTGTAGATGGGGCTTTAAAAACAGGAAGACTGCCGCCAAAAACAAGGAGAGATGAAAAATAATTCATTCATCGATAGAATCTGGAGTAATTCCCCGCTCCGCCATAATTGCCCGCAGCCGGGCGAGTTCCGCTTCTGCAGCTTCTGCACGCTGACGCGCTCTCTCTGTACTGGCTTCCGCAGCTTCTGCGCGTTGACGCTCCTTCTCAGTGTTAGCTTCCGCGACTTCTGCGCGTTGACGCTCCTTCTCAGTGTTGGCCTGCTCGGCTAAGCGGCCTTGTTCTACTCCTTGTTTTAGCCCCTCTTCCATGCCCGCACGCAGCCCACTTCCATACAAGGATGCACGGTCATGCTCGTAGCGGTCTCGGGCTTCACATTCCAGGCGGATTTTCTCATCCGCTGTCAAGTTCCGAAGGGTGTACATCGTCTCTGCCATCCACTCACTCTCCTTGATCATCTCCTGCAGCTCCTCCCAGGTCTCTGCCAGGAAAAGC
>JAGHER010000073.1 GCA_017889125.1 Lachnospiraceae bacterium
CTACGTCGAATTCAACCTGAGCGCCCTCGTCTAAGGACTTGAAGCCTTCCATGTTTAATCCGGAGTAGTGAACGAACACATCGTTACCCTGTTCGTCGGAAATGAATCCGTAGCCTTTTTGGTTGTTGAACCACTTAACTGTACCCTTCATTATGATACCTCCAAAAGATATAAAAAAATAAAATGTATGTTTGTTGTGATTGAATCACAACTGCACTAAGGATACCATAGTTTTCCTTTGAAGTCAAATTCTTTTGCGCATTTTAACGGAAATTTTGCCGGGAATTTTCAGAAAGCTGACAAAAAATCAAAATGCGTTTTACATCAATACAGGGGTGTGCTATACTGAATTTTTGTTTGGGGAAACGGGAGGTTTACGATGAAACTAAGAAATATTGAAGGGCATTTCCGCACCATAACCCACCACAAGCTGCTGGTCATGCGGGAATGCTTTAAGGTGGGGCTTTACCGGCAGGGGCTCCTGCATGACCTTTCCAAATACAGCCCGTCGGAATTCTGGACCGGAGTCCGCTATTATCAGGGAACCCGCAGCCCAAATGCGGCGGAGCGGGAGGAAAAGGGCTATTCTGCCGCATGGCTGCACCATAAGGGACGAAACCGGCATCATTTTGAATACTGGATTGACTTTTCCAATGACCGCACCAAAGGGCTTGTGGGAAATAAGATGCCCTTAAACTATGTAATCGAAATGGTGTGCGACCGCATTGCTGCCTGCAAGGTGTATCGGGGGAAAAATTACACCAGCGGCGCGGCCTGGGAATACTATTCCATGACGAAGCCCTACGTGGCGCCGTATATCCATCCGGAGACAAGAGCGCTGCTGGAAAAGCTTCTGCTCATGCTCCGGGATGAGGGGGAGGAGGCTGCCTTCGCCTGCATACGGGAGCTGCTGAAAAAGGGAACGTATTAATTCAAAGCTTATCCAGAAGGAACTTTAAGTAGGAACAAGCCTTTTGGGAATCGGAAAGAAGCTCCGGTGACCAGGCGGCAAAGCGCTGGGGGCTGTCGAAATCCAGGCGGAATTCCGGCTCCCATACAGGGCCTGGCTGGGGAAGGAAAAGCCCTTCCTTTTTGATGTAGCAGGTTCTGGCGGTGGCCTTTTTCCGGGAACTTTTGTCCACATAGGTGCCTACGCTTTTGTGGACGGCCATATCCTCTGCCGGAAGATAATAGTAATTTTGATAATCCGGGAAAAAGTATTTCAGGCTCCCCTGATACAAAGGGATCCGGCAGCAGATGGATGAGCCGCAGAAAGAAACCCATCCAAAATCCCCATGGCGTTCCAGGGGGACGGGAAGATGCCAGGAACCAGCAAAATCCAGCTGCAGGGCGGGAGAGTCATCCTGTGAGGCATTATCCGTGAGAAGCTGCCATTTAGATAAATAAAATGCGTCTTTTTCCAGCTTCTGCCCGGCAGGCTCTTTCGTCAGCCCGGCTGCAGATTCCAGCATATCCGGGTAATTCAATATGGGAAGAATGGCCGCCATCCCCCGCAGGTCATCTGCATTATGAAGGGTCAGCAGCTGCAGGCGGGCCGGGCTTTTGGTGGACAGATAATCGGAATACACCTGAATCAGCTGCCCGCCGGTGTACCGGTCCTCCCTCTGGATGCCCAGAAACTGTTCGATGGACTTTAACTTCAGGGAGTCCATGCCCAAAAGCTTCTTGCAGGGACGGATCTTTCGGAAAATATCAATGCTTTCGATCTGCGGCAGGCCTGCACCAATTTTCAGGCGCTGAGCCCGGCCAAGAAGATAAGGCAGGTCAAAGGTATCGCCATTAAAATGTACCAGGATGGGCCGCTCCTTTGCCAGGGAAAAGAAGGCTTCCAGGCATTCTGCTTCTGCCTCGGGACTGTCGGCAAACCATTGGATCATCTTCCAGCTGCCGTCACCTGCGGGATAAATGCACCCGATCAGGTACAGATTGGAGGAAACCGGCGAAAAGCCAGTGGTCTCAATATCAAAAAACAAAAGCTTTTCCGCCGGTCCCAGGCGTTCCAGAGGATAGTTCAGGGAAATGCCGGCGGTTTGCTGAATCGTTATCATAGGGAAGCAGCTCCTTTCTCAAAGGATATTTACCGTAATTATAGCGGCAAAGGCCTTCTTCCGTCAACGGAGCTTTGGGAGGGGAAAACAGCAGAATATTTGTTCGAACCGGTATTGTAAACCAATCTGGTCTGTGATATGATGGTTCGTAATAATACCGGCGGAAGGCCGGAGGATTCCATCGCCCAGGCGATTTACAGGTAGGAGAAAAGAGATGATTTCATTTGTCAGAGGCCCCCTTGCGGGCGTGGAGGAAGACTGCGTGGTTGTGGAGGCCGGCGGAGTGGGACTGGAGATCCGGGTCCCTCTGTCTGTGCTGGAAAGGCTGCCGTCCCTGGGAGAGGAGATTAAGATTTATACTTATCTTCAGGTGCGCGAGGACGGGATGAGCCTGTACGGCTTCCTGAATCTTCAGGACCGGCAGATGTTCAGACAGCTTCTTGGGGTGAGCGGAATCGGCCCGAAGGCAGCACTGGGGATCTTATCAGCCATGAAGCCGGACGATCTGCGGATGGCGATTGTATCTGGTGATGCCAAGGCCATTTCCCGGGCGCCAGGCGTAGGCACAAAGACGGCCCAGCGGATCATTCTGGATCTGAAGGACAAGATCCCCATGGATCAGGTGACAGAGGGCTGGCTTCAGGCCGGCGGCAGCGCGGGCAGTCCCGACAGCGGAGCGGCAGCAGCAGCCGGTCTGGCGGGAGCGGCCAGAGAGGCTGTGGAGGCCCTGGTGGCTTTAGGATACACCGGCGCAGAAGCGTCCCGGGCGGTAAAGAAGGTTTCCCTTGAGGAGGGGATGACGGCGGAGGACGTGCTGAAGGCTTCCTTGAAGCATTTGTCCTTTTTGTAATATGCTGACGGGATTTTCACCTGAACCATTTTACTCGAGCGCAGGAAAAGACGGGAGCAAATATGGAACGACGAATTATTACAACAGATGTGATTCCGGAGGAACAGCGGATGGAAAGCAGCCTCCGGCCCCAGATGCTGGCGGATTACATCGGACAGGAAAAAATCAAATCCAATTTAAAGGTATATATCGATGCGGCCAAGTCCAGGGGAGAGCCTTTGGATCATGTACTTTTTTACGGCCCTCCAGGCTTGGGAAAGACCACCCTTTCCGGAATTATTGCCAATGAAATGGGGGTAAATATGAAGGTTACCTCCGGCCCGGCCATCGAGAAGCCGGGGGAAATGGCGGCGATTTTAAATAACCTTCAGGAGGGGGACGTGCTCTTCGTGGATGAGATCCACCGGCTGAACCGGCAGGTGGAGGAGGTATTGTATCCCGCCATGGAGGATTACGCCATTGACATTATGCTGGGAAAGGACTCTTCGGCCCGGTCGATCCGGCTGGAGCTGCCCAAGTTTACTCTGGTGGGGGCTACCACCAGGGCGGGCCTTCTTACGGCGCCGCTGCGGGACCGGTTCGGCGTGGTGCAGAAGCTGGAATTTTATACTCCGGCGGAGTTAGAGACCATCATTATCCGCTCGGCCAGTGTGCTGAATGTGGAGATTGAGCCTGCCGGTGCGGCGGAGATTGCCAAGCGTTCCAGAGGCACCCCCCGTCTGGCAAACCGCCTGTTAAAGCGGGTGCGTGATTTTGCCCAGGTGAAGTACCAGGGGGTGATCACCCGGGAGGTGGCTGATTTTGCGCTGGATATTTTGGATGTGGATAAGCTGGGACTGGACCAGAATGACCGGAATATCCTGCTGACCATGATTCAGAAATTTTCCGGCGGTCCGGTGGGGTTAGACACCCTGGCGGCGGCCCTGGGAGAGGACGCGGGCACCCTGGAGGATGTTTACGAGCCGTATCTGTTAATGAACGGTCTTCTAAACCGGACACCCCGGGGCCGGGTGGCCACAGAGGCCGCTTACCGTCATCTGGGAATTGTAATGGAAGAATAGAAAAGGCGGGAAATTTTACAGGAAATGAAAATTTCCCGCAGGAAAGACTTTCACCAGTATGGAAAACATGGTATACTCAAAAGGTGAAATAGCCTGTATTACTGTAGAAGATCTGGAAAGCTGCTTCACAGCAAGGAGAGAAAAACCGTGGATTTGAAGAAAAATTATGCAGAAGTACTGATTGATGGAAAAATATATACATTAGGCGGCGTTGAGGAGGCCAGCTACTTTCAGCAGGTGGCGGCATATGTAAATCACAAACTGGGCGAACTTCGCAGGCAGCCCGGCTTCTCAAAGCAGAAGGAAGATTACCAGCTGGTTATGCTGGAGATCAATATGGCTGATGATTATTTTAAGGCCCGCGAGGAGGCCGACATGCTGAGGCGGCAGACAGAGGAGACTGAGCGGGATATTTATGGCATTAAGCATGAGTTGATTAATACCCAGATGAAGCTGGAGACAGCTCAGAGCCGGATCAGAGAGTTAGAGGATGCGCTGGAGCGTGCGGCCCTGGCAGGTGCGTCCCGGAGAGAAGAGGAGCATCGCCGCAGCCGGGAGACGGAAGGCTCTTCCGAGGAGACAGTGAGTACCCGGAGGATCCGCAGGAATACTTCCGGCCTGGCAAACCGCTCTCAGACAACGGATGCCCCGCCCAGCGATCAGGAGGATGACAGGAGACACCTGGCAGAGTATACGCAGGATGAGAGGGTAGCAGAAGAGCAGACTGCGGCAGCTGCAGCAGTAGTTGCGGCGGTTGACGCAGTTGTACCAGACGCTGCGGTTAAAAATAGCGAGGAGCCAGTGATTGAGACTGCAGAGGAAGAAAATCCGGCGTCTGCAGGCAGCACAGAGCCAGCGAAAGAAGCTGTTTTGGCAGAAGAAGCCGCGGGATTGGAAGCGGAGCAGGCCATGGAGACGGCGGATGAGACTGCAGAGGAGTCTGCCGCAGAGCTGGCAGAAGAAGCAGTGGCTGAGCCGGAAGAGACAAGCGAAATTACCGGCGATGAGATGGCAGAATCGAGTGAAACGGTCAGCGAAGAGCCGATAGAATCGAGTGAAACGGTCAGCGAAGAGTCGATAGAATCGAGTGAAGCGGTTAGCGAAGAGCCAATAGAATCGAGCGAAGGTGACGGTGAAGAACCGACAGAAGAATTACCGGAGCCAGAGCAGCCGGAGACGGAATCCGCCGCAGATACGCCGGTTCAGAAACAGGCAGAAATCCTCGACCAGGAGGCTGTAGAGAAGGCCCGCAAGGCCAAGGAGGAAGAGGAGAAGCAGAAGGCCCTGGCGGCAGCCCGTGTCGCCACAGAGCAGCTTCTTAAAAGCCGTGCCCTGCAGATGCAGAATCACCTGCAGAACCGCGGGCATCAGAACAAAAAGAAATAAGGGGGGCTGCGGCAGAGGCATCTGCGGCAGCCTTTTTCCGGCAGACCAACAGAAATGAGTGATCGCAATGACAAACAGAAAACCAGTAGAGGTGCTGGCCCCGGCCGGTTCCTATGAAAGCATGACCGCAGCAGTTTCCGCTGGGGCGGATGCCGTATATATCGGCGGTGCCCGGTTCGGTGCCAGAGCCTATGCCGATAACCTGGATCAGGAGCAGCTGTTAAGGGCCATTGATTATGTGCATCTCCATGGCCGCCGTCTGTACCTGACGGTAAATACACTGTTCAAGGAACAGGAACTGGAGGAGCTTTACGATTACCTGAAGCCCTTTTATGAGCGGGGGCTGGACAGCGTAATCGTGCAGGATTTGGGAGCAGTTTCCTATATTCGGGAGCATTTTCCCGATCTTCCCATCCATGCCAGCACCCAGATGACCATAACCGGCCCTTACGGGGCGAAGCTTTTAAAGGATATGGGCGCATCCCGGGTGGTGACGGCCAGAGAGCTTTCCCTGGAGGAGATCCGCCAGATTCATGAGCAGGTGGATATTGAGATTGAAAGCTTTGTCCATGGAGCACTCTGCTACTGCTATTCCGGCCAGTGCCTGATGAGCAGCCTCATCGGAGGCCGAAGCGGAAACCGGGGGCGCTGTGCCCAGACCTGCCGCCTTCCCTTTGAGGTGAAGCGGGGCGGACGGACGTTAAATTCCCGGAATGAGCGGTATGTGCTGAGCCTTAAGGATCTGTGTACCCTGGATATTCTTCCGGATATTTTGGATGCCGGTGTGTATTCTTTGAAGATTGAGGGACGCATGAAGAGTCCCCGCTATACTGCCGGTGTGGTGGCCATTTACCGCAAATATGTGGACCGGTATCTGAAAAACGGCCGGGAAGGCTGCCGGGTCAGCCCGGCGGACCGGAAAATTCTGCTGGATTTATTCGACCGGGGCGGCCTTACCGATGGGTATTACCAGGAGCACAATGGCCGCGATATGGTAGTGTTGAAAGAAAAACCAGCCTTCAAGGAAAGCAATTCCATGCTGTTTGAATATCTGGATCAGACCTATGTGGAGACACCTCTGCAGAAGCCGGTGAAAGGCTTTGCTTATCTGCAGGCGGGCAGCCCAGTGAGCTTCTGTCTGGAGGCAGAGGGGATGGACGGGGAAATTGTTTCCGTTTCCGTGGAGGGCGCTGTAGTGCAGGAAGCACAGAAGCAGCCCATGACCAGAGAGAAGGTATTGAAGCAGCTGGAAAAGACGGGCAACACCCTGTTCCATTTTGAAGAGCTGGATGCTCAGGTGGAAGGCGAGGTATTCCTTCCGGTGCAGGCATTAAATGAGCTGCGGAGGAAGGGGCTTGAGGCGCTGGAGGAAGCCCTTCTGGCCGGATGCCGCCGCCAGGAGGAAAATGCCCGAGCAGCAGCGGCTGCAGAAGACTGTGAGGAAGCCGGGACATTGGCAGCTGCGAAAAACGGCGAGGAAGCCGGGACATTGGCAGCTGCGAAAAACGGCGAGGAAGCCAGGACATCAGCAAGTGCGCAGAGCGGTGAGAACGCCAGGACATCAGCAGCTGCGAAAAGCGGCGAGAGTGCCGGGGAATGGACGGCGGCAAAGAGCACGGGAAAAGTTCTGTCCCGCCCCCTCTTCATCGCCTCCCTGGAAGAGCAGGAGCAGCTGGAACCAGCCCTTTCCTGCCCGGAGGTGGATGCGGTTTATATTGACGCGGATGGTTTCCTCGCCGAATCCTGGCGGGAGACCGCTGAGCTCTGCCATGACGCAGGAAAACAGTGCCTGCTGATGATGCCCCACATTTTCCGGCAGGAGGCAGAAGAGTTCTTCACCATTTACAGGGAGGAGCTTGAGACGGCTGGATTTGACGGCGTGGTGGTGCGAAGCCTGGAGGAAGCTGGCTGGATTAGGGCCCAGGGGCTTTCGGAGAAGCTTCCCATGGTTTTTGACGCCTCCCTTTATACCTGGAATCACCGGGCCATCAAAGTGATGGAGGAGCTTGGAGCGGTGCGCACGGTTATGCCGGTGGAGCTTACGGCAAGAGAGCTTAAGGCCAGAGGAAGCGCCGGGCAGGAAATCCTGATTTACGGAAGCCTTCCCATGATGGTCTCCGCCCAGTGCATCCGCAAAACCACCGAGGGCTGCAGCCGCAGGCGGGAGATTCTTTATCTTAAGGACCGGACAGGAAAGCAGATGGCGGTGAAAAACCACTGTACCTTCTGCTACAATACCATTTACAATGCCAGCCCCCTTTCCCTTCTGGGCATGGAGGAGCAGGTAAAGGGGCTGATGCCGGGGGCTCTCCGCCTCCAGTTTACCACCGAGTCTTCCCGAGAGACTGCCCGCTGCCTGAGGGCCTTTGCCGATGGCTTCCTGTATGGAAAGAAGGCAGAATTGCCCTTTACGGACTATACCCGCGGCCATATCAAGCGGGGAGTAGAATAGAGTCGAGTCCATATCAATCGGGCAGTAAAATAATAGAGGAAATGTATGACGAATCTGATTATCGAGACATCAAAATACCTGATGATTTTGCTGGCTGCCTGCTACACGCTGTTTAATTTCCGCTTCTTTTCTTTTCCTGACGAGGAGCGGAGGAACATCATGTGCGCCAGACAGAATCAGGCCATGTTCCTGAATCATCTTCTGGCTTACCTGATTATTTACCTGAAGACGGAGGATGTGCGGGTGGGGGCCTTTTATCTGGCCCAGGTGGTATTTTTTCTGGCCTATATCTATCTGTACCGGCTGTTTTACCGGAATGTATCCCGGCTGCTGGTGAATAATGCCTGCATGCTTCTTTCGGTAGGCTTTATCATGCTGACCCGCATCTCCTTTGACCGGGCGGTGCGGCAGTTTATCCTGGTGGTCATCTCTGCGGTGATTACCTGGATTGTGCCTTACATTATGGAGCGGGTGTGGCAGTTAAGCCGGGGGACCTGGATTTACGCTGGGGTGGGGCTTGTGCTTCTGCTGGCGGTTTTCCTGCTGGGCGATACCACCTACGGCGCACAGCTTTCCCTGAATTTTGGGGGGATTTCCTTTCAGCCCTCAGAGTTTGTGAAGATTACCTTTGTCTTTTTCCTGGCGGCGCTGTTTTACCGCTCCACGGATTTTAAGACGGTGCTGATTGCGGCGGCGGTGACAGCGGCCCATGTGCTGATTCTGGTGGCGTCCACCGATCTGGGAAGCGCCTTTTTGCTGGCCATTACCTTTGTATTTATGCTGTTTATCGCCACCTCCAACTGGCTTTACCTGGGCGGCGGCCTAGCGGCGGGGGGGCTGGCTGCCTGTGCGGCCTATGCTCTCTTTCCCCATGTGCAGACCCGGGTGGCGGCCTGGCTGAATCCCTGGCCCTACATTGACGATAAGGGCTATCAGATCACCCAGTCTCTTTTTGCCATCGGCACAGGCGGGTGGTTCGGCATGGGACTTTATCAGGGGATGCCCTACAAGATTCCTGTGGTGGAGAAGGACTTTATCTTCGCGGCTGTATCGGAGGAGCTGGGCGGCATCTTTGCCCTCTGCGTGCTCTTAATCTGCGTGGGGTGCTTCCTTCAGTTTATGATGACGGCGGGAAGGTTTCAGGCGGTGTTTTTTAAACTGATTTCCTTTGGACTGGGTGTGGTGTATATTATTCAGGTGCTGTTAAATGTGGGCGGCGTGACCAAGTTCATCCCCTCCACCGGCATCACCCTGCCCTTTGTCAGCTACGGCGGAAGCTCGATTTTAAGCACCTTCCTGCTGTTTAATGTGATTCAGGGACTGTATATTTTAAAACGAAATGAAGAGGAATACGATGAAGAAAGCTGATCCCAATCCACACGCCAACCGCAATATCATGATTATCACCTACGCCATTCTTGTGATGTTTCTGGGTATGATCGGATGCTTTGTGTATTTTCTCCAGGCGGAAAGCGAGGATGTGATTAACAATTCATACAATGCCCGGCTGGACAGCTTTTCCGACCGGATTGCCAGAGGGCAGATCTTAAGCAGCGACGGGCAGGTGCTGGCCGAGACCCAGACGGGAGAGGACGGCGCCGAGACAAGGGTTTATCCTTTCGGGACCCTTTTTGCCCATGTGGTGGGCCATTCCACCAAGGGAAAGACCGGCCTGGAAAGCCTGGGGAATTTTTATCTCCTAAGCTCCCATGTAAATCTTTTTGAGCAGGTGATTAATGAGATTTCTGATCGGAAGAATCCGGGAGACAATATCGTCACCACCCTGGATGTGGGCCTTCAGCAGATGGCCTACGCGGCCCTGGGAGACCGGAAGGGAGCGGTGGTTGCCCTGGAGCCGGATACAGGAAAGATCCTGGCCATGGTGTCCAAGCCGGACTATGATCCCAATCCTGCCGCCCTGGATGCGGCCTGGGCGGGATTAGTGAGCGGAGAGAATACCCAGGGGCAGCTCTTAAACCGGGCCACTCAGGGGCTTTACCCTCCCGGCTCTGTCTTTAAGATTGTGACGGCCTTAGAGGCCATCCAGGAGTACCCGGACAATTATCTGGATTATTTATTTGACTGTACCGGCGTCCTTCATGTGGGCGATTATTCCATAAAATGCTACCACAGTACGGCTCACGGAAGCCAGAATCTGGCCCAGGCCTTTGCCAATTCCTGCAATGGAGCCTTTGCCAACCTGGGGCTGAATCTGGACCGGGACAGGATGTATACCCTGGCGGGGCAGCTTTTGTTTAACAGCGATCTGCCTTTGTCCATGGCATATTCAAAGAGCAGCTACAAGATGACTGGGGAATCGGGCCAGTGGGAAATCCTTCAGACCTCTATCGGTCAGGGAACCACCCAGGTATCCCCCATGCACATTGCCATGATTACGTCTTCCATCGCCAATGGAGGCACCTTGATGAAGCCTTACGTTCTTGACCATGTGGAGAGCGCGGCGGGTGAAGAGGTGAAAAAGTTCCTGCCTGAGGCATACGGCAGCCTGATGACTGCTGACGAGGCGGGAAAGCTTAATGAGCTGATGACTCTGGTGGTGACGGAGGGCACCGGCTCCGCCCTGCGGGACGCCTCCTACCAGGCGGCGGGAAAGACTGGCTCGGCGGAGTTTGAGACGGGAAAGGAGACCCACGCCTGGTTTACCGGCTACGCGCCGGCAGAGGATCCCCAGATCGTGGTTACGGTAATTGTGGAGGAGGGCGGCTCCGGCGGAAGCACGGCGGCGCCCATTGCCAGACAGATGTTTGATCAGTATTTGCTGCGATAAACGCACAAGAGAGGAGAATTTATGTTTCAGGCCAAAGAGTATGTAAAGCCAGCGAGCCTTGAGGAGGCTTACCGCCTGTGCCAGAAGCGGTCCAGCGTAGTGGTTGGGGGGATGATGTGGCTGAAAATGGAAACGATCCGAAAGCAGACCATTGTGGATCTTTCTGATCTGGGACTGGGCGAGGTCCGGGAATCCGAAGAGGAATTTCAGATCGGTGCAATGGTTACCCTGCGGATGCTGGAGACGGATGAGGGGCTTAACCGGGAGTTTGACGGAGTTTTTAAGGAATGTACCCGGCACATTGTGGGGGTTCAGTTCCGCAACGGCGCCACGGTAGGCGGAAGTGTTTACGGGCGCTTCGGCTTTTCCGATATCCTGACGGCTTTGCTTGCCCTGGATACGGAGGTAGAGCTGTATCACGGCGGCCGCATGCCCTTAGCGGAATTTGCCGCAAGGCCCCGCCAGGTGACGGAGCGGGATATTCTCACCTATGTTTATGTAAAGAAGGATAAACGGAAGGCCGCCTATCTGTCAGAGCGGCGGACCAGCACCGATTTCCCGTTGATTGCCTGCTGCGGCGCAAGGACGGACTGGGGCTGGCAGTTTGCCGTGGGCGCAAGGCCGGGGAAGGCGGAGACGGTATCCTTCCGGGTAATCGATGGATGGCTTGAACGCCGGACCGGCAAACCGTGTCAGGCCGTGGAAGCGCAGGACACTGGCTGGACAAAGGCCGCCGGGCTTCCCCAGAGCGAGGCATCGGGCGATGCTTTTGCCGAAACCCTTGCCGGGGCAGCAGCCGCCTCCTTCATCTACGGGACGAACCTTACCGGCAGCGGCACCTACCGGGCTTACCTGGCGAAGGTATTATTAAAACGATTGATTCTTGGCCTTTTGGCAGAGAGCGGTTTGGCAGAGGGAAAGGAGGAAGAGCGATGAAACTGGAATTTCAGTTAAATGGAAAGGCTGTACAGACCGAGATCCAGGCGGATACCCTTCTTCTGGATCTGGTGCGGAGCCTTGGCTGCCTTAGCGTAAAGCGAGGATGTGAGACCTCCAACTGCGGCCTGTGTACGGTGATGGTGGAGGGAAAGCCGGTTCTTTCCTGCTCTGTGCTGGCAGCCAGAGTCCAGGGAAAGCGCGTTTTCACCCTGGAGGGCCTTCAGGAGGAAGCAGAGGAGGCCGGGCGGTACCTGGCCCAGGAGGGCGGCGAGCAGTGTGGCTACTGCAGCCCGGGCTTTTTGATGAATGTACTGGCCATGGAGCGGGAGCTGACTGATCCGGATGAAGACCAGATTAAAGAATATCTGGCTGGAAACCTGTGCCGCTGCAGCGGCTATATGTCCCAGCTGCGGGCAGTGAAAAAGTATCTGAATCGAAAGGGGGAGAAGGGATGCTGACAGGAAGACGCTTCGGCGGACCCGAAAGGGGAAAGGAAGAAGAGCAGAAGTACAACAGGCAGGCAGCAGAGGATCACGGCGGGAAGCTGGTAGGCGCGGCCGTGATGAAGAAGGATGCCATGGCCCTGGTCACCGGCCGTCCGGTGTATACCGATGACATTGCCCCCAGGGAATGTCTTGTGGTGAAGGTGCTTCGAAGCCCTCACGCCCACGCCCTGATTCAGGAGATTGATATTTCGGCGGCAGAGAAGGTGCCGGGGATTCAGTGTATTCTTACCTGGAAGGATGTGCCCCAGAAGCGCTTTACTCTGGCAGGCCAGACCTATCCGGAGCCCAGTCCCTATGACCGGCTGATTCTGGATCAGCGGGTGCGGTTCGTGGGCGATCCGGCCGCCATTGTTGCCGGTGAGACGGAGGATGCTGTTGACCAGGCGCTGAAGCTGATTCGGGTGAAGTACCAGGTGCTTGATGCAATTTTGGATTTCCATGAGGCGAAGGACAGCCACATCCTGATTCACCCGGAGGACAATTGGCGGAGCCTTGCGCCGGTGGGCGCGGACAACAGCCGCAATCTCTGCGCCTCCGGACGGGACGAGCACGGGGATGTGGATGGAATCTTAAAGACATGTGCCCATGTGGTGGATGAGACCTACCATGTGAAGGCCAACCAGCAGGCCATGATGGAGACCTTCCGGGCCTACAGCTATCTGGATACCTACGGCCGCCTGAATGTGGTTTCCTCCACACAGGTTCCTTTCCATGTGCGGAGAATCCTGGGACACGCTTTGGATATCCCTAAATCCAAAATCCGTGTCATTAAGCCCAGAATCGGCGGCGGCTTCGGCGCCAAGCAGACGGCGGTAATGGAGATTTACCCGGCGGTGGTTACCTGGATGACGGGAAAACCGGCCAAGATGATTTACAGCCGCTATGAATCCCAGATTGCCTCCTCCCCCCGCCATGAGATGGAGGTGCGGGTGCGGTTAGGCGCAGACGAGGACGGCATGATTCAGGCAATTGATGTCTATACCCTGTCTAATACCGGCGCTTACGGAGAGCACGGCCCCACCACAGTGGGCCTGTCGGGACATAAGTCTATCCCCCTTTACCGGACAAAGGCCTTCCGCTTTGCCTACGATGTGGTCTACACCAACCGGATGTCTGCCGGAGCCTACCGGGGCTATGGCGCCACCCAGGGAATCTTTGCGGTGGAGAGCGCGGTAAATGAGCTGGCTGACCGTTTATCTATGGATCCGGTGGCCCTGCGGGAAAAGAACATGGTGCGCCAGGGTGATGTGATGCCGGCCTACTACGGGGAGACGGCCGCCAGCTGCGCCCTGGACAAATGTATGGCCAGGGCAGCAGAAATGATCGGCTGGAAGGACAAATTCCCCTTCCGGGATATGGGCAACGGAAAGGTGCGCGGCGTAGGCGTGGCCATGGCCATGCAGGGCTCCTCCATCAGCAAGGTGGATGTGGGAAGCGTTTCCCTGAAGCTCAATGATGACGGCTTTTACGTGCTTACCGTAGGCTGTACCGATATGGGAACAGGCTGTGATACCATACTGGCCCAGATGGCTGCGGACTGCCTGGACTGCAGCTATGAGGACATTGTGGTCTACGGCACGGATACGGATCTGTCTCCCTATGATTCCGGCTCCTACGCTTCCAGTACCACCTACCTGACCGGTATGGCAGTGGTAAAGACCTGTCAGACCCTGCGGGAAAAGATTCTTAAGAAGGCGGCGGAGTATTTGGACTGCACCGCGGATGATCTGGAATTTGACGGCAAGGTGGTGCGCCGCCTGGATACCGGCGCGGAGATTACCTTAAAGGATATTGGAAACCGTTCCATGTGCTTTAATGAAGATGCGCTGTCTGCCTGCGAGTCCCACACCTCACCAGTATCGCCGCCGCCCTTTATGACCGGCATGGCAGAGGTAGAGGTGGATATGGAGACCGGTCATGTGGAGCTTTTGGATTACGTGGCCGTAGTGGACTGCGGCACGGTGGTCAATCCAAACCTTGCCCGTGTGCAGACCGAGGGCGGACTGGGACAGGGAATCGGCATGGCCCTTTATGAGGACATTACCTATTCGCAAACCGGCCGTATGTATGAGAATTCCCTGATGCAGTACAAGATTCCCACCCGTCTGGATGTAGGCAGGATCCGGGTAGAATTTGAGCCAAGCTATGAGCCCACAGGCCCATTTGGCGCCAAGTCCATCGGAGAGATTGTGATCAATACCCCTTCCCCGGCCATCGCCTCGGCAGTGTACCATGCCTGCGGCGCCAGAATCCGGGAGCTTCCCATCACGGCGGAGAAGGTCTGCCGGGCTATCCATCCGGAGGTCTTTCGCGGAGAAGCGCAAAGGAAGGCGGATTAACCGATTACTGTGCCGGATTTTGTTGTAAATATTTTGCACCAACATTTATAAATGGAAAAATTTTGCTGTTTTTTCTGAACATCTTGCATCTGCTCCGGAAAAGAGGTATACTGGATTCAGTCTGTTGATGACACACCAGCAACTGCCGGAGCGGAAATCCTTCCGGCGGTGAGTCAGGAGGGATTGCAATGATTGAAGCAACGAGCTGCGGCGGTGTGGTTATTTTTCGCGGTAAAATTCTGGTTTTGTATAAGAATTATAAAAACAAATATGAAGGTTGGGTTTTGCCTAAAGGTACGGTAGAGGCTGGAGAGGACTATAAGGAGACGGCCCTTCGGGAGGTCAAGGAAGAGACCGGGGTCAGCGCCTCCATCATCAAGTATATCGGGAAGAGCCAGTACACCTTTAATACGCCCCAGGATGTGGTGGAGAAGGATGTGCACTGGTATCTGATGATGGCCGACAGCTACTACAGTAAACCACAGCGGGAGGAATATTTCGTCGATTCCGGCTATTACAAGTACTACGAGGCCTATCATCTGCTGAAGTTTTCCAACGAAAAGCAGATTCTGGAGAAAGCCTACAACGAGTATCTGGATTTAAAGAAGGCCAATCTCTGGGGATCGAAAAAATATTTCTGAGACAGCAAAAAGGATGCAAACAAAAAGGATTCAAAAAGAAAAAGCAAAAACGAAAAAGAGAAACAAAAGAGAAGTAAAAAGAAACAAAAATGAGAAAAAGGACTGCTGCCAAGAGCCTGGAAGATGGCTTTTGGCGGCAGCCCTTTTTTGCGGTAGTTTTTTCGATAATTTTTGGGGGCGGCAGTCAGATTTTTACTTCGGCTGGTCAGAGGTCATAAAAGCTGCAGCGGCCTGGGCACTGGCCTCTGCCTGAGTGCTGGACGTGGCCTCCGTCTGGAAATGATTCTTTGCCCTGTCAGCGTTTTCCCATGGCGCTGTTTCCTGGGAAGGCGTTTCGTCCATCTGGCCTTTTTCCGTGGCAGAGACGGCGATTCCATTAACCATCACATTTTCATCGATGCCGATCACCAGACAGCGGCGCCCGTCGATAATGCGGGTTTCCACCAGGTCGGCACAGTCCGGGTCCACCTGGACGGTGATGACCGGCGTCTTTACCTCAAACTTCCGGGTGTTTGCCACATTGGACACCAGCAGGGAGGCACCTGCGCCTGCGGTCTGGTCGAAGTTGTAGTCGAAGGCTTCCATCTTTTCCTCATCGGCCCCGCTTTCCTCCAGAAGGCGGCGCACCTGCTGCTTGTCTAAGAGAAGAGGCTCCGGATCGTCAGCCTTTTCCTCCAGCATTTCCGTCAGGTGCTCGTGGATATTCCGCACCAGCTGATAGTCACAGGAATCCCCCAGAGTTTCCTCCACCAGGGCATTGAAGGTTTCCTTCTGATCCTTTGCCGTCATAGGCATGGTGCAGCCGGACAGAGACTCCATAAAAGCCTCGTGGAGATCCTCCGCATTCTTGGAGTAGTAGAGGAGGCTGTGGAGGTCGGTGCTTCGGTCATGGAAGGCCGGGAAAAGGAAGCCCCGGTCCGGCAGCTCCACGATCCAGTCCCTTGTGCGGTTGCGGAAGCAGTTTTCCTGAGAATCGTAGGAAAGGCCTGCCTTGGACAGCTTTACCGGGCAGATAGAACAGAGGATGTAGTCAAATACCTCGTCGGAGGCGTCAAAAAGATCCAGATTGTCCGAGGACTTCCCGGGAATATCGTACATGGCATGGATCAGCAGGATCAGATAGTTTTCGCCGTAATCGTAGCTGTCGATAATCTTGTCATAAAACTGTTCCAGAAGCTCGGCGTCCTCCAGATGGCTTCCTCGCAGCTTAAGCAGGAAATGCTGTCCGCCTCCCGGCATCTCCGAATCCAAGGGGAAATCCATGGTCAGAAGATTCTTCCCGATGGTGCCGGATAGGGTCTTGCGGAAAATCTCAAAATACTTAAACCGTTCCTCCTCGGGGAGAGAGAGGAAGGCATCGGAGGTTTCCGCCTTTTTATTTTTCTCGCCGTCCACATAGCAGCAGCAGATGCGGGTGATGGCGCAGTTGTCCGGGGTAAACTGTTTCTTGATTTCGGATACTTCTTTCTTATTCATAATTATGTATAACCACCTTTGCTGATTAATGAGTAAACCTTTATGCGCCCGGCGGGCGGGTGTGCCGCCAATCTATGAACGTCTGGCGGGCGCATTTGGCATCCCTGAATGCACTGCGACTCCAAGTATACTCTACTTTGGGCTGGCAGGCAAGGGAAAGCGTTTTCTTAATTGAGAAACGTTTTGCGGTTCGAATGCGTATGCGGATGTGTATGCAGATTTGGCTGCGCGGCCTTATTGAGAATAAATTTTGGGAATGAGGATTGCGTTCCCGGGGGGATCTGTGGTATGATGCTTGTACATAAGTTAGTTCACACTAACCAAAAGGAGGAATACAGATGAGCGTGGTAATAATCGGAGGACATGACCGGATGGTTTATCAATATGAAAAAATCTGCAAGGGATATCAGTGCAGCGCGAAGGTCTTTACCCAGATGAGCGCCAGCCTGGCCAAGCAGATCGGCCGTCCGGATCTGATGGTGCTGTTTACCAACACCGTATCTCACAAGATGGTGCGCTGTGCCCTGGAGGAGGCCAAGCGCTCCAATGCCCGGGTGATCCGCTGTCA
>JAGHER010000074.1 GCA_017889125.1 Lachnospiraceae bacterium
TCATTCCTTTTTTATAGTTCTTTATACTCATTCAAAGTCCCCTCTTTCTGCCTGTGATAGTTCTATCATAGCATAGGGGCATAAGAAAAAACGGGGCATTTTTTGCTGGAAAATGTCCCGTTTTTGCATCTTTCTATCGGATAATCATCATGACATTAATACCTGAATTGCTGGAGAAAGAATCCAGTTGGTTCAGGTTGCTGCTGTTATAAATAAAGAAGCGTGCTCTCTATCTGAACTATTCGGGAATTCCGAATAGTTGCCTCCTTCGTCAATTCCCCATCATCAAAAATCTAATTTCTGATACATTTGCTCCGTGATACATATCTTTTAGAAAAAAGGCACTTTAACTTTGAGCAAAAGTGGCAGTACAACCGAAGACTCTAATATTATTGTTGAATTGTGTGAAATATAGTTATAGAATAGTCCATTTTCCTATTTTCTACATTGCCCATAGAATACCGTCTATTTTTAAAATTGTCCAGCAACCAAAGTTTACATTTATACCGCAGCACGCAGCAGACCTTCCCTGCATCCCAAGATTCCAAACAAGCCGTCAAATTCTTTTGGGCGAAGGAAATGCGCTTCCATCAGAGTGTTTTCATTGAATAGAAAACTTCGCACCCTCTCGAATGAAAATGCCGCCACATCCCTGCGGCGGTACATTCCCCCATTTTTCTTAACCAGCTTATCTCACACCTTAAAGCGGTACCCTACGCCCCAAATGGTCTCAATATATTGAGGCTTAGCCGTATTAAACTCAATCTTCTCTCGGATCTTCTTGATATGCACCGTCACCGTAGCGATATCGCCGATGGACTCCATATCCCAGATCTTAGAAAACAGCTCCTCCTTGGTAAATACGTGGTTGGGATTCTGGGCAAGGAAGGTGAGAAGGTCAAATTCCTTGGTGGTAAAATTCTTTTCCTCCCCATTTACCCACACCCGGCGGGCGGTCTTGTCGATCTTCAGGCCCCGGATCTCAATCACATCATTAGCCGGCATGCCGCTGCTGATGAGCCGCTCATACCGGGCCAGGTGGGCCTTCACCCGGGCCACCAGCTCGCTGGGGCTGAAGGGCTTGGTGATGTAGTCGTCAGCGCCCAGACCCAGACCCCGGATCTTGTCGATATCCTCCTTCTTGGCCGATACCATGAGAACGGGGGTATTTTTCACCTCGCGGATGCGGCGGCAGATCTCAAAGCCATCGGTTCCCGGAAGCATCAAGTCCAGAATAAACAGGTCGAAATCCTCCTTCAGCGAACGCTCCAGTCCCACCGTCCCGTCATTCTCGATCTCCACCTCAAAGCCGCTCAGCTCCAGATAGTCCTTCTCCAACTCGGCGATGGTCTCTTCATCTTCAATAATGAGTATTCTGCTCATTCCTGTATTACCTCCTGATATTTCCTGAGTACAAAATGGATCTCCGTTCCGATGCCCTCCTTGCTGGTGGCCCAGATCTTCCCTCCATGATCCTCAATAATTTTCCTTACAATCGAAAGGCCGATGCCGCTTCCTCCCTTGGACGAATTCCTGGAAGAATCCGCCCGGTAAAAGCGGTCGAAAATATTCGGCAGATCCTTCTGGGCAATGCCCTTTCCATTGTCCTCGATCTCCACCTCAATGAAATCGCCCACATCCTTGATGCGGATATTGATGATGCCCTTCTTCTTATCAATATACTTTACGGAATTTCCGATAATATTATTGATGACCCGCTTCATCTGCTCCGCGTCGGCGATGACCACCACATCCTCGTCCACGTAATTAAAGTAGCCCAGCTCGATGCCCTTTGCCTCCATGTCCAGACCCACCTCATCGATGCAGTCCTTAAAATACTGAGCCACATTGATCTTCGTGTAGGTATAAGGGATCTTATTGGTGTCAATCTTCGAGTAAAAGGTCAGCTCGTCAATGAGACGGTCCATGTCGTTAGCCTTGTTGTAAATGGTGCGGATGTACTTATCCAGCCGCTGGGGTGAGGAAGCCACGCCGTCCATGATTCCCTCCGCGTATCCCTTGATGGCCGTGATGGGCGTCTTTAAATCATGGGCAATGTTGCTGATTAGCTCCTTGCTCTCCTTATCGTACTGCACCTTCTCCTCGCCGGACTCCTTCAGCCGGATGCGCATCTCCTCAAAATCCTGGCAGAGCTGACCGATCTCGTCCTCATTCTCCACCTCCAGGGTGAAATCCAGATTGCCGTCGCGGATCTGCTTGGTGGCCACCTGAAGCTTCTCCAGTGGCCGCAGAATCGAACGGTAAATCCAAATCGTCAAAAGAAATCCTACGCCGATGAGGATGGCCAGTCCCATGAACAGCATTTCCGTAATCATGGACTTTACCTCCGGCACAAACTCATCCACCCGGGACACGATAAAGACCGTGCCCTCGCTGTCATCCGGAAAGAGGAAATCCATCTGCTTAATCAGATGCTGGCTGTCGCCGTCCAGATAAATGCCGCCCTCCAGCTCATCGCTGAAAACCGAATATTCCGGCAGCATGGCATACAGCTCCAGATCCTCCTGGCCGTCTGAATTGCCAATAAAAATCAAGTCTCCGCCCTTGCGGACAATCAGATAAGCATAGTGATTCAGAAGCTGCTGATTCAGCTGATCTAAATACTCCGTGTCCTCAAACCGCCCGGTATCCTCCTCCAGACTCGCCCGGATGATCTCCTGGTACTTCTGAGTCAGACGGTTAAAAATCTGCATGGAATTAGCGGAAAGAAGCTCGATCTGCTCCGTCAGGCCGTAAGCCTTCCGGAAAGACTGGGCCTGATAGCTGGAAAGGCCATAGACCGCCGCGCAGATCAGGATAACCGGCGCAAGGGTGATGATACAAAATGTCATTGCCAGACGTGTTTTTAATTTCATAATGCACGCCTCCTGTCCTTTGCCGTGTGCATCCATCCGAAGCGTCTGCGCCCTGAACTGCTGTGCTTCTGGCGCCGTTGTGCGCTCCATACGGACACTTCACAAATAAAACAGCCCTCTACTACGGACGGGCTGCAGATAAATACCGGCAGATTGCTTTTCTTGTTTCATTCATTATAGCATAAATCCTATGGGGTGTTTCTAAAAACATTCTAAACTTTGCGGGAGGTCAAAGGAGAAGGGGCTGCTTCTGCTGCTGATGGCAATCAAAGTGAAACATTCGAGGACACTGTCTCCAAAGTATCTTTCCGTCTGGATCGACCATGTCTGCCATTTTCCATGATCCTGCAGCTTTATGCAGCTGCGTATCCATGAATAATGAAATAATCCTCTGCTGCAAGCTGCACGTTATACGCAGTTTTTAAAACTTTCATTTATCCTAGCCACAGCCAGGTTACAGTAGCCAAAAGAAGCGGTTTATGCTAGAATTTTCTCATGGAGAGTAAACTATGCAGCGCAGAGCAACTATAGGTTACCGGGCATAATATAAAATGCAGAAAGGGGTTGCTTATATGTGTAGTGAGACGAATGCAGTTGTACATGAGGAAAGGAAGGATAAGCAGGAGGCGAAGCCTAATGAAGTGGAAATCCGCTATGAGCGGTACAGAGGAATCTTAAAAAATCTGACGCTTATGAGCGATGTGTTTATGCGGAATGTATTCAAGGAGTGTGAATGCACAGAATACGTCCTGCAGGTAATCATGGGCAGGAAAGATCTGAAAGTTACTGCGCAGGTGCTTCAGAAGGATTACAAAAACCTTCAGGGGAGATCGGCGGTTTTGGACTGTGTGGTGCAGGACGGGGAAGGACGTCAGTTTGATGTGGAGATCCAGCAGGATACGGAAGGGGCATCGCCAAAGCGGGCCAGGTATCACAGCGGACTGATGGATATGAACACGCTGAAGAACGGTGAGGAATTTGACCGGCTTCCGGAGACCCATGTGATCTTCATTACCCGTGATGATGTGCTGGGATATGGCCTTCCCATTTATCACATTGAGAAGCGGATCAAAGAGGTAGATGCGGCCTTTCGGGATGAAGCGTATATTATCTATGTAAATTCCAAAAGGCAGGAGGATACCGAGCTTGGCCGACTGATGCATGATTTTCACTGTACGGATGCGAAAGATATCCACAGTGAGATTCTCGCCAGGCGGGTGCGCGAACTGAAAGAGACACAGGAAGGAGTTGATTTTATGTGTCATGAGATGGATACGATTTATCGTGAAGGAGAAGAACGGGGAGAAAAACGCGGCAGGATAGAGGGACGCAGAGAAGGGCAGGCAGAAAAAGCGAAAGAGATGGCGCTTTCCCTTGCGAACATGGGAATCTCCATAGAGCAGATTGCTGAGGCAGCGAAGGTCAGTGTGAACCTGGTGCAGGAATGGCTGTCAGGAAATACGGGGATTGTAAAATCAAATAAATCCAACGTCTAATCCCTGAATCCAAA
>JAGHER010000075.1 GCA_017889125.1 Lachnospiraceae bacterium
AAAGCATTGACCGGTTGGGGCGCAATTACGAAGAGATTCAGAATCAATGGCGGATACTGACAAAGGAAAAGGGCGTTGACATCGTGGTGATGGATATGCCGCTGTTGGATACGCGGAGAGGGAAAGATCTGATGGGGACATTTTTAAGTGATATTGTCCTGCAGGTACTGTCTTTTGTGGCGGAGAACGAACGGGTGAATATCCGGCAGCGCCAGGCAGAGGGGATCGCCGCAGCCAAAGCCAGGGGCATCCATCTGGGGCGGCCTCCGGAGCCGCTGCCGGAAAATTTCCACCAAGTCTATCAGAAATGGAAAAGCGGCAAAATCACGGGAACCCAGGCGGCCAGGGAATGCGGGATGCCGCTTGCCACCTTCCGTTACCGGGCTGAAATTTACGAAAAAGCCACTTTATTGTAAGAGCCATATTTTACAAAAAGGTCTACCTTTTTGTAAATCCCCAACTCCATTCATTCTTCTCTATTCTATCATAAATTCCTTATAAAATCGAAACTTTTGTGAAGAAAATTTCAGCCCTTTGCCACCTTTTTTGCCTTACAAGAAGGTAGACCTTTTTGTAACCGGGGAAATAGAAATGTGGAAAGTACTTTTTCATGCCCCAATTTTCCTGTCTTTACCGGCAGGATACAAAAGAACATTCGGAAAGACTGAGGAAAAATAATCATGGAAGAAAACCGCTGGGAGTGGAAAGACTTTGGAAAAATAAGAACCTGCAAGGACTTGGAAGCATACTTATCCGGAAGGGAATACAGCCACGGGGATTACTGTCATTATACCGGCATAGATACAATTAATAAAATCCTGGAAGGAAAAACATTTTGGCTGACCAGTGTAACCGGTTTTAACGATACACTGGATACGGAGCAGTTTGGAGAGGCAGGTGGGGATTACTTTTCCTTGTGCTTCAGTACGGGAGTAAATGAAAATCTGCCCCTGTGGTATTTGTATTCCGGCATAAATGGGAAAGGAGGCCGGATTCAGATGACAAAAGACGCTGTGCGCAGCCTGATTGAAAACGGTCGCTTCCGTTTGTGCCGGGCCGTGTCAAAAAAAAGTCAGGAGTTTTTGAAACTGGAGCAGGGAAACGATATGGACCTGGAATTTCGGGACATGGTTTATGTACGGGAGCCAGAAGGAAACGAGGCCTGCTCCCTAAAATATAATACGATGACCAATTATCAGGTTCCGAAAGAGGAGCTTCGAAAGTACAAAGAAAACCATTGCGGGTTCTGGAAGGGGTTGATCTGGTATTATGAGAAGGAGACAAGGCTTCTGGCACGGGTAAAAGGGGAGGCGAAAGCACACCTGAACCAATGGCGGGAGGCTGACCGGGACATCCCGGATATTTCATATCGGATTGAGCTTTCTTTTGATGAGGCTTTAATGAAGCGGCTGAAAATCATGCTTGCGCCTAATATTAAGGAAGCTGAAATAGCTGAAATCCTAAAAGATTATGAGGGCATACAGAACCTGCTGAAACTGACTTCCCCGATCCGGCCCAGCGGGTATGCAGGAACCGTTCAGTTTAACCTGTGCAAGAACTGTGAGAAAAACCGAAAGGAGAATCGATAGATGGCGAAATTTATCATGGAGTGTCCCAACTGCGGGCGGTATGTGGAAGCGAAGACGGGATTTTTCGCCCGCAAAAAGATCGACTGCACCTGCGGGTACACCATTAATGTAAAGACGGAGAAACTGGCGGCCCGTACCTGCCCTCACTGCGGCAACGAGGTGGTGTTCGACCAGTCCAAGGGAGATAAGGCCTTATGTCCGGTTTGCCATGAGCCTATCAATACCATGGCAGAACAAACCAAGATGGAAGAGTTTTCCTGCGGCCAGTGCGGCGTGCGGCTGATGGTAAATAAAGGGGCATCCACCTATACCTGCCCGGTCTGCGACTTTGTGAACGACGTGCAGGAGCGGCTGACGGCGGAGAGGATCCGCAAAGAGGGCCTGGCAAGTATCATCAAATATGAAGGTGACAATGAAACCCTGGTGTGGAAACACCCCATCGAGGATTTCAACATGGGCTCCCAGCTGATCGTACATGAGAGCCAGGAGGCCATCTTCTTCCGGGACGGCCAGGCATTGGACCTTTTCGGGGCGGGACGATATACCCTGGAGACCCAGCAGCTGCCGCTGTTGGAGAGGCTTTACCAGCTGCCGACAGATCCGGAAGGGACCTTTCATTCCGAGGTCTACTTCATCAACCTGGCTACCCAGATGGGCATCAAATGGGGGACGGACTCCAAGGTGCGCCTCTTTGACCCGGCTTCGGGCTTACATATTGAACTGGGAGCCAGCGGGGAGTTTAATATCCGGGTGACGGATTCCAGGAGGCTGCTGTTAAAGGTAGTAGGAACCACCGGGGCCTTGGGACAGAACGACCTTCTGGGAGGCGGGACCACCAGGGGGATCTTCCGTGCCCTGGTGATGACCCAGGTGAAGAGCTACCTGGCCCGCGTGATCCGGGAGAGCGGCATCAATGTACTGGAGATTGACGAGCGGCTGATGGAGCTATCCACAGCCCTGCGGGATCGGATCAACGAGGGGTTAACGGAATACGGCGTCATCATGCCGGAGTTTTTTGTCAGCCGGATCGTGATCCCGGACGATGACCCCAACTTCCGGCGGATGAAGGAGCAGTACGCGGAACAGTACCTTTTAGTACGCCAGGAGCAGATCAAAAAGAGCGAGGCGGAAGCGGCCCAGGCCAGGAAAGCGGTGGAGGCCGAGACAGCGGCGAGGCTTAAGATCATCGGGGCCCAGGGGGAAGCGGCGGCCTTAAAGATCCAGAAGGAAGCGGAGGCGGAAGCCTACCGGATGCAGGCGGCGGCTGAGGCTGCGGAGATGCAGATGAAGGGGTACACCTACCAGCAGGAGACGGCAAGGCAGGTGGGCTTGGAAGCCATGAAGAACGGGCTGACCGGCGGGGAGGCTTCCGCCGGGGCCGGAGCGATCGGAGATATCGCAGGCCTTGGGATGGCGTTAGGGGCCATGGGAGGCGTGATCGGGATGACCAAGGAGGCTATGGCCCCGGCCTTTGGGGCGGGGAGCCAGATGGGTCAGGGATTAGGAGCGATGATCGGCGGGATAGACGGCGGGATGCCGGGAAACCCAGGAGGAGCGGGGGCAGCAGGAGCAGCTGCCGGGGCAGTGGGCGGTACAGGAAACAGTACCGGAAACGCTGCAAAGAACAGCGCGGACACCTGGGACTGTACCTGCGGCCAGAAGGGGATCACCAGTAAGTTCTGCCCGGAATGTGGGGCGAGACGTCCCGAACCGGTACCCAAAGCAGATACCTGGGACTGTGTCTGCGGCCAGAAGGGGATCAGCAGTAAATTCTGCCCGGAATGTGGGGCGAAGCGTCCCGAACCGCAGCCGAAAGCCGACACTTGGGACTGTATCTGTGGTCAGAAGGGAATTACCAGTAAGTTCTGCCCGGAGTGTGGGAAGCCCAGGCCATAAGAGAGGGAGGTTGGAATGATGGAACGAAAAACAAATGAAATCCGCTGGTGGATCGGCCTTGGTGCAGTAACGGTTGTCTATAATGTAATTGCTTTTGCCCTGCCTTTTGGGAAGACGGCGGTATTTTTCCTCAGCTGGGCTTTTACCATGGCCGCGCTGGCGGCCCAGGTTTATGTGATCCGTACCGCGTTTTTTAAAGGGGAAGGGGTAAGGAGCAAGCTTTACGGTTTTCCCATTGCCAGGGTAGGGTTACTCTATCTGGCGGTTCAGGTGGTTTTGGGGCTAGTTTTTATGGCCCTGGGCACAGTGATTCCCTTCTGGCTGCCATTGGTGCTGTATGTGATCCTGATGGGGGCTGCCCTGATCGGCCTCATCACTACAGAAGGGGCGCGGGAAGAGGTGGAGCGCCAGGAGAAAAAGCTTGTAAAGGATGTAAGCCGGATGCGAAAGTTCCAGGCTCACACAAAGATGCTGTTCAGGGAAGGCCAGATCCCGGAAGCGAAAGAAGCCCTCAGGGAACTGGCGGAGGCGTTCCAGTACAGCGACCCGGTGAGCAGCGAGGCATTAAGGGAGATCGAGGATACCCTGGCGGATGACATGGCCCATCTCCAGGATGCGGTGGCGCTGTTGGAGAAAGAGAAAGCCCTGGAGCTGTGCTGGAAGACGAGGCGGGATCTGGAAAAGAGAAACCAAATTTGCAAGCTGCATAAAAATGAAAGGTAAAGAGAAAGTGAAATCCCCAATTTTATCTAAAAAAAGAAGTGACTTACATGAGAAATATATAAGCTGTGGACAGTATATCAACTGGAACCTAGAAGGCCTTTCCATACTGGAATCCGAACATGCATTTATTGTTCAGGAAGTACGTATAGAGGTGGCTCCGCTCAATCAATATGTGGAAGCGGCCCATTATTTTGAAGCTTGGGAAGTTAAAGACGGGAAGGTTATGGGAGTGAAAGACGCGGACTGCGATGATATGTTCCGGATAGGTGATGATCTCGATGAAGATGATCTGATAAGAGATTCCATGGGAAAGTTTGGAACTGTTTTGTTTATACCGAAAGTATATGTTGTAAAAAGTAATTCTGAGCTATATGACTGTGTAAATAGTTGGCCATTAAATGGCGTGAAGCAGTCAAACGGGTTGAAATCGTGTAAAGCAAACACGAAATTAGAAGAGGCATTTAAAAATGTACCTGCATTTGAAAGAGATATTTTTCGCCATGATTGGAAATTTGATGATCCAGAGGATATTTATGCGGTGGTTTTACGTTATTGCCAAAACAAGAAATATTCGGCGCAGGATATAGATCGGTTATTTGCAAATGAAAGGTATGAAGATGTAAAAACAAGAGTAAAAAATTCTATGTCAATGATAATGAAAGGGGCAAGTGGTAATGATCATCAAATGTAAAATGTGCGGCGGGGACATGGTCATTGCCCCGGACCAAAAGACAGGAACCTGTGAATACTGCGGTTCCACCATGACATTGCCGAAGGTGGACGATGACCAGCGGGCGGCGGCTTTTAACCGGGGCAATCATTTCCGCAGGATCGGCGAATTTGATAAAGCCCTGTCGGTGTATGAGGGGATTGTGCGGGAGGATGAAAATGACGCCGAAGCTCACTGGTGCTGCGCCCTGTGCCGGTTCGGCATCGAGTATGTGAAGGATCCGGCCAGCGGGGAATACCTTCCCACCTGTCACCGCGCCAGCTTTGACAGCTTTTTAGAGGATGTGGACTATAAAGCGGCCCTGGAGCATGCCGATGTGGTATCCCGCGCCCAGTACCAGAAGGATGCGGAAAAAATCGCCCAGGTGCAGAGGGGAATCCTCTCCATCTCCCAGAAGGAACAGCCCTTTGATGTTTTTATCTGCTACAAGGAGACGGATGAAAACGGCCAGCGCACCATCGACTCCACACTGGTACAGGATATTTATTACCAACTGACCGAACAGGGCCGCCGGGTGTTTTTTGCCCGGATTACCCTGGAGGACAAGGCCGGCCAGGAGTATGAACCCTATATCTTTGCCGCGCTGCATTCAGCGAAGGTGATGCTGGTGGTCGGAACCAAGCCGGAATATTTAAACGCTGTCTGGGTAAAGAATGAATGGAGCCGTTATCTTGCCCTGATGAAGCATGACCGTAAGCGCCTCTTAATCCCCTGCTATCGGGATATGGATCCTTATGATCTGCCGGAGCAGCTTTCCGTTCTCCAATCCTACGATATGAGTCGGATTGGCTTTATCCAAGACTTGATCCGCGGCATAGCCAAGGTGTTGGACGCGGACAAGAAACCGGAGGCGTCTGGAGTAAAAGAAACCGTGTTTGTGCAGGGAGAAGGCAATGTAAATCTCGCGGCGCTTCTAAAGCGAGGATGGCAGGCCCTGGAAGATGAAAATTGGGAAACAGCGGACGGGTTCTTTGACCAGACTCTAAATATTGACGCGGAGTGCGGCGAGGCGTTTTTCGGGAAAGAGCTGGCAAACGAAAAGAAGCGGAATCGGAAGGCCTTTATCGATGATGTTTCCGCCAATGAGGATTTAAAACCGGAGATGCTGACACTTCCGAGTCCGGGACAAAAAGTGATCAAGATGACGGCGGAAAACTGGAAAAAAGCGGCCGAAGAAGCCACCCGTATGATGGAAGCGGCCCTCAAAAAAGGAGAAACGCCTCCCGTCCTGCAGACAGGGGAAACACTGGAGGCCTGCCCGCGTGACGGAAAGCGGATTGGAGCGGCTATCGCAAGATATGAGGTTCCCGGATATTTGACAAAGGAGGAAATTTTAAAAGACTTTTCCGAAGGGAATATGCGGAGCTATATTTCCGCAGTATCCATCCGGCGCTTATTCCAGGCAAACGGGGAAAGCCGGCTGAAGGAAAATAAAAACCTGGTCCGTGCAAGGCGTTATGCCAAGGGAACATTTGCCCAGGAGTTTGATGAAATCTGCAGGGAAATCGACCGGATTTTTCAGCAGAGAATGGAAGAAGCCAAGGTGCGGGATGCAGAAACTCAAAAGCAGATCAGGGGGAAATATGAGGATTTTCTTGAAAGGGCGGAAAAGCTTGTAGAGGAGAAGAACAAAAAGGCTTGGGAAAGGAGAGAAGCGGACTACCTTGCGGTTTGCGAAAAGCAGGAAAAGTCTGAAAACTCCGACGATTTTAGGTCGGCAGCAGAGAACTTTGAAAAGCTTGGAGCCTATAAAGATTGTGCAGTTCGGGCAGAGGAGTGCAGGAAAAGGGAAGAAGAACGAAGAGCAGAAGAAGAGCGGCTGCAGAGAGGATCGACGCTGCGTGCAGAACGGCTGAGAAAGCAAAAGAACAAAAAGATAGCCATTATTGCATCAGCTGCCGCAGTAATTGTGATTGTTGCGTTCCTTGTGAATGATAAGATCATCCAGCCTTCCTTAAAATATAAAGAGGCACAGAGCTTGCTGGCGGAAGGAAGTTATGAGGAAGCATATTCTGCGTTTGGCGAATTGATAGGATATAAAGATGTAAACGAAGAATTCTTGAAGGACATAAGATACGAAGAGGCACAGAGCTTGCTGGCGGAAGGAAATTATGAAGAAGCATATTCTGCGTTTGGCGAATTGATAGGATATAAAGATGTAAACGAAGAATTCTTGAAGGACATAAGATACGAAGAGGCGCAGAGCTTGCTGGCGGAAGGAAATTATGAGGAAGCGTATCCATTATTCGCTCAGCTTCAAGGATACAAGGACATTGGGGAGTTACAGAATGATAATAAAGAACTTCGCGATGCGTATTTTGCCGTAGGCCAAGAGGTTTTATTCGGAAATTATGAGCAGGACGGTAATACAGGAAATGGTCAGGAAGACATTGAATGGATCGTGCTGGCTCGAGAAGGAGACAGTGCCCTTTTACTTAGCAAATACGGCCTGGATGCAAAATCGTACAATGAAGAAGATGTAGATGTTACCTGGGAGCAATCCGACGTCAGAAGCTGGTTAAACAGCAGCTTTATGGATACAGCTTTTACCGGTGAGGAACAGGGAGCTATTTTAAAAACAGAGGTAGATAACAGCCAGGCGGAAGGCAACAGCGAGTATAGCACGACAGGCGGAAATAATACAGAAGATCGGGTGTTCCTGTTAAGCTATAAAGAGGCGTTTGAGGATTATTTCAGCAGTGATAAAGAACGAATCTGCATGCCGACTGATTACGCGGTGCAGAATGGGACATGGACAAGGGGCGATACCGGAGCCTGCTGGTGGTGGCTGCGGTCGCCGGGCGACTATCAGCGCTGTGCAGCAGGTGTCCACAGCGACGGTTCGCCGGGCTACAACTATGTCTACTACGGCATTTGTTGCGTTCGCCCCGCTTTATGGATTAATCTGGAATCTGGCATCTTCTAATCTTAAATCTCAAGAACGGGAGGAGGGAGGGCATGGCGCGCAGCAATTCAGAACTGCAGGTCATTACCTATGCGAAAAAGCTCAGCAGTTATGTCATGACGATTACACAGAAATCTTCCAACAATACAGCAGGAAATTTAGCTGATCATCTGGCTTTATAAGAACTTAAGTGGCAGGTATGAATTTTACATCAATCATACCTGCCATATTTTTCATAAGGATACTATTTGCCCATATAAATCCGACTATTTCATTGGTTAAATGTCAAACCTATATCCGTCCCCTTAACTCAGCCGGAGTAAAAGCGGTAACCTTGCTTTTCAGAAAATCCCGTACATTCCGCGTAACAATATAATCCGCATGAATCCGTTCAGCCGTCACGCTTTGCAGGGCATCTTCAA
>JAGHER010000001.1 GCA_017889125.1 Lachnospiraceae bacterium
ATGTGCAGCATGTCGGCCATACACTGGGTGGGATGGTCGATATCGCACTGCAGGTTTACCAGGGTGGGCTTCTGCTCCAGGATGCCGTCCTTATTTCCGGCGGTTACGGCATCTACCACATCATGCATGTACTTATTGCCCTTGCCAATGTACATGTCGTCGCGGATGCCGATAACGTCAGCCATGAAGGAGATCATGTTGGCAGTCTCACGAACAGTCTCGCCATGGGCAATCTGGGACTTGCCCTCGTCTAAATCCTGAACCTCCAGGCCTAACAGGTTGCAGGCGGAAGCGAAGGAGAAGCGGGTGCGGGTGGAATTATCCCGGAACAGGGAGATGCCCAGGCCGCTTTCAAATACCTTGGTGGAGATGTTGTTTTCACGCATATAACGGAGGGCATCGGCTACGGTAAATACGGCTTCCAGCTCCTCGTTGGTTTTCTCCCAGGTAAGGAAGAAGTCGCCATTGTACATGTCCTTAAAGTTTAATGCGTTCAGCTTGTCGATATAGTCCTGAAGGGTTTTCATAGAATTATTCTCCTTTTCATTTATATTTGGCTTGTTTTTCTTTGCGGATTAAAGGGGCATTACCGGCAGTACAGGGTGGGAAGGGCGGCGTATACGGCTGCACATCTTACCAGATCATCCTTCCAGGTCTTTTCGTTAGGAGCATGTGCCTGTGCCTCAGCGCCAGGGCCGAAGCCGATGCAGGGGATGCCGTTCCGTCCCATGATGGATACGCCGTTGGTGGAGAAGGTCCACTTGTCGGTTAAGGGGCGGTCTTTGCGGACAGCCATGGTTTCCTCATTGCCGCAGCGCACATCGCCGTAGAGATTCTTGTGGGCTTCTTCTAAGGCCTTGGTCACCTTGTGATCCTCCGGGATAACCCAGGTGGGGAAGTAGCACTCGATGGGGTAGGTCAGTCCCGTGTAAGAGGGACGGGCATATTCATACATGGATACCTTTACATCATCGCCGTACTTCTTTACGCTGGGAAGGGCGCGGATCTCATCCAGGCAGCTTTCCCAGGTCTCGCCTGCGGTCATGCGGCGGTCCAGAGATACGGAGCAGGAGTCAGCTACGGCGCAGCGGCTGGGAGAGGTGAAGAAGATCTCCGAGGTGGTTACGGTGCCCCGGCCCAGGAAGCGGGCTTCCTTCCACTGGGGATTGTACTTCTCATCCAGCATCTTTACCAGGCCCTTTACCTCGGTGCCTTCCTCTGCATCATTTTCATTGAGTGCGCGGACATCCTGAAGGATATCGGCCATCTTGTAGATGGCATTGTCGCCCCGCTCCGGTGCGGAACCGTGGCAGGAAACGCCGGATACGTCTACGCGGATTTCCATACGTCCACGCTGTCCCCGGTAGATGCCGCCGTCAGTAGGCTCAGTGGAAACCACAAACTCAGGACGAACTTTGTCTTCATTAATAATATACTGCCAGCATAAGCCGTCGCAGTCCTCTTCCTGAACGGTTCCCGTTACCAGCACAGTGTACTGGTAACTTAAGAGTCCTAAATCCTTCATAATGCGGGCGCCGTATACGGCAGATACGATACCGCCTAACTGGTCGGAGGTGCCCCGGCCGCCGATTTCCAGGTCGCTTTCGAAGCCCTCATAGGGGTCGAAATTCCAGTTGTCCCGGTTGCCGATTCCTACAGTATCAATGTGGGCGTCGAAGCCGATTAAGGTCTTGCCGGTGCCCATATAGCCCAGCACATTTCCCATGGGGTCGATCTCCACCCGGTCAAATTCCAGCTTCCGCATCTCCTCGGCGATGCGCTCAATGTGATCCTTCTCGCCGCAGCTCTCACCGGGGAATTTTACGATATCCCGGAGAAAACGGGTCATGTCCTTCTCGTATCCTTTTGCTGCTTCTCTGATCTGATTAAAATCCATAATGCTTCCATCCTTTCCTGAAATGTTGTCTATTCACATTTTTGTTTCTCAAATTTGTTTTGGAAAACGCTGCTCAGCGTTCCTTCCCCTCCCATACAATGTTCTTATAGCGGATGGGATCGGTGTCTCCCTCGGTGGAGAAGAGCAGTACCTGGGAGTTCTCATCCAGGCCGATGGCCTGGCGCAGATCCTTGTACTCGTCCATAGTCATGATGGCGGCCAGCGCACCGAATGGGGCGGCGCCGGACTCTCCACTGGTTACCTGAGGATCGCCCTTTAAGGGAGCAGCTAACATCCGCATGCCCTTTACCGCTACCCAGTCGGGAGCAGCGATAAATACCTTCACATGGTTCCGGAGAATGTCCCAGGAGATGGTATTGGGCTCGCCGCAGGCCAGACCGGCCATAATGGTGGGCATGTCGCCGTCCACGATCCGGGGCTTTCCGTCTCCGGCAGCGGCTCCCTTGTAAAGGCAGGCGGCCTCATCGGCTTCCACCACCACAACTACCGGCGGATTCTCCGGATACCGGTTGGCAAAATACCCCTGCACAGCGCCGGCCAGGGAGCCTACGCCTGCCTGGATAAAGACGTGGGTGGGGCGGCTGCAGCCATATTCCTTCAGCTGCTCGTCGGCTTCCATAGCCATGGTGCCGTAGCCCTGCATGATCCAGGAGGGAATCTCCTCGTAGCCGTCCCAGGCCGTATCCTGTACCACCACGCCTCTTGGAGTCTTTGCGGCTTCTGCGGCGGCCATGCGGACGCATTCGTCATAGTTGACTTCCTCGATAGTGGCCTGAGCACCTTCCTTGCGGATGTTTTCCAGACGGGTCTGGGTGGTGCCCTTTGGCATGTAAATCACGGCCTTCTGGCGCAGCTTATTGGCTGCCCAGGCAACGCCCCGGCCATGGTTTCCGTCGGTGGCGGTAAAGAAGGTGGCCTGGCCGAACTCCTCACGGAGGGCGTCGGAGGTCAGTACCTGATAGGGAAGCTGAGATACATCCCGGCCGGTCTCTTTGGCGATGTAGCGTGCCATGGCAAAGGAGCCGCCTAATACCTTAAAGGCGTTGAGGCCAAACCGGTAAGATTCGTCCTTTATGTATACTTCCTTAAGCCCTAAATAGCGGGACATTTCCTCAAGCTTTCGCAGCGGTGTTTTGGTGTATTGGGGGAAGCTTTCGTGGAAGGCTCTGGCCTTCTTTACCTCCTCTAAGGCCATAACCGGAAGCTGTGCATCTGCAGACTTCGGCATGGTGTTCTCGACCCATTTCATTGGCTGGCTCATTATCGAAAATCCTCCTTTTCCGGCGGTGTGTCCCGCCTCTTATGCGTGTTTTTTCTCTCCGTCCTCATCGTGACGGCTGTGGTTGTTGACATCGATATAGCTGTAAAGTGTGAATTTGGAGATGCCGAAATATTTGGAGATCTTATCTCCCGATTTGGTAATCAGGAATGCACCGGCATCGTTGAGAAACTGAATGGCTTTAATCTTTTCTTCCTTATTCATAAGGGCGGCCGGCTTTCCTACCAGCTGTACCGACTGGTCGATCAGGGTGTCCAAAAGATCATTCACATTTGTGACAATGGGCTCCGGACCGGAGACCGGCGTGGCACCTTCTGTCTCAGTCAGGGCGCGGACGGTATGGTTTAATGCCATCAGGCCGGTGATGTCATAATTGACCGACAGAAGATAGCGGATCCGCCCGGATTCATCCCGGATGTACATGGTGCTGGAGCGCAGGATGCGCCCGTCAGAAGTCTTCGTCAGGTATCCCAGCTGATCCTTCAGGGAATCCGGGTGATTCTGCAGTGCCTCAGCTGCCTCCAGGACCACCTTGGAAGGACCGTCTCCCACACGGCGGTGGGTAACCTGGCCATTCTCAATATAGACGATGGAACGCTCCAGGTTCTTCGCGGTCAGGTCATGGATCAGAATTTCGCAGTCATCACCGAATTGCTTTGCAAAGCCCCGGGCGATCTGAATCAGCAGTTCCAGTGGATAATTCATGATGCTGTTCCCTCCTTATTCACTCGTCCGAATCCTGCCCCACCTGAGCGGAAAAATGGCTTTTGGTTCGGGGCTTTTCTGGTTCCTTTTGACTCCATCATAACATAAAAAACTGGAAATGCAAGAGGAAAATACAAAAATTTTTAGATAATCTTAAAAAAATTGTATTTCCTGCTTGCAATCTGGAATATATGGTGATAGTATTAGGATAAACAAAGCATCCGAAGGAGAAATTGTGCAGATTGAATAAAAAATTTAAGCAAAAAGAAAAGGAGTGAAAACATGATTATTATTGGAAACGGACGTCTGGTAACCCGTGAAATTGGAAATTCCTATTACGAAAACGGAGCGGTAGCCGTGGACGGCGAAGTGATCGTGAGAGTAGGGGAAACCGAGGCGGTGAAGAAGGAATTTCCTGACGCCCGCTTCGTAGATGCCAGGGGCGGCGTCATCATGCCGGCCTTTATCAATGCCCATGAGCACATCTACAGCGCCATGGCCAGAGGCTTGAGCGTCCGGGGCTACGATCCTCACGGATTCCTGGATATCTTAGACGGCATGTGGTGGAACATTGACCGGCATCTTACCCTGGAGCAGGTGCGGTTAAGCGCCATGGCCACCTACATTGACAGCATCAAAAACGGAGTAACCACGGTCTTTGACCATCACGCCAGCTTCGGCTGCATTCCCGACAGCCTTTCCGCTATCGAGGAGGCGGCAAAAGCCCTGGGCGTGCGTACCTGCCTGTGCTACGAGATTTCTGACCGGGACGGCAAGGAGAAGGCCAGAGAGTCTGTGCTGGAAAATGAGCGGTTCATCCGTCACGCCATGAAGGATGAGAGCGGCATGATCGCCGGGATGATGGGCATGCATGCCTCCTTTACCATTTCCGATGAGACTATGGCCCTTTGCCAGGAGCATAAGCCGGAGGGAGCCGGATACCACATCCATGTGGCGGAGGGCATCGAGGATCTGATCCACTGCCAGGAGCATTACGGAAAGCGGATCGTGGAGCGGCTGAATGACTGGGACATCCTGGGGCCCCAGACCATCACGGCCCACTGCATTTACGTGGACGAGCATGAGATGGATTTGTTAAAGGAGACGGACACCTGCGTAGTACATAATCCGGAGTCCAATATGGGCAATGCCTGCGGCTGTCCGCCTACCATGGCCATCGTCCATCACGGCATCCTCACCGGATTGGGAACTGACGGCTACACCCACGATATCCTGGAGTCCTGGAAGGTGGCAAATGTGCTCCACAAGCATCACTTAAAGGATCCCAATGCAGCCTGGAGCGAGGTGCCCCAGATGCTCTTTGAGGGAAATGCCCAGATTGCCAAGCGGCATTTCCATAAGGAGCTTGGCGTCTTAAAGGAAGGGGCTGCGGCAGATGTGATTGTCCTGGATTACATCCCAAGAACGCCGATGGACGGCGGGAATGCAAACAGCCACATCCTCTTTGGCATGAATGGGCGCAGCGTGGTCACCACCATGTGCAACGGCCGGATCCTGATGGAGAACCGGGTGCTGACGGGCATCGACGAGGAGAAGGAGTTAGCAGATATCCGGGCAGGCGCGGCAGAACTGTGGAAGAGTATCAATGGATAGAAATGTGTTGTAAAAGAGCATTAATGGATAAAGAAAGGAAGGTATCCCATGGGAGACAGAATGACCCCCATTCCCTTTTCAAATTTAATGGAGTGGATTTTGGCGGAGCAGAAGAAAGGCTCTGTATTTGGCGTAGCAAGACCCTTTAAGGCAGAGAACAGCCCGGTGAGGGAGATTTTTGGACGGAAGCTGGAGACGCCCTTTGGCCCGGCGGCAGGCCCCCACACTCAGCTGGCTCAGAATATCGCGGCGGCTTACTACGGCGGCAGCCGGTTTTTCGAGTTAAAGACCGTGCAGATTCTGGACGGGGAGGATCTGCCGGTATCCAAGCCCTGCATTAAGGCCGATGACGAGTGCTACAATGTGGAGTGGTCCACAGAGCTTCGGGTGCCCCAGGCCTTTGACGAGTACGTGAAGGCATGGTTCCTCTGCCAGGTGATGGCGAAGGAATTTGGCCTGGGCACCATGGACGGCTTCCAGTTTAACATGAGCGTAGGCTATGATCTGAAGGGAATCCAGACAGAAAAGGTGGACCGGTTTATCGAGGGCATGAAGGACGCCTCCGACACCCCCATTTTCAAGGAGTGCCAGGGCTGGCTTCTGGAAAATCTTGACCGTTTCCAGAATCTGACCCGGGAGGACGTGGAAAAGATCCCGGCCCAGATCTGCAACAGCGTGACCCTTTCCACCCTTCACGGATGTCCGCCCGATGAGATTGAGCGGATCGCCGTGTATCTGCTGACGGAGAAGAACCTCCACACCTTTATTAAGTGCAACCCAACCCTTTTAGGCTATGAGTACGCCAGAGCCATTATGGATGAGATGGGCTATGATTACGTGGCCTTTGGGGATTTCCATTTTAAGGATGATTTACAGTACGAGGATGCCGTTCCTATGCTTAAGCGGCTGATGGCCCTGGCTAAGGAGAGAGCGCTGGAATTTGGCGTAAAGATCACCAACACCTTCCCTGTGGATATCAAGGCTGGAGAGCTTCCCGGCACAGAGATGTACATGTCCGGAAAATCCCTCTACGCCCTGTCCATGTCGGTGGCGGCAAAGCTTTCGGCAGACTTTGGCGGCCAGCTGCGGATTTCCTATTCCGGCGGCGCCGACGCCATGAATATCGCAGAGATTGTGGATGCGGGAATTTGGCCGGTGACTATGGCTACCACCCTCTTAAAGCCCGGCGGCTACCAGCGGCTTTCCCAGATCGGCGAGAAGTTTGCCGGACTGCCTGCGCCTGCCTTTGACCGGGTGGATGCGGCAAAGGTGCAGGGACTGGTTGATGCGGTAAAGACCAATCCTTACCACGTAAAGGCCGTAAAGCCCCTTCCCTCCAGAAAGATGAAAAAGGAAGTACCCCTGGTGGACTGCTTTACTGCGCCATGCAGGGAGGGCTGTCCCATCCATCAGGATATTACCGTGTATCTGAAGCTGGTTGGCGAGGGCAAGTACGCAGAGGCCCTTAAGGTGATTGCAGAAAAGAATCCACTTCCCTTTACCACCGGCACCATCTGCGCCCACAACTGCATGAGTAAATGTACCCGGAATTTCTATGAGGATCCGGTAAATATCCGCAGGGAGAAGCTTAGGGCAGCAGAGGGCGGCTATGAGGCCCTTCTGGCATCCATAAAGCAGCCAGAGAAGAATGGAAGAAAGGCAGCCGTAGTCGGCGGCGGCCCGGCAGGTCTCTCTGCAGCCTATTTCCTGGCAAAGGCCGGATACGAGGTAAGTCTTTTTGAGAAGGAAGACAGAGCCGGAGGCGTTCCGGCAGTGGTGATCCCGGACTTCCGTATCGCACCGGAGGCGGTGGATAAGGATGTAGAGTTAGTAAAGGCCATGGGCGTAACGATTTATACCGGCTCAGAGATCCAGGATCTTCAGGCCTTAAAGACCCAGTATGACGCCGTGGTGGCAGCTGTAGGCGCCTGCGAGCCGGGAAGGCTCAGACTGGAAAAGGGTGAGCCCATCAATGCTCTGGATTTCCTCCGTGAATTTAAGGAGACGAATGGCAAGGCAGCCTTAGGAAAGAACGTGGTGGTCATCGGCGGCGGCAACACGGCCATGGATACAGCACGGGCGGCAAAGCGGAATCAGGGCGTGGAGAAGGTTTCCCTGGTTTACCGGCGCACCAGACGGTACATGCCTGCCGATGAGGAGGAACTGGTGATGGCCATGGAGGACGGTGTGGAGTTTGCCGAGCTTTTATCGCCGGTATCCTTAGAGGATGGGCAGCTTCTCTGCCGGAAGATGGTGTTAGGCGATTACGATGCCAGCGGAAGACGAGGCGTTGTGGAGACAGAAGAGCTGGTGAAGGTTCCTGCCGATGTGGTGATTGCCGCAGTAGGCGAGAAGGTTCCCACGGGATTCTACCAGGCAAACGGCATTGCCGTGGATGAGCGGGGCCGTGCGGTAGTGAACCCGGAGACCCTGGAGACCAATATTCCCGGAATCTATGTGGCTGGCGACGGCGTTCGCGGCCCGGCTACGGTAGTGGAGGGAATCCGTGACGGACGGATGGCGGCAGAGGCCATTGCCGGATGTGCCCTGGTGGAGGATTTTGCCGAATCGGGAGACCGTGGAGTGATTATTGGGAAGAAGGGGAACCTGGTGCGGGAGAGCAGGGAGCCGGAGAGCAGCCGCTGCCTGACCTGCTCTGCGGTCTGCGAAAGCTGTGCCGATGTCTGTCCCAACCGGGCCAATATCTCCATCTGTGTACCGGAGCGGCCCATGCGCCAGATCATCCACGTGGATTACATGTGCAACGAATGCGGCAACTGCAGGAGCTTCTGCCCCTATGACAGTGCGCCGTACCTGGATAAATTTACCCTGTTTGCCAATGAGGCGGATATGGAAAACAGCCGGAATCAGGGCTTTACCGCGCCCAATGAGGAGGGCGTGATGCGGGTGCGCCTGCTGGGAACCACTGTGGACTACCGATGCGGGCAGGCCTGCGAGGCCCTTCCTGAGGGAATCCGCCAGATCATCGATACGGTAGTGCGGGATTATCCCTATCTGCTGTACTGTGGGGAGTAAGCATTTAAGAAATGCTGCGTTTGTCAGCGATTGCCTGGAAAGATGCAGGTGAAAGCAGAAGTGTTGATTTAAGAAAGGGGCGAGGAGGCAGATGCCAAGGACGAAATCGCTAAAGGTTGTATTTGCGTTTGCCAGCACCGCCCAGGCAGTATACATGGAGCAGTGCGCCCGAAAGGACAATGCCCCCGGGCGCATGATTCCGCTGCCCCGGGAGATCTCGGCGGAATGCGGGATGGCCTGGTGTGCGCCGATTGAGGAGAAGGCGGCGTTAGAGCAGATGGCGAAAAAGTATGGGGCAGAAGTGGAGGGTGTATATGAACTCCTTTTGTAAGGTTTGGATTAATGGAACGGAGGTGGAGGCAGATCCGGAGCGGAAGCTTCTGGATGTGCTCCGCAATGACTGCAAATGCAAATCCGTAAAGGATGGCTGCAGCGAGGGCGCCTGCGGCACCTGCACGGTGCTGATTGATGGGAAGGCCACAAAGGCCTGCGTCCAGAAGATGGGACGGCTTGCGGGGAAAAAGATTCTTACGGTAGAAGGCTTTTCTCCCCGGGAAAAGGAGGTCTATGCCTACGCCTTCGGCCAGGCCGGCGCCGTACAGTGCGGCTTCTGTATTCCCGGTATGGTGGTTTGCGCCAAGGGGCTGCTGGATCAGAATCCAGACCCCAGCCGGACGGAGATTGCCTTTGCTATTCGGAACAATTTCTGCCGGTGTACCGGCTATAAGAAGATTATTGACGCGATCCAGCTGGCGGGGAAGATCCTGCGGGAAAATATTTCTGTGGAGGAGCTTAAGGAAGCAGAGAAGGATAAGGTGCGGGTAGGCGATGCCATCCGCCGCATCGACGCCGAGGCCAAGGTCCTGGGAACGGGAGAGTATGTGGACGATGTGGAGCTTCCCGGTATGATTTACGGAAGCGCTGTGCGCAGCCGCTATCCCCGGGCGCGGGTGCTGGCCATCCATACAGAGGCGGCCAAGGCCCTTCCCGGCGTAGTCTGCGTGCTGACGGCAGAGGATATCCCCGGAAAGAATAAGGTGGGTCATTTAAAGCAGGACTGGGATACCATGATCGCCGTGGGCGATGTGACCCGGTATCTGGGCGATGCCATCGCCATCGTGGCGGCAGAATCCATGGAGATTTTGGAGCAGGCAAAGGCCCTGGTGGAAGTGGAGTACGAGGAGCTTACTCCCATGACCTGCCCGGCAGACAGTCTGGCGGAGGGTGCGCCAAAGCTTCACGAGGGCGGAAATATATTAAGTCATGAGCGGCTGGTGCGGGGGAATGCCGATGAGGTCATCGCCCAGTCCAAATATAAGGTTACCCGCCATTATGAAACGCCATGGACGGAGCATGCCTTCCTGGAGCCAGAGGCGGCCATCGCCTTCCCCTTCGATGATGGGGTGTTTATCTACTCTACAGATCAGGGAACCTACGATACCCGCCATGAGACCTCCATCCTTCTGGGCCTTCCGCCAGAGAAGGTGATTGTGGAAAACAAGCTGGTGGGCGGAGGATTTGGCGGTAAGGAGGATGTGACGGTGCAGCATCACGCGGCCCTGATTGCCTACCTGACGAAACGGACGGTAAAATGCAAGCTTACCCGGAAGGAAAGCATCCTGGTTCATCCCAAGCGCCATCCCATGAGCATTGACATGACTACCGCCTGCGACGAAAATGGATATCTGACGGCCATGAAGGCGGTGGTGGTGGCCGATACCGGCGCCTACGCTTCCTTAGGCGGGCCGGTGCTGCAGCGGGCCTGCACCCATGCGGCCGGGCCTTATAATTATCAGGTGGTGGACATTGACGGCATTGCCGTTTACACGAATAATCCGCCTGCCGGGGCCTTCCGGGGCTTTGGCGTAACCCAGACCTGCTTTGCCACGGAGTGCAACATCAATCTCCTGGCGGAGATGGTGGGAATCAGTCCCTGGGAATTCCGCTACCGCAATGCCATCCGGCCGGGGCAGGTGCTGCCCAACGGCCAGATTGCCGACGCCTCTACCGGACTGGCGGAGACTCTGGAGCGGGTAAAGGACATTTATGAAAGCAGCCCATACGCAGGAATCGCCTGTGCCATGAAGAATGCCGGTGTAGGCGTGGGACTTCCCGATACCGGCCGGGTGCGCCTGCTGGTGGAAGGCGGAAAGGTGCATATCCACACCGGCGCTTCAGGAATCGGCCAGGGTATGGGCACGGTGCTCACCCAGATCGTCTGCCAGACTTTGGATGAGGGACTGGAGCGGGTAGAATACCATCAGCCCAATACCTCCATGGCTCCCGACTCTGGCACCACCTCCGGTTCAAGACAGACGTTAGTTACCGGCGAGGCGGCCAGACGGGCAGCGGCAGACTTGAAGGGCCTTCTTGATGAGGCAGGCGGAGACTGGACTGTGCTGGAGGGCCGGGAGGTTTACGGCGAGTATCTGGCAAAGACAGATAAGATGGGAACGCCGGTTCCCAATCCCGTATCCCATGTGGCCTACGGCTACGCCACCCAGGTCTGCATCCTCAATGAGGACGGCACAGTGAAGAAAATGGCAGCTGCTCACGATGTGGGAAAGGCGGTCAATCCCAAGAGCGTGGAGGGCCAGATTGAGGGCGGCGTGATTATGGGACTGGGCTATGCGCTGACGGAGCAGTATCCCCTAAAGAACTGTGTGCCTACGGCTAAATTTGGCACGCTGGGGCTTTTCCGTGCGGACAAGACGCCGGATGTGGAGAGCATTATCGTGGAGAAGCCGGGCATCGGCCAGGCCTACGGCGCCATCGGCGTGGGAGAGATCACCTCCATTCCCACGGCTCCGGCAGTGCAGGGGGCTTATTATCGGTGGAATGGCCAGTTTCAGACGGCGCTTCCTTTGGAGGGGACGCCTTACAGCAGAAAAAAATAGCAGGCTGCAGTATTGTTAGCAGCAAAACAAGCGTTCTGTTTTTTATAGGCAGGAGGTGAGAACATGAAACGGATGATTAAAGGAGGCCGGGTGGTGTCTTCCCATGAGATCAGGGAGGCGGACATCTGCATCGAGGACGGAATCATTACTCAGGTGGGGAAGATTCCGGAGGGAGAGACAGATGGATATGAGGTGACGGACGCCTCCGGAATGCTGATTTTTCCCGGCTTTATCGATGTGCACACCCATTTTGACCTTCATGTGGCCGGGACGGTGACGGCAGATGATTTCCTGGCAGGTACCAGGGCGGCCATAGCAGGAGGCACCACCACAATTGTGGATTTCGCCACGCAGTATCCGGGGGAAACCCTGGAGGAGGGGCTTTCCAACTGGCACAAAAAGGCGGATGGGAAATGCTCCTGTGCTTACGGCTTTCACATGTCCATTACCGACTGGAATCCCCAGGTCAGTGAGGAAATCCGGAAGATGATGGAAGAGGGGGTAAGCACCTTCAAGCTTTACATGACCTATGACACCCAGGTGGACGATAAGACTATTTACCAGATTTTATGCCGTCTGGCTGAGGAGGGCGGCATGACCGGCGTCCACTGCGAGAACAGCGGCCTGATCGAGGCCCTGCAGGAGGAAGCCGTGAGCCAGGGGCGGATGGGAACAGACAGCCATCCGGCCACCCGCCCGGCAGGGGCAGAGGCGGAGGCCATCTCCCGGCTTCTCAGGCTGGCGGAGGCCGCCGATGCGCCGGTGATGGTGGTGCATCTTACCTGTGAGGAGGGCTTAAAGGAAATCCGGCAGGCCAGGGCACGGGGCCAGGTGGTTTACGCGGAGACCTGTCCCCAATACCTTCTGATGGATGACAGCCTGTATGATCTGCCGGATTTTGCCGGAGCGCGGTACGTGATTGCGCCGCCCCTCAGAAAGAAGCGGGATCAGGAGGTGCTGTGGAAGGCGTTAAAGGACGGGGAAATCCAGACCATTTCCACAGATCACTGCAGCTTTACCCTGGAGCAGAAGCGGCTGGGAGAGAAGGATTTCCGCAAGATTCCCGGCGGCATGCCTGGGGCAGAGAACAGAGGCATCCTGATGTACAGTGAAGGCGTGGCTGCAGGACGGTTTACGCCGGAGGATCTGTGCCGCCTGCTTTCGGAAAATCCGGCAAGGCTTTACGGCATGTATCCGGAAAAGGGCGCCATCCGCCCGGGAAGCCATGCCGACCTGGTGATCCTCGACCCGGAGGCGGAGGATGTGATTACGGCGGCCAGCCAGCATTCTCTGGCAGGTTATGCGCCCTTTGAAGGTCTTAAAGTAAAGGGAAAGATCCGCCAGGTGTACCTGCGGGGAGAGCTTGCGGCAGAAAATGGCCAGGTGGTGAAGGAGCTGGCTGGCCGGTATGTGGCCAGGAAGGCGCCTTCGGTGCCGGTGCATGTGGATGGGAAAGAAATCGAAGGGTGAAGTTAACTATACAGCCTCTAGGCCTATGGTGTGTGGTTTGGAAAAATGACCGCATAGTAGGATAGGGGCTGTTTGGTGTACAAAGAGAAAGCAGGAAGCTGGCTGAACTGAACATACCCATTTATTTTCATGAATGAACATTATTCATTGACATTTTGAAAATAGATGCTATACTAAATGATGGATATTCACTCATTGTTTGCCCGAAGTGGATGTGCTATTATAAAACGAAAGGAGGCTTAGACTATGCGAGTTACAAAGGAACCGGAAGTACGCAAACAAGAGATTTTGGATACTGCCCTCAAATTGTTCGGGGAAAATGGGTATGAAAAAACCTCGATTACCGATATAGCAAAGGCGATCGGTGTGGCACAGGGGTTATGCTATCGCTATTTTCCTTCTAAAGAAGCGTTGTTTGACCGCGCGATTGAACAATATGCGGATGTGCTGGTGGAGCAGTTCGTAAGTTCTGAAAAAGATAACCACAAGACCTTGCGGCAAATCATCGAGGATATGCCCTTTACTACGGAAGAACGGGACACAAAATACTATTCTGTTTTTCACGGAGCAGAGAACAAAAAATTTCACGATCAGCTCTCACTTAAAGTATGTGAAAAGTTGGTTCCGCTTGTAGAAAAGCTGCTGCAGCGAGCCAAACAAAAGGGTGAAGTCCAGATTGATGATGTACAGACTGCCGCCATGTTTTGCGTGTATGGACAGCTTGGAATTTTGCTGGCAGACGATCTGACACAAGAAGAGAAATCAAGGCGGATTCGCGAGTTTCTGTTATTTGCACTGCACCTTTGAAATCTCTCCCCCCGCTTTGGGACGGGGGATTTTTAAGATCTTAAAAATGAATAATATTCATTCAATAATGGAGGAAGTATGATGAATGACCCATCGCGTTTTGTAAGCGTAAACGAATACTACAATTTTATTTATGCGATAAGCTATATGATGTTAGCAGAAATTGGCATATGGATCTACAACTTCAAGGGCTGGCTGAAAAGGCCGAACAAGAAAAACAATGATTATGGAACAATTCTGATTGTCATGTTGGGATGTTGGGGGAGTTTCTATTTCAGCACTTATTTCAGAAATGAACAGTTTATTCAGATAGCAGGAGAAATACTGCTGCCTCATCGTTTTTACTATGCAGGTATAATCTTTATTTTGATAGGCACAACACTGCGCGCTTTTGCTGTTTGGAGCCTGAGACATTCCTTTACGCTCTCTGTTAAAACAGGCGAAAGCCAACAGTTGGTTACAACCGGAGTCTACAAATATATTAGAAATCCCGCCTATGCTGGAACAATTTTAAGTATGCTTGGAAATGCCTTTTGCTTTCGCTCTGTATTCTCGCCGTTCATTGTCATACTAATCTTGATGATTTGCTATGGAATAAGAATTAAGGTTGAAGAAAAAGCATTGCATGAGCGTTTTGGAAAAGAGTTTGAGAATTACTGTTTACATTCATGGCGATTGATCCCTTTTATATGGTAATCAGAAAGGAAGATTTACAATGACGACAAAAATTGATTTTATCGGCGGTAATACAAAGCGCTGCCTTATGGCAATGGCGCTCCCGATGATTGCCGCGATGTTCTTGAATATGATGTATAACCTTGTAGACAGCCTTTGGATTGGCAATTTACTTGGAGAGACGGCCTATGCGGCTTTAACAAATTCTACCCCGATCATTCTGATTTTAACTTCTGTTGCGATGGGGGCGACCAATGGCGTATCTATTTTGGTTTCTCAGGCCGTAGGTGCGAAGGACAAGAAAAAAACAGAAAGTTTGATTGCCTCGTCATTCTGTGCAGCGGCAGTATTTTCCCTCCTTGTAACTATTCTGCTTGAGGCTTTTCTCCCGGGAATTTTAAAAGCGCTGAATACCCCGGCTGAAACTTATGATTTGGCATACCGCTATTTGGCAATCTATGTGCTTGGGTATTTGGCGGTCTATCTTTATCTTTATTTCACCGCCGTTTTGCGGAGCTTTGGCAATTCGATGTTTCAGGCAGCAGCGATGCTGGTATCGACGATTTTGAACGCAATCCTTGATCCTGTTTTTATCCATTTTATTGGATTTCACGGTGCTGCGGTTGCTACGCTGCTTTCTCAGGTGATTTGTCTGCTGTTTATGCTGATCTATCTGAAAAAGAAAAAATTATTCGCGTTCAAAATCTTTGCATTTGACTGGAATGAGGTATTGCTGCTTATTCAGAAAGCAATTCCCTCTGTTATTCAACAAAGTATTCCGGCCATTAGTACCACGTTCCTCACCGCACTTGTCAGTACATATAGCGTCACGGCAATTGCGGCTTATGGAGTGACCGGAAAGCTGGAAACTATCCTGTTTTATCCCGCAATGGCGTTAAACATGGTCCTGACTACCATTATCGGTCAATGTGTCGGCGGTAAACGTTATGACCGGGCTAAAGATTATTTGAAGTGTGCATTGAAGTACGGCTGCGGACTGCTTGTGATTCTTTCTGTTTTTGTGGTCGGGTTTTCAAAGCAGCTTTCCGGCCTGTTCATCAAAAGCGATGATGTGGCGGTCATTGTTGGTACTTATTTTTTCATCGTCAGCATTGGATATGTTCTTAACATGGTTACAAACTGCTGCCTGGGTGCTCTCAACGGTATGGGAAAACCCTCAAAAAGTATGATCCTGATGATTTTTTACTATATTGCAATTCGGATGCCCCTGGCCTATTTGCTTTCTTATTTGGGATTTGGACTGAATGGAATTTGGGCTGCAGTGCTGGTCAGTCATGCGGCGGCAAGTATTGCAGCTGCTGTGACGGGGATAATCAACAAAAAGCCGTTTTCCATGATTTAATCCGCGTTTCCATAGATTTTATCCCCAAAATGTGGTATTCTGATAGAGTATGAACAGCAAGGAGGGGAAGGAATGAGCGAAGAAAAAATCGTTTTCTGCAAAGGCGGCGGCTGTACGGCAAAGCTGGGCCCGGCGGTATTAAGCCATGTGCTGCAAAAGCTCCCCAGGCCGGAGGATCCCAACCTTTTGGTGGGCTTTGGCGGCTGCGACGATGGGGCGGTATACCGGCTGACGGATGACCTGGCCATTGTGCAGACCCTGGACTTTTTCCCGCCTATGGTGGAGGATCCGCACCTTTTCGGACAGATCGCGGCGGCCAATGCCTTAAGCGATGTGTATGCCATGGGAGGAGAGGTAAAGACGGCATTAAATATTGTCTGTTTCCCGGAAACCATGGATCTGAATATTCTGGGAGAGATCCTGCTGGGAGGAAGCGAGAAGGTGCGGGAGGCCGGAGGCGTCCTGGCCGGAGGCCACTCCATTGCAGATGCAGATGTAAAGTACGGACTTTCGGTGACGGGCGTCATTCATCCGGATCGGATCTGGAGCAATGAGGGCTGTCAGGAGGGAGATGTGCTGATCTTAACCAAGCCTCTGGGTGTAGGTCTGGTGTGCACGGCAGACCGGATGAAGGCGGCAAGACCGGCAGATCTTGAGCTGGCTTACCGTTCCATGACCACACTGAATAAATATGCAGCCGAGATTTTGAAAAAGTACCGGCTTCACGGTTGCACAGATGTGACGGGCTTTGGTTTTCTGGCCCATCTTTGTGAGATGGTGGGAGAACGGTATACCGCGGTGGTGGAGCAGAAAGCGATCCCATTCATCCCAGGCTGCCCGGATTATGTGGAGGAATTTTATCTGACTGCGGCGGCACAGCGGAACAGGAACCATGTGGAGAAGAAGTTGGAATTTTGCAATGTGTCCTTTGCCATGGAAGAAATCCTTTTTGATCCACAGACCTCCGGCGGGCTTTTAGCCAGCGTAGCGGCTGAGGACGGGCCTGCGGTGCTGGAAGAGATCCAGAGGCTGGGCCTTCCCTGCGGGATTGTAGGGAAAATCCAGAAACGGGGAGAGGCTGCAGTGGTGGTACAGTAGACGTTTTGTCAGAATGAGAAAAGGGAATACGGCAAAAGAAGAGGTCTTTGCCGGAAAAGGAGGTTACAATGATTTGTCTTGATAAGAGAGGATGCCCCTGCCCGATTCCTGTAGTGGAGGCGAAAAAAGCGCTGGAGTCGGCGGAGGCCGGCACCTGGGTAGAGGTACTGGTGGATAATGCCGTTGCGGTACAGAATTTGCGAAAGCTTGCCGCCCACAAGGGCCTTGCGGCAGAGGATGAAAAGCGCGGGGAGGGAGAATACGCCGTGCGGATTCAGTCAGCAGGCCCAGCAGCCCAGACGGCAGACCCGGCAGCCAAGACAGCAGATTCGGCAGCCAGGACAGCAGACCCGGCGGCCCGGACGGCAGAGGTGAATGACGGTCATGGAGCAGATGGGGACGGCCTGCCGGATGATCTTGACCTGGAAAGCTGTCAGCTGCCTGGAGGCGGGGAGGCGGCCACGGAAAATCCAGAGGGGCCTGCAGAGCCAGCCAGTTCTGCAGTATCCGGCAGTCCAGCAGAATTAGCCAGTCTCGTGGAAAAGGGCATGGTGCTGGTCATTGGCTCCGATCAGATGGGCCAGGGAGACGAGAAGCTGGGCCATATGCTGATGAAATCCTTTGTGTATGCGGCAGCGAAACAGGATCGTCTGCCGGAGACCATTCTTCTTTTCAACGGCGGGGCCAGGCTGTCCTGTGAAGGCTCAGAGTCCCTGGAGGATCTGCGGGAGATGGAGAAGGCTGGATGCCGGATTTTGACCTGCGGCACCTGCCTGGATTTTTATGGTCTGAAGGAGACGCTGGCGGTGGGCGAGATCACCAACATGTATGAGATTGTGGAGACCATGACGGCAGCCAGGAAGCTTGTCCGTCCATAAAGGAAATATTGTCGATAAAACAACACAGGAGCAGATAGTAAGATGGCAAATCGAAGAGAACAGCTGATTATTGTCCGGGGCGGCGGAGACATTGCCACGGGAACCATACACAAGCTTCACCGCTGCGGCTATCCGGTGCTGGTGCTGGAAGCTGGCTATCCTTCGGCGATTCGCCGGCAGGTGGCCTTTTCGGAGGCTGTTTATGACGGCAGAAGCGAGGTTGAGGGAACAGTGTGTGTCCGGGTAAAGGATATGGAAGAGGCCCGGAGGGTTTGGAATGAGGGGGATATCCCCCTTATGGTGGACCCGGACTGTCAGATTCTGCAGGAAATCCGGCCATGGGCATTGATTGACGGAATCCTGGCTAAGCGGAATCTGGGCACCAATAAGCAGATGGCGGATAAGACCATCGCCCTGGGGCCGGGATTTTTTGCAGGCCGGGATGTGGATCTGGTGATTGAGACCATGCGGGGACACAATCTGGGGCGGATCATCGGAAACGGCGAGGCCCAGGCCAATACCGGCGTGCCGGGGGTGATTGCCGGATATGGTAAGGAACGGGTGATTCACAGCCCGGCTCAGGGAATCCTTCTGGAACGGGCGCAGATTGGCGATAAGGTAAAGAAGGGGCAGGAAATTGCCGTGATTGTCACCGGTCAGGGGGAGGTTCCCGTGGAAGCTACGCTTGACGGCCTCATCCGGGGATTGATCCGGCCGGGATATCCGGTGACTAAAGGACTTAAGATTGCGGATATCGATCCCAGGGAGAGTGAATTTGAAAACTGCTTTACCATTTCCGACAAGGCTAGATGCATTGCCGGTGCTGTGCTGGAGGGACTTCTTTATCTGGAAATGAAGCAGGGTCTGGAGGCGGAACTGGGATGGGCGAAGGAGCCATGATTTATTTTGACAGCAGCGCCACCAGCTATTACCGTCCGCCGGAGGTGGCCGAAGCGGTGGCCGGGGCTATCCGCACCATGGGAAACTGTGGGCGGGGCGTGCATCAGGCAGCTATGGAAAGTGCCAGGATGATTTTTGAGACCCGGCAGATGATTGACCAGTTTTTTGACGGGTACGGCCCGGAGCAGGTCGCCTTTACTGCCAACGCTACGGAAAGCCTGAACATCGCCATCAAGGGCCTTTTTGGGCCGGGGGACCGAGTGGTGACTACCGTTTTGGAGCATAACAGTGTGCTGCGGCCTCTGTATGAGCTGGAGGCCGGCGGCGCGGCAGTGGAGCGGGTGGGATGCCTGGGAGCGGAAGCTGGGGAGCTGCAATTGACTGAGGAGGAGGCCTGTAGACAGTTGTCCCTGCAGAGGAAAGGAATGCTGGATATGGAGGCACTCCACCGGGCAATCCGCCCTGGAGTGAAGGGGGTGGTGGTGACCCACGCTTCTAATCTGACAGGGAATGTACAGGACATTGATACCATTGGCAGATGGTGCCGGGAGGCGGGGGCGCTTTTTGTGGTGGACGCATCCCAGAGCGCCGGGATACTTCCGATTTCCATGAAAAGGTCAAATATCGATGTGCTGTGCTTTACCGGCCACAAGGGCCTTCTGGGGCCCCAGGGCACAGGAGGGATCTGTGTGCGGAAGGGCTTATTTATCCGGCCCCTTCTCACCGGAGGCAGCGGGATAAAGACTTACTCCAAAACCCATCCCTCTGCCATGCCGGAGGCCCTGGAGGCGGGCACCCTTAATGGCCACGGGATAGCCGGCCTGCGGGCGGCGCTTAAGTGGATCCAGGAAAATGGCGGCTGTGAGGAGGCATTTCACCGGGAGAATGAGCTGGCCCGGGCCTTCTATGAAATGGTGAGGGAAATTCCGCAGATCCGCCTTTACGGTGACTTTGAGCGTCCTGTGCGCACGCCGGTTGTAGCCTTAAATCTGGGTGATGCGGACTCGGGGGAGGTCAGCGACTGGCTGGCTTGGGAGCATGGAATTTATACCCGCTCCGGCGGCCACTGTGCGCCGCTGATGCACCAGGCGCTGGGGACGAGAGACCAGGGCGCCGTCCGCTTCAGCTTCAGCCGGTTTAATACTATGGAGCAGGTGCAGCAGGCCGCCCAGGTGCTGAAAAGCTGGTGAATTTTTGAAAAAGAAAAGGCTTTAACCGCGGGGAAGGAACGCATGAGGTATTTTGGCAGGAGAAGCAGTGAAAAGCAGAAACTGCGGCGGAGAGACCGAGAAAAAGGAAATCTGCGGCAGAGAGAAGGAAAGCGCAAAAGGGAAAAGAAAAACGAATGTAGATGGAGGAACGAGGAAATGAAGATTAAGGAAATGCGGCTTACAGGGACAACCGATCCGGCAGAACAGCTTTATGAAGCGGAGCACAGGAAAATTGCCCGGATGGCGGCGGCAGAGGGCATGGTGCTGTTAAAGAATGAGAATCAGGTACTGCCGCTTCCTGCGGGAAAGAAGCTTGCCCTTTATGGGGCCGGCGCTTCCCATATGATAAAGGGCGGAACTGGCTCAGGCGATGTCAATGAGCGGGCGGTGGTCGGAATCTGCCAGGGCCTTGAGGAGGCTGGATATGAGATCGTAACGAAAGACTGGATTGCGGCCTATGATCAGATGTACCAGGATGCCAGAGAAAGCTGGCGCAAGGAAATCTGGAGAAAGATGGATGAGCTGGAAGCGGCTGGTTTTTCGGACAAAATGTTTGATGCTTACAGCAGTACGGCCTTTTCTCTTCCTGCCGGTCCTGTGCCGGAGAAGGCTGAGGCGGATACGGACACGGCAATTTATGTGTTAAGCCGTATTGCCGGAGAAGGGATGGACCGGTGGAATCGGGGCGGCGATTACCAGCTGTCCGATGAGGAGCACCGGATCCTGCGAACCATCTGTCTGGAGTACGCACATGTGATTGTGCTGGTTAATGCCGGCGGATTGGTGGAGCTTTCCTTCCTGGACGAATTTTCCAATATTGAGGGCCTTCTTTACATTGTACAGCCTGGTATGGAAGGCGGACGGGCTGTGGCAGATGTGCTTTCGGGGAAGGTGACGCCCAGCGGAAAGCTTACGGACTCCTGGGCTTATTATTATCATGATTATCCCAGCTCTGCTGCATTTTCCCACAATGACGGAGATGTAGATCAGGAACGGTACGAGGAAGGAATCTATGTCGGCTACCGGTATTTTGATACCTTCCAGGTGCCGGTGCGGTACGGCTTTGGCTACGGACTTTCCTATACGGAGTTTTCCCTGAAGGTTATGGGAATCGAGCATTTTGACCTGGGGACGGACCATCCGGAGATCGGCGTGAAGGTGCAGGTAACCAATACGGGAGACCAGTATGCAGGCCGCGAGGTGGTACAGGTATATGTGGCCTGTCCGCAGGAGAAGCTTGCCAAGGAATACCGCCGTCTCACCGGCTTCCAGAAAACCGGACTTCTTGCCCCTGGCCAGATGGAGGAAGTGGTAGTCAGATTCCCGCTTTCAGCAGCAGCTTCCTACTGTGAGCAGCTTCCTGGCTGGGTTCTGGAGGCAGGCACCTATGGGATCTTTGCCGGAAACAGCCTGGAGACAGCCAGACTTTGCGGTTCTCTGGAGCTTTCAGGAGACATCGTCCTGGAGCGGACGGAGAATGTCTGCCCGCTGCGGGAATCCCTGGAGGAGATTAAGCCGGATAAGGAAATGCTCTTGCAGCGCCGCCAGGAGTGGAAGACCGGGGATTATCCGGTAATTCATATCCAGGAGTGGGATGTGACTGGACGGACGGTTTCCTATGGCGACGGTACGGGGACCATTTCACCGAAAGCGAAGGCATTTGTGGATGGACTATCCACTGAGCAGCTGATCCTTCTGGCTGCAGGCGATCCGGGAAAGGGTCAGGGGAGCAATCTGGGAAGCGCAGGCTTTTCTGTGCCTGGATCTGCAGCGCAGACCAATGCCTGTGCGGCAGAGCAGGGACTGGCTTCCATCGTTCTGGCAGACGGCCCGGCAGGCCTTCGTTTAAGCCGCTGGTATCCGGTAAAGGATGGGAAGGCGGAAAGCCTGCCCTTCGAGATGGCCCTGGAGAATGGCTATCTTTGCCGGAAGGAGATTGAGGTATCCGGGGAAGTGCGCTATCAGTACTGCACGGCATTTCCTGTGGGAACCCTTCTTGCCCAGACCTGGGATCCGGAGATCCTTTATCAGGTGGGCGAGGCTGTAGCAGAGGAGATGGAGCGGTTCCAGGTGACTCTGTGGCTGGCGCCCGGCATGAATATCCACCGGAACCCCCTGTGCGGAAGAAACTTTGAATATTATTCCGAGGATCCCTGCCTTACCGGAATCATGGCAGCGGCCATGACAGGAGGCGTCCAGAGCCGGAAGGGCTGCGGCGTTACCATCAAGCATTATGCCTGCAATAATCAGGAAGATAACCGTATGGGAACGGACTCCATCCTTTCGGAGCGGACCTTGCGGGAGATTTATCTGAAGGGCTTTGAGATTGCAGTGAAGAAGGCACGCCCGATGTCCATTATGACCAGCTACAACAAGATCAACGGCATCCATGCGGCAAACTGCTATGATATCTGCACCAAGACGGCCAGAGAGGAGTGGGGATTTGACGGAGTGATTATGACCGACTGGACCACCACCCACAATGGCCCGGAGTGCACCGCGTCCGGCTGTATGCGTGCGGGAAATGACCTGGTGATGCCGGGCATTCCTCAGGATCATGAGAATATGCGCCGGGAGCTGGAGGAAGGAAGCCTTAAGCTGGATGAGCTTAAGCGCAGCATTGGCCATCTGGCTGATGTGGTTTTTCGCTCAAACTGGTATGAATAATTGCCAGGATACATGATTTAGACAGGAGAAAAAGCCTCTGCCCGGAATGGGCGGAGGCAGACAGAAGAGACAGGAGGAAATTTCCATGCGGGAAATTCAGGCATCACAGATTACGGATGTGATTGAACGGCTGTGCATTGCAGCCTGCCAGTATCTGCCGGAGGATGTGAAGACAGCGATCCGGCAGTGCCGAAAGAAGGAGGACTGGGAGATTGCCCAGGGCGTGTTGGACAATATTATTGAAAATTACGAGATTGCAGAGCGGGAGCAGGTGCCCATCTGCCAGGATACGGGAATGGCCTGTGTTTTCCTGGAAATCGGACAGGATGTCCATATTGTGGGCGGCGGACTCCGGGAGGCTGTAGATGAAGGTGTCCGCCGCGGATACGATAAGGGCTATCTGCGCAAATCTGTGGTGAAGGATCCCGTCCGCCGGGGAAATACCGGGGACAATACGCCGGCCATGCTGTATACGGAGATTGTGCCGGGAGAGCAGGTGCGCATTACCGTGGCGCCGAAAGGCTTTGGCAGCGAAAACATGAGTGCCGTGCGGATGTTCAAGCCCTCTGCGGGCATTGAGGGCATCAAGTCCTTTATCTTAGAGACCGTGGAGGCGGCTGGGCCAAATCCCTGCCCGCCCATCGTCATCGGCGTGGGCATCGGCGGAACCTTCGACAAAGCGGCTCTTTTGGCAAAGAAGGCCCTTCTGCGGGATCTGGACTCTCATAATCCTGATCCCTATTACGCAGCACTTGAAGAGGAAATGTTAGAAAAGGTAAACCGTCTGGGAATCGGCCCCCAGGGCTTTGGCGGACGGACCACGGCCATCGGGCTGAATATTGAGACCTTGCCTACCCACATTGCAGGAATGCCCTGCGCCATCAATATCAACTGCCACGTAACGCGGCACAAGACGGAGGTGATTTAAATGGCAAGACGGATTAAACTGCCTCTGACCAGAGAATTATCCAGAACCCTTCACGCAGGCGACCAAGTGCTTTTATCAGGAACCATTTACACCTCACGGGATGCGGGGCATAAGCGGATGTGCGAGGCTCTCGACAGAGGAGAGGCCCTGCCCTTTGATCCCACGGACGCCACCATTTATTATGTAGGCCCAACGCCCGCCAAGCCCGGCCAGGTCATTGGCTCTGCAGGCCCGACCACCAGCGGCCGGATGGATGCCTATGCACCGCAGATGATGTCTGTGGGCGCCAGAGGGATGATTGGAAAAGGAGCCCGCCTGCAGGAAGTGGTTGACGCGATCCGGGAATATGAGGGCACTTATTTCGGCGCCATCGGCGGCGCCGGAGCCCTTCTGGCAAAGTCGATCAAGAGCGCGGAGCTGGTGGCTTACGAGGATCTGGGCGCTGAGGCACTGCGCCGCCTGGAGGTGGAGGATATGCCCTTAGTGGTGATTATCGACAGCCAGGGGAACAATCTGTATGAGCAGGGCCGGGAGGCTTATCTTAAACAGAAGGATGCGGAGCTGGGAGAAGAGGCCGCGGGAGAAGGAAAATAAGCGGCCCTGGTGAGCGGAAGCATTTGCAGATAAACTGGTGGAAGCAGCGGGAGCAGTTTCCGGCAGGAGGACAGAGGAAGGAAAGTTGGGATGTACATAAAGAGAATTTTAACAGCTGTTTTTGCCGGGCTTTTGCTTGCTTCCATGACCGGATGCCAGAAGCGAAGCGGGGAAAATTTTGCCGGGGATATTAAGGAACTTACCAGCCTTTTTGGTGGAACGGAGGAAAGCTCTCTGGAAGAATCTTTCCCGGAGGAGCCTTTCACAGAGGAGTCATCTCTGGCGGCATCATCCTCTGCGGAGTCGGCCTCTGCGGAGTCGCCATCTTCGGAGTCGGCCTCTGCGGAGCCGCCATCACCGGAGTCACCCTCTGCGGAGACTGTGCCGGAGGAACCAATCTTCTCTGCGGATTTTTCTTTTGCAGATGTAAGCGGCTGGCGGTTTCGTTTCAGCAGCGGGGCCGGAGCATGGGCTACGCTGCTGACCATTGAAGCTGATGGAAGCTTTTTTGGGGAATATGTTGATTCTGATATCGATTTTACGGAAGCAGGAGAGCCCTGTGATATGCAGTACCGGTGCGATTTTACAGGACAGTTTACTGAACCGGTGAGGGTGAATGACTATACGTATTCGATGCAAATTGACCAGATTCATTATGCGGAGGAGCCGGGGACAGAGGAGTTTAAGGATGGGGTGCGGTATCATTATACCGATGTTTATGGTCTGGAGGATGCGGAAGATATCCTCATTTACCTGCCGGGAGCGCCTCTTAAGGAGCTTCCTCAGGAGTTTCGCAGCTGGATTGGGTACTATGACCTTGCCGGTACTTCTGAGACAGAGCTGCCTTTCTATGCATTAAATAACGAGGTGTATCAGGAGGGATTTACCAGCAGAAACCTGGCAGCGGAGGTAAGGGAGCTCCTGGAGGAAACGGAGGAGAAGGCAGAAGCACTGGATAAGGATATGCGTGAGAATGCCTTTCTGACACAGCTGGATTTAAATCAGCGGACACAGGATATTTACCTTTTGTGGGATTCCCTGCTGAATGAAATCTGGAGAGACTTAAAGGAACTCAAAAGCCCGGAGGACATGGAGAAGCTTACTGCCGAAGAGCGGGAATGGATTTCCTGGAAAGAGGAGCAGATAGACCTGGCCGGAGCCGAGTTTGCCGGCGGTTCCATGGAGAACATGGTCAGAGCGCAGAAAGCGGCAGAGCTGACCAGGGAACGGGTTTATGTGCTGATGACCTTTCTTGTATCGCACTGAAAATAAAACGCCATACATCTATTTCCATCATCGGCGGTGAAGACGGCCCCACATCCATCTTTTTGGCGGGGAAAATCAATTATGACGGCCTGGCGCTGCCCTTAATTGCTGCGGCAGTATTGCTGCTGCTGGCATGCGCATGGTTCGCAAAAAAGGAAAGAGGAGACAGAAGATAATGGACAGACAGGATATTCGGATTCGCACAGCATCGGTGGAGGACGCTGAGGAGCTTCTTGCCATTTACAAGCCATATGTGGAAAAAACGGCGATTAGTTTTGAATATGATGTGCCGGAGGTCTCAGAGTTTCGGCGGAGAATTGCCCATACATTGGAGAAATATCCTTACCTGGCGGCAGAGAGGGACGGGGAGCTTCTGGGCTACGCTTATATGGGCCCCTTTGTGGGCCGGGCGGCTTATGACTGGGCGGCTGAGGTTTCTATCTATGTGAAGGAAGATAAGCGGAAGCTGGGCGTGGGAAAATGCCTTTATCAGGCGCTGGAGGCCGTGGCAAAGGCGCAGAATATCCTGAATTTAAATGTCTGTATCGGTTATCCCGACCAGGACGATGAATACCTGACGAAAAACAGCGTTCAGTATCATGGACATATGGGCTACCAGATGGTGGGGAAATTCCACAACTGCGGCTATAAGTTCGGCAGGTGGTATCATATGGTATGGATGGAAAAGCTGATCGGCGTTCACGTGGACAGGCCAGCTGCGGTAATTCCCTTCCTGCAGCTTGGTCGGGAAGTGCTGGAAAAGCTGGGAGTGGACGTGCAGGAAAATCGCTGAACGATCTCTGAGCGGATGCGGATAAGGAATAAGAAATAAGAATGGATTAACCATAATGATATTGCAGAAGCAGAGGGGAGGCCGCCTATGGACATATCCAGAAAGGACATTGACGGAGGGAAGCCCTTTGACTGGGGAAAAACCTCATCGGATTATGCAAAATACCGGGATATTTATCCACAGGCATTTTACGATAAAATCATTCACCGGGGGCTTTGCATAAAGGGACAGCGTGTGCTGGATCTGGGCACTGGTACTGGCGTGCTTCCCAGAAATCTGTACGCCTATGGTGCCGAATGGACGGGAACGGATATCTCGGAGAATCAGATTGCTCAGGCAAAAAGGCTTTCCCGCGGAATGGCGATTAATTACATTGCCCTTCCTGCGGAAAGCGTTGACTTTCCGGATGGATATTTTGATGTGATTACGGCCTGTCAGTGTTTCTGGTATTTTGACCATTCGAAGCTTATGCCGAAGCTTTTTCGTATGCTGAAGCCAGGCGGGAGCATACTCATCCTGTACATGGCCTGGCTTCCTGATGCGGATCCTGTGGCAGGAGCCAGCGAGGAGCTGGTATTAAAATACAGCCCCCGGTGGAGCGGGGCGGGGGAGCAGATGCATCCTATTTCGATTCCATCCTGCTATAATGCAGAGTTTGATTTGGTGTACCACGAGGAATATCTGCTTAATGTCCCCTTTACCCGGGAAAGCTGGAACGGCAGAATGAAGGCCTGCAGAGGCATTGGGGCATCCCTTACCGGCGAGGAAATTTCCCGATGGGAGAGGGAACATAAGGAACTGCTTGCGCGCATTGCTCCGGAGGAATTTTCGGTTTTGCATTATGGGGCTTTGGCGGAGCTGAGGAAGAGGGGGTAAGGGAAACGGGGCGGCAGTGTGTGGGTTGCAAGGGCTCAGGGCTGCAACCGCAGCTGCCGCAGTTGATTCGCTATTCTTTTTTTAATGATATAATCCATGTTTCGATTGCTTCAGCTAAAACAAGCTGCTGCCGCAAAACAGCAAGACCAGTTTCAGGAATACCGGCTATATTTTCTTTTTCCTGTAAATTTTTTTTCAAAGAATTCTTTAGAATTTGTACATTAGCTGCTATATCCGCAAGACAAATTTTTTGCTTCTCCAATGGGAGAGACTCTAGATTTACAATGACTGCGTTAAAGTCTAAAAAAATATGGATCGGTTTTGATGAAATCTCGAACATTAACCGTTCAAACTCTTTCTTGCCAGTTTCTGTGAGAGAATAAACGGATTTTTCCGGCATTTTACCTTCTTTAATAATTTTCCCTTTAATAAGTCCTTTTTCTTCTAATTGAATTGCCTTTTTATAAATTGAAGGCGTGCTGATTTTTACCCATTTTGATATATTGCGGTATTCTACCAATTTCTGAATTTCATAAGCACTCATAGGCCCTCTGGTTAACATTCCTAGTACGATTAAATCGATTGTAGCCATAAAATTCGCCTTTCTGCTTTTCTATTTTTCCCTCTAATAGTATTCGTTTTTATACTACTTGTCAAGAAAGAGCAGACCAGTGTAAATGTACTTGACACATACTGTAAGTTATAGTAGTATTGTTTGTTGTGCAATAGTATAAATTATACTACTATATAGTAAAGCTTTGTGCAAGGAAAGGAGAAATTGAAATGAGAGAACACAACAACAAATTGGAGCTATTAGGGAGTGCTTCTATCCCTAAGGCTCTCGCAGCGCTTGGACTTCCAATTATGATCGGTATGTTAATTAATGCTCTCTATAATTTGGTTGATGCCTATTTTGTAGGAGCGTTAGGGGAAAGCCAGATGGGCGCAATTTCCATTGTATTCCCGTTGGGGCAGGTAATTGTGGGGCTGGGCTTGATGTTTGGCAACGGGGCGGCATCCTATCTTTCTCGACTGCTGGGCAGGGGGGAGAAAGATGCTGCAAATCAGGTGGCCAGCACCGCATTGTACAGCAGTTTATTAATTGGTGGGGTTATCATTTTTTTCGCCGCTATTTTTATGGAGCCTATTTTGGTTCTATTGGGGGCAACAGAAACCATCCTTCCATATGCGTTGACTTATGCAAGAATTTACGTAATTTCCTGCATTTTTAATGTGTGCAATGTAACGATGAATAATATCGTGAGCAGCGAAGGAGCCGCAAAGACAACCATGTGTGCTTTGCTGCTGGGGGCTGTTTTGAATATCGGGTTGGACCCGCTTTTTATTTATACGCTGAATATGGGGGTCACTGGTGCAGCCATTGCCACAGCTATCTCACAGCTGGTTTCTACTCTTGTCTATCTGATATATGTTTTTGAAAAAAAGAGTGCTTTTTCCTTCAGCCCTCAAAAATTTACTCCAACTAAAGCAATTATGACGGAAATTTTAAAAATTGGCATTCCAACGTTAACCTTTCAATTGCTTACCAGTCTTTCGATTGCCTTAATAAATCGGGCAGCAAACAGTTATGGAGACGTTGTAATCGCGGGAATGGGCGCAGTTACCAGGATCACGTCGATGGGAACATTGGTGGTATTCGGTTTTCTGAAAGGATTTCAGCCGATTGCCGGATTTAGTTACGGGGCAAAAAAATTTGACCGTTTGCGGGAAGCAATTAAGATTTCAATACTATGGTCGACAATTTTCTGTGTCGCTGTTGGCGTACTGATGGCAGTATTTTCAACCCAGATCATATCCCAGTTTGCAAAAGGGAGCGAAGAAATGATTTTAGTGGGACAAAATGCATTGATTGCGAACGGTTTTTCGTTCTTCCTTTTTGGGTTCTATACGGTGTATTCTTCTCTGTTTCTGGCATTGGGTAAGGGCACTGCCGGTTTCTTTTTAGGGGCTTGCAGACAGGGTATTTGTTTTGTACCCGTTATTCTACTGCTTCCTCTGGTGTGCGGGATGAATGGCATCCTCTATGCCCAGCCTGTGGCAGATGTTCTTTCGGCTGTAATTACTGTGTGGATGGCCTTGAATTTACATAGAGAATTATCCGTGATAGAAGCTAAATTTCTTTCCAATATCGATTAAAGCTCTGATGCTTTTCCGGCCATTTTCTGCTGGAGCATTTGCATGGCGAACACAGATTCGACTATATATACGGTAGTTCAAAGCTTAAGAAAGATTTAGTTGCACTCGCCGTTTTCGATGTCTATAATGGTAAAGTATTTTTTAGGCATTATGCTGGATGCTTGCTGAATACAGAAAATTCTTGCAGGATACAGCGTAAACAGGAAAAGCAGGGGAGCAGAATTGAGACAGCGGAGAGAGCGGATTAGACGATTAATGAAAGAGATAAAGCGGAATGGAGGAATGAGGGCGGCATTGGCAGTGCTTTTTTTCTGTATGCTGCTTGGTATGGTGATTTTTCTGGGGCACTGGCAAAGACCGGGGGAGCAGGGAGATGCTGTGGTGACGGGAGAGAGTGAATCCCTGGGGGAGGATTCTCAGGGAACAGAATCCCAGGAAACGGAATTCCAGGAGAATGAATCTCGGGATGAAGAAGCTTCCGCTGAAGGGGAAGCAGAAGATATAGAAGAGAACAGGGAAAACAGGAAGGACGAGGAGAATAAGGAGAACAAGAGAGAGGCCAGAAAGGATACAGGAAAGAGGCGCCGCCCTGTTGTACCGGCCCTTCCGCCGGATGGGGAGGCAGAATGGGAGGAAGCAGAGGAGAGGGGACCGCTAAAGCTGGTTTTTGCCTCGGATATGCATTTGCTTGGGGCGAGTCTCCACGATGAGGGGAAGGCCTTTCAGGAGAAGATCCGCAGAGATGATGGAAAGGTAATCCCTTTTGGAAGGGAGATTGTGGAGGCATTTTTGGCAGAGGCGGCATCGCTTAATGCAGACGCGGTGGTGCTTCACGGTGACCTGACCTTTGAAGGAGAGAGGGAAAGCCATGAGGAACTGGCCGGGATTCTGCGTCAGGCCCAGGAGAAGGGACTGCAGATCCTGGTGGTGCCGGGAAATCATGATATCAATAATCTGGTGGCATCCTCTTACTTTGGAGAGAAGACGATGCCGGCAGACTCCGTTACGGCAGAGGAGTTTCTGGAAATCTATCATGAATTTGGCTATGACCAGGCATTGAGCCGGGATGAGGCGTCCTTAAGCTATACGTATGCGGTGGATGAGCACACCTGGCTGCTGATGCTGGATACCAATGATTACGAGCCAGTGGGAAAAGTGGGCGGGAAGATTGAGCAGGAAACTCTTCAATGGATGGCCGAACAGCTGGAGCTGGCTGATGAAGAGGGGGTGCAGGTCATTCCGGTGGGACATCATAATCTTCTTCAGGAAAGCCGCCTTTATCCTTTCGACTGTACGATAGAGGGGAATGAGGAGACTATCCAGCTGTTTGAGCAGCATAAGCTGCCTTTCTATATCAGCGGGCATCTTCATGCAGCACGGGTGAAAAAGCATCGGACGGCTCCTGGAGTGTCAGAGGAGGAATATGGTATCCGGGAGGTTGTGACCAGCTCCCTGAGCATGTCTCCCTGCCAGTATCTGCTCCTGACCTGGGATGAGGATGCAGAGGCCGCTCAAGATGAGGATGAGGAGATGGTCGAAAATAAGGATGCGGAGACAGCTCGAGATAAGAATGTGGAGATGGCCGAAAATGAGGATGTAGAGACAGCTCGAGATGACGACACAGAGACAGCCTGGAAGGGAGAAACGGAGCCAGTCTGGGAATTTAGGCAAACGGATGTGGAGGCCTGGGCTATGGGGAGAACGGAGGATTCCCGACTGCTTAATTTCCGAGAATTTTCCCAGAAATGGTATTACGAGATGATCGGCGGCCAGATTCGGGATAAGCTTTCCGTATCGCTGACGGAGAAAAATGAGCTGGAGATGGGCTGGTTTTATGCGGACTTATTGTATCATTACTGCGCCGGAATCCCTCTTTCCGGAGCAAAAATGCGCCGGGCAGAGGGGTATCAGCTGTGGGAGCGGTTCGGGCCGGATGAAGCCAGCCTGGAAGAAATGGAGCTGATGTTAAAGGATAATACGGAGGTTCCAGCTGTGCCGGAACCGTAAGCGGATATCCGGTATCTTAGGGAAACGCTGATTAAAGCGTTTCCCATGCCGGATTTGCGCTGCGAAGCAGCAATTTCCCTTGCAAATCCGTGCACATCCACCGGAGGTTCTAAGGAAACGGTGATTTAATCAGCGTTTCCTTAGACGAAAATGGAGTCAGCCATCACCGGCTGCAGTCCCAGATTCCCCAGGGCGTCATAGACCTCCTTTACGGAGCGGCCATCAGAAATGGCAAACTGCTCATCGCCCTTATCCTCCAAATCCTCCACATGTTCGCCGATGCCGGTGCTGACACCGGCGGAGATCTTGGTGGCGGCGATATTTACCAGGTTGTCCCGCACACGCTGGCATTCTCTGGTGGAGATAGTGATGCTGGCAAAGGGCATAAAAAGCCGGTAGGCGCAGACCACCTGGAGGAGCTGAGCCTCGTGGACATCCATGGGATTGATCCGGTCATTGTTGATGATGGGACGCAGCCTGGGGCAGGAAAATGCGATCTCTGCATGGGGATATTTCTTCTGCAGAAGCCAGGCGTGGAGCCCTGTGGCAAAGGCATCTTTGCGGAAGTCATCCAGCCCCAGAAGAGCGCCGAATCCCACGCCCCGCATGCCGCCCTTTAATGCCCGCTCCTGAGCGTTGAGGCGATAGGGAAAGATCCGTTTGTGACCGGCCAGATGGAGGGTTTCGTACTTATCGGAATTGTAGGTTTCCTGAAATACGGTGACATAATCGGCGCCGCATTGATGGAGAAAGGCGTACTCGTCGGAGTTCATGGGGTACACCTCCAGGCCGATGACCCGGAAGTATTTTCGGGCAATCCGGCAGGCCTCGCCGATGTAGGCGACGGTGGATTTTGTGCGGCTTTCACCGGTGAGAATCAGGATTTCCTGGAGGCCAGTGCTGGCGATTGCCGCCATTTCCTTTTCGATTTCCTCTGGATTCAGCTGCGCCCGGCGGATCCGGTTGTGGCAGTTAAAGCCGCAGTAAATGCAGTAATTTTCACAGTAATTTGCGATATAAACCGGCGTAAACATGCTGACGGAATTGCCGAAATACCGCTCCTTTTCCACCTTGGCAGCCTGGGCAATTTCTTCTAAAAGTGGCAGGGCTGCAGGGGATAAAAGGGCCTTAAAATCTTCCGGTGTCCGGTTATGATGGGCGAGGGCGGCGCGGACATCTGCTTCCGTATATGCCTCATAATCATAGGCTTCCATCTCCCGGATTACCCGATCCATGACTTCTGAACCGATGTTTTCCATGTCGGGAAGATAGCGCATATGATCGATTCGATTTTCCTTCTGATGTTCCCGGATTTCTTCACTTAATATGCTTTCATTTACATGATTTGCGGTGCTCATGGTTATGTTCCTTTCTGTTTAAATCTGCGTTCGCCTGACGGGCAGGTGTTTCCTCTTAATCCTGAAGATATCCGGTAAGGGGAGAGGAGGCGCTTGCACCTTTTTCCTTTACCCGGCCAAGTCCGGCCAGATATGCGCTGCGCCCGGCCTCAATGGCCTTCTTAAAGGCCTCTGCCATGGCGGGAATATTTCCGGCAGTGGCAATAGCGGTGTTTGCCATGACGGCAGCGGCGCCCATTTCCATAGCCTCGCAGGCCTGGGAGGGACGGCCGATTCCCGCGTCTACGATAACGGGAAGCTCGATTTCATCGATCAGGATCTGGATAAATTCCTTTGTGCAGAGCCCTTTATTGGAGCCGATGGGAGCGCCAAGAGGCATGACGCAGGCGGCACCGGCATTGACCATATCCCGTGCGGCAGTTAAATCTGGATACATGTAGGGCATTACCACAAAGCCTTCTTTTGCCAGGATTTCTGCAGCCTTTGCTGTTTCATAATTGTCGGGAAGAAGGTATTTGGTGTCCCGCATAATTTCGATTTTGACAAAGGGGCTGTTGCAGACCTCACGGGCAAGGCGGGCAATGCGGACTGCCTCATCGGCATTCCTTGCACCGGATGTATTGGGAAGGATGGTGACCTCTTTGGGGATATAATCCAGAATATTGGCCAGGCCGCCTTCATTGGCACGGCGCAGAGCCATGGTTACGATCTGTGCGCCGGCATTCTCCACGGCAGCTTGGATCAGCTCCAGGGAGTATTTTCCGGAGCCTAAAATAAATCTTGAAGTAAATTCATGTTCGCCTAATTTCCAGGTATCCTGTTCTCTGTTCATATGAAAATCCTTTCTGCCGCAGGACGGTTTTTCTGCGGCCTGTGTATTTTGTGTTTGGTATTTGCGTGCGGTGTTTGAGTCCGTTTTCACTGGCGGATCAGCAGGAGAAAGGATCAGCTCCAGAATCAGATTTGCCTGATGGGCAGCGCACAGCATGACCCGGGGAGCCATCAGCCCCAATCCTGCGCCGGAGTCAGAAACCAGGTCACCGCAGAGATAAAAACGGCTGCTGATTTGTCTTGTCCTAATCGCATTGCTCTGTCCAAAGCCTGCCATTCCGCTGGCAGCCACCACGATTTTCTCTGGAAAATGCTCCAGAAGGCCGTTGACCAGCATGGCCTTTTCTTCGGGCCGGTCAAAGGCTTCGCAGATGTATTGGGAACCAGCAAAAAGCGCGGGGAGGTTTTCTGCTGTCACCTTTACGCAATCTGTGCGAATATCCAGATAAGGATTAATCCCCTGAAGGATCTGCGCCATGGCGGCAATTTTTTTCATGCCCAGGTGACAGATGGAATACTGCTGCCGGTTCAGGTTTGTAAGGTCTACCGTATCGAAATCAATGAGATGCAGATGGCCTACACCGGCGCGGGCCAGGGAAACGGCAATGTTGGAGCCTAGTCCGCCCAGACCGGCTATGGCCACATGAGCGGCGGAGAGCTTTTGCTGAAGCTTTTCTGTGTGGCGGCAGCAGAGAGCGGCCTGAATGTCTTTCTGGGAGGGGATAGTCAGGCTGTTCGTCTGTGTATGATCTTCCTTTATGGTGTGCATGTTCTTCCTTTCCGGCGGGATCAGCCGCCGCCTACAAAGCTGACGATTTCCAGATGGTCGCCTTCCTGAAGCAGGGTGCTTTCATAGGCCGTCTTAGGTAAAATAGAGCCGTTCAGCTCTACGGCAATCCGGTCTGTCCGGTACTGCTTTTCCTTCAGATAAGCGGAAACAGACAGGTCTGCAGGGATTTTTTCTTCCTGACCATTGACGAAAATCATGGAGTCTCCTTTCTGAGAGCAGGGGCGTGCAGACGATAATGGCGCATCTGGCTTCCCTGAGTATGTGCCGCCTGCCTGCCGGCTGGCGGTATGGCAATAAAAAAGAGTTCACAAAGAAATACACCCGCGGTGGTGCACCCCTTCATGAACTCTCGTCCACTCAAATTCTCTCAATATTTATTTTGCTTATTACTATAGTCTTTTTCCGTTTACTTGTCAAGATGAAGATGAATTTGGCGCATGATTCTGGGCCTGATATTCCTCACCCCAGCTCCACATGGCATCCAGGATGGGCTTTAGGCTCAGGCCCAGCTCGGTGAGGGTATATTCCACTTTGGGCGGTACCTCCGGGTAAACTGTGCGGGTGAGAAGGCCGCTTTTTTCCATGTCCCGAAGCTGGGCAGTGAGAACCTTCTGGGATACGCCTCC
>JAGHER010000007.1 GCA_017889125.1 Lachnospiraceae bacterium
CATACGCCTTAATCTGTTCATAAGTCGCACCCTTCTGGAACCCGGACATATCCATATCTTCCAGAGAGAACTCTACTCGAACCTTCTTTGAGTCGATTTCACCCTTGGAAAGCAAGACAACCGTCTCGCAATTCCCAGTAAATGGAAACATATCCACTCCGCAAGCCTTCTCCACCCGATACCCGGCCTCCATAAGCGGCACCAGATCCCGCACCAAACTGGTGGGCTTACAGGACACATACACAATCCGTTTTACATTGAATCCGATGATTTTCGGCAAAGCCTTCGGATGAATCCCATCCCTCGGCGGGTCCAAAACAATCAAATCCGGCTTCTCCGTCAGTTCATCCACTACCTTCAGCACGTCTCCTGTCAGAAAACTGCAGTTGTCCAGCTTGTTCTGTCTGGCGTTCTCCCAGGCAGCTTCCACCGCCTCAGGAACAATTTCAACGCCCACCACCTGCTTCGCCACTGGCGCCAGCAGCTGGGCTATGGTTCCAGTGCCGCTGTACAGGTCGAAAACCACCTTATCTTTCGTTTCTCCGATGTATCCCCTCACGGTATCATACAAAACCTCAGCACCCAGGGAATTTGTCTGGAAGAAGGAAAATGGCGTGATCTTGAACCGCAGTCCCAGAAGCTCTTCATAAAAGAAATCCTGCCCAAAAAGCACATCGGTATGGTCATTCTGCACCACGTCCGCCAGGCTGTCATTCTGTGTATGGAGAATTCCGGTCAGCTTTCCTTCAAAGGAAATTGCCTGAATAGCCTTCACCCAGCCTTCCAGAACTGCTGTCTCCCGTTCCTTTCTGTCCGCTGCCGTTTTTCCATTTCCTGCTGTTTCTCTGCCCTCTGTTGTTTCTCTGCCCTCTGTTGCTTCTCTGTTTTCTGCTGCCTTACCGCCTTCCTCTGCAAGTTCATTTCCCGCAGTTTTACTGTCCGTTTCCGTCCACTCCAGCTGTGTGGTGGTAACCAAATCTATTAAAATCTCCCCGGTTTTTACCGCACGGCGCACCAGAAGATGGCGAAGATATCCCGTATGCTGAAGCTTCTTGTAAAAGGGAATAGGCAGTGCCGCGAAGTAATCTCTCGTTGTCTCAAGGATCCGGCAAAAGTCCGGGTGAACGATCCGGCAGTCCTCTGTGGTCACAATATCGTAAAAGCTTCCTCTTTTATGCATGCCCAGAGCCAGCGGCCCGTCCTTCCAGGCATCACCAAAGGAAAATTCCATTTTATTCCGATATGCATAAGGGGCGGGGCTCGCCTTTACCCCCTGCCATTGGTAACTGCCCTCCTGGCATACGGAGTTCAGCAACTCCAGCACCTGTGCTTCTTTAATTTTCCGCTGCTCTTCATAAGGCAGACTCTGGTAAATGCAGCCGCCGCATTCTGGAAAATGTGGGCAGACATCCTCCGTCTTTTCCTGGGGTGCCTTTTCAAGCACCTCCAGAACCCGTCCCTCGCATTTTCCCTTGCGCCGCTTGGTCACCACTGCCTGGACAGTCTGTCCGGGAATGGTATTTTTTAAGACAACACGCTCTCCTTCCACGGTCATAATTCCTTTATTGGGGAAATCCACTTTCTCAATCTTTCCCTGAATCAAATCGCCTTTTTTCATGGTCTGTACCTGTTCTTACCTTTCTGCTTGTTTTTCTGCCTACATTTCTATTTGCATTTCTGCCTACATTTCTATTTGCTTTTCTGCTTGCATTTCTATTTGCATTTCTGCCTGCATTTCTGTTTGCGTTTCCGTTTATTTCTCTCCTTGCTTACGTTCGTTCCCGTTTCTTATGCCAGTCTGTTTGTATTCTCTTATCATCCTGCGCGCCAACCCTCAGTCCTTTTTCTTTCACACAGAAAACCAGATTCTTCTGTAGCGCCTTCTGTACAAAAGAAAAAGCACTTGTCCGACTATTTTCCGCAAAAGGCTTTGTGACAAGCCCTTGCTGCAAAAGCCTTATCCGCAGAAGCCTTATCCGCAGAAGCCTTATCCGCAAAGTCAAAAACAGGCCGCTGCAAAAAGCGGTCCTTCCAGCGCCGGCGGCGCCGGGGATTTTGCAGCGGCCATATTTTTGATTTCAAATTTCGATTTTGAATTTTGATTTTCGAACGCTCATGAGAAAATCTGCGGCTCAAAGAGCAGCTTGCTTATTCAGCCTTCTCCTCCGGCTTCTCTTCATCCTCAAAGAAGTCATCGTCAAAATCGTCTTCAAAGTCATCCTCGAAGTCCTCCAGATAGTCCGGAGTGAAGAAACGGTAAACGCCGTAGGCGATCACTGCCACTGCAGCCACCACGCCAATAATGGCCAGTATCCAGAGAATACAGTTCTTCTGTCTGTCTTCCTCTTCCTTCCTGTGTAAAAAGTCATTCAGACGGGTGGAATTCATAATCTCCTCTACCCGGTCTCTGGCTTCCTTTCCCACCATATCGAATCGATTCAGATTCATAACCACACTTCCTTTCTGCATCTTTTCCCACCGTTTCGGAATGAAGGGATGGACTGCCCTTGCCTGCTTCCTCTCCGCCGGGATTTGCTTTGCGCTTAGGGTAAGTATACCATTTTTTTTCCGATTTTACTATCCTAAATTTCGGAAGATTCAATCTTTTCCAGCTTAGCAAAATTCGCCAGCATTTTCTTGATGCCGGCCTTGTCAAAGCAGACCGTCACCTCGTAGTCCTTCTTGCCTTCCACGATGGAATTGACCACACCTTCGCCAAAAAGCTTGTGCCGCACACGGTCACCGGCCTGGTAGTCCAGCTTTTCTGCTTTGGTCACGGAAAATACCTTGCCAAAGCCGGGATTGTGGCCGTCTCTCTTCCGGTCAAATATCCCCTCCATGTTCGCCCGATTTCCGTAATCTGTCATGCCTTTACCGCCCGTCCGACTTCCGTCATTGGCCTGGCTTCCGTAACCTGCCCGGTTTCCGCCATTGGCCTGGCTTCCATAACCTGCCCGGTTTCCGCCATTGGCCCGATTTTCATAACCTGTCTGGTTTCCGCCATTGTCCCGGTTTCCATAGTCCGTCCGCCCTCTATAGGAAAAATCCCCATCAGAGGAATTGATGGCGTATGGGCTCCGGTAACTGTCTGCCCCCGGTCCAAAGGAGCTTACGCTTCCCCGGCGCTTATCTCCGCTCCAATCATCAAAGACATTTTCCGCCCCTCTGCGTCCCCCATCGCTGCTGTCATACTGTCCCCCAGTCCCGACTGCCTCACTGCCGGCATTTTTAGGCCAGATTTGGGCTGTCTCACTGGTATCCAGGTATCCTTCAGGAATTTCCTGAATAAAGCGGCTTACGGGATAAAACTGGGTATTTCCATTAATCATCCGCCGTCTGGCGCCGGTGAGAAGCAGCTCCTCCCTGGCCCGGGTGATGCCCACGTAGCAGAGCCGCCGTTCTTCCTCGATATCCTCCTCATTTTCGGAGTATACCGCACGCATGGTGGGGAAGAGGCCTTCATCCATACCGGCAATGGCGACTACGGGAAACTCCAGGCCCTTGGCGCTGTGGAGGGTCATTAAGGTGACCCGGTCCTCGTTTTCATCCATCCGGTCCACATCAGCCACCAGGGCTACCTGCTCTAAGAAATCACCCAGGCTGGGTTCCTCGGCGCTCTGGCTGTAGCTGACGGCCTTGCTGATTAATTCTTCCACATTTTCCATCCGGGTCTGAGATTCCACCTCGCCCTCTTCCTTAAGATACTCCTCATATCCGATCTTATTGAGCACCGCCTGGATTACCTGGCTTACATCGCCGTCAGATGTTTCTTCCACCTGCCGCAGCTCATCAATCTGCTCCACGAACCGCTGGATCTTCTGGCCAGACCGTCCAAGGCCCAGCACCAGATTCCAGTTCTGTACCGCATCATACAGGTTCATGTCATTTTCTGCGGCAAAGACCGTCAACCGGCCGATGGTCACCTGGCCGATGCCTCTGGGGGGTACATTGATGATTCGGGAGACAGCCAGATCATCTACGCCGTTTGCAATGGTCTTTAAATAGGCCAGCACATCCTTGATTTCCTTTCGCTGGTAGAAATTTACGCCGCCCACCAGCAGATAGGGGATATTCTGGCGGATGCAGTATTCCTCCAGAAGGCGGGACTGGGCATTGGTCCGGTAAAGGACGGCCATGTCCTTCCAGCTGCGGCCCTCCCGATGCTTCCTTGCAAAGGTATCCGTCAGATACTCTGCCTCCTCCTCTCCGGTCATAAACCGTTCAAATTTCGGCAGGGCGCCCTCGCCGTTTTCTGTCCACAGGCTTTTTTCCTTTCTGCCCTGGTTGTTGCGGATTACCTCGTTGGCCGCGTTCAGGATATTCCCGGTGGAACGGTAATTCTGCTCCAGCTTCACTACCCTGGCGCCGGGGAAGGCGGACTCAAATTCCAGAATATTGGTCACATCTGCCCCCCGAAATTTGTAAATGGACTGGTCATCATCGCCGACTACACAGAGATTCCGGTATTTTGCCGCCAGAAGGGCGATAAGACGGAACTGAGCGTAATTGGTGTCCTGGTACTCATCCACCATAATGTAGCGGAACCGCTCCTGGTAATGCTCCAGGATCTCCGGGCAGCGCAGAAACAGCTCCACGCCGTTGACAATCAGATCGTCAAAGTCCATGGCATTATTCTGCCGCAGCTCATTCTGGTAAGCACGGTAAATTTCCGCCATCTTCTTTTCCTGGAAATCCACGGCTTCCTTCTCGCAGTCCCCGGGAGACCAGAGCTTATCCTTTGCCGAAGAAATGTAGGAGAGCACATCCCGCTCCTTAAAATACCGGGTATTGATCTGCAGCTTCTTAAACACCTGGCGCATCAGCGTCTTCTGATCATCCCCGTCGTATATGGAAAAATTTGTGTCATAGCCCAGGTTTCCGCAGTGCCGTCTGAGAATCCGCACACAGGTGGAGTGAAAGGTACTCACCCACACGCTGTCCGCCCCCCGGCTTACGGTCCGCTCCACCCGCTCCTTCATCTCTGCCGCCGCCTTGTTGGTGAAGGTGATGGCCAGAATATTCCAGGGATTCACGTCCTTTTCCTCAATCAGATAGGCAATCCGGTGGGTCAGCACTCTGGTTTTCCCGGAACCGGCGCCCGCCAGCACCAGAAGGGGCCCCTCGGTGCAGGCCACAGCCTCCCGCTGTCTGTCATTTAATGTCTCGTTTATGTTCATTCCTCAACCGCCTTTAATGTATGGTAGTTCGTAACGGTTCAGCATCGCCGAACGGTTATGGTCGTTCTTCTGTTCGTTTGCAGATTTTATTGTACTATACCCGCCTGCCTTCGTCAAAATATTTTTCACAATCACTTTTTACTTGTCATCTAGTTTCCAATACTATATAATACAGATTAGAGAAACGATGATTGGTACTGTTCATGGCTGGCATTTTCACTTGCTGAAAATGCCAGACCAGTACATGAAAAGCGGCCAAAGAATCCAGCCCATCGCCGCAGGCGATTCGGAATGGGCTGGATTCTGTTACAGTTCGCAGCTGGCGTGAACTGTAACCGATGATTTCGTCCGCGTATTCTCAGTCTATGACACTTTATGAGGTGATAAAATGAAAACGAATGAAGAACGGATTCAGTCCCTGCTGTCCCATCTGGACGGCTTATCCTATATTAAACCGGAGGAGATCCCAGGGATTCAGCTGTATATGGATCAGGTAACGACCTTTATGGATGAGCATCTGCAAAGCACGAAGCGCTATCCGGAGGACAAGGTTCTCACCAAGACCATGATTAATAATTACGCCAAGAATAACCTGCTTCCTCCCCCTGTTAAAAAGAAATATTCCAAAGAGCATATGCTTATGCTGATTTTTATTTATTACTTTAAAAATCTTCTGTCCTTCAATGACATCGAGCAGCTCTTTAAGCCGGTGCTGGAGCATCATTTTGCCGCGGATTCCGGCCTGTCTTTGGAGGATATTTACCGGGAGGTTTTTTCTCTGGAAAACAGCCAGATGACCCGTCTTAAGGAGGATGTAGCCGCCAAGCTTCAGGCTGCGGAGAGCACCTTCCAGGATACGGAAAATGCCTTTCCGGATAATGAGGAAGGCAAAAACCAACAGGAATATCTCCGGCTTTTCGCGTTTATCTGCGAGCTGTCCTTTGACGTATATTTGAAAAAGCAGATGATTGAGATGCTGGCAGACCAGCTGCGGAGCGAGGAGCCGCCTGCGGATAAGCATCGGAAGTAAAAAAGAGGGTGTTGCAAAATCATTAACCCAGATGATGGAGCGATGCCCTCGTTCCATGATTTGCCAAAATCCAGTTTAATCGCATATCTGATAAAATAATGGGGTAAGTTAGTGGGGTAAGTTAATGGGGTAAGTTAATCGGAAAGGCTGCCCTGTATGTCAGGAGGTTATTATGGCACTGCCAATCAATGTTTCAGATCTAATTAACCGGCGAGTAATTGAAAGCGCACGTATTGAATATAAGGGAGATTGGAACCCTGAACCAATTTTGCACTCGATTTGTGCTTTTGCGAATGATATTGACAACTGGGGCGGCGGCTACATTATTATTGGTATTGATGAGGAAAATGGAATGCCAAAACTCCCAGTCAAGGGCCTCAATAAAAATTCCATTGACCGGATCAATAAGGAACTGCTGCAAAAGTGTAATCTGATTGAGCCACGTTATATCCCAATTGTTGAGCAAACTACTTATGAAGGAAAAGAGATTATTGTTTTATGGGTACCAGGTGGTTCGGATCGTCCTTATAAATGCCCGGCTGCCTTTCCAACGGAAAAAGCAGCAAAATCGGAAAAGGTGTATTATATCCGAAAAATGTCCAATAGTATTCGAGCAAATCAGTTGGAAGAAAAGGAATTATTTATGCTGGCGAATAACCAGCCTTACGATGACCGCCCTAACCCGACGGCAAGGATAGAAGATTTAAAATCCAGCCTGATTTCTGAATTTCTTTATACTGTAAACAGCGATTTGTATGATCGGTCTTTATCCCAGCCGATTTCAGAAACCGCAGTTTCCATGCATTTGATTGGCGGTCCTTCTGAATGGAAACGGCCATTAAATGTGGGACTGATGTTCTTTAATGAGCGTCCGGATGACTTTTTTCCGTATGCCCGGATTGAAGTGGTGGATAAGCCTGACCCTACCGGTATTGGAATGACGGAAAAGATTTTTTCCGGTCCCCTTGACCGGCAGCTGCGAGATGCGCTTAGCTATATTAAAAACTATATCATTAAAGAAAAGGTGATTAAGCTCCCGGATCAGGCAGAAGCAGTACGTATTTTTAACCTGCCTTACGCAGCCGTGGAAGAAAGTTTGTCCAACGCAGTATACCATAAGTCATATCAAATTGGCGAACCAATTACTGTCACTGTCACACCGGATAGGATGGAAATTACCAGCCTGCCGGGGCCTGATCGCACCATCACCAATGATGATCTGCAAAATCGCCGTTTAATCTCCCGGCGCTATCGAAACCGAAGAATTGGGGATTTTCTCAAGGAGCTAAAACTGGTTGAGGGGCGCAATACGGGAATCCCCACGATTCTTCACGCTATGGAAACGAATGGTTCAGATATGCCATTGTTTGAAACAGATGAAGATAGGACCTACTTTACGGTGATCTTGCCGATTCATAAAAGATTTCTTCAAACGGAAACAACCACAGTTCCAAAGAAAAAACAACGGCGCAATTTAGCAGAAGTTAAGAAATTTGTGGTAATCACATTGGAGGAAAACGGGAATCTTTCTACTTCGGAATTAGTGAAAGAACTCGGATATACGAAAGTAACCTCCACCCTTTCCAAGGCCTTAAAGGAATTGATGGATGAAGGAACTGTCCGCTATTTAGAACCGGAGAAAATACACTCCAGAAATCAGAAAATATGTCTTGTGAAAACAATGAATAAAGATTATTGAGTGAGGAATGATTCTTACTGTTTCCTAAGAAACGAAACACCAAAAGCGCTGCCTGACCTTCAAACCTGGCCAGACAGCGCCTTTTTGTCTGCACTTTTTACTTATACTTTTCTGCTTGCGCTTTTTGCTGCTCTGGAACTGGGTGAGACTTGGACTTATGCTTCGTTTCGGTTTATGCGCTGTCGGCAGATCCACTGACCTGCCTACTCCGCCGCCCCATCATCTGCCGCCGAAGAATCCGCTTCCCCATCTGTCTTTTCGCCGCCAGACTCCTGCAGCCGCTTAAAGACCATATCGTAACCATCATTTCCGTAATTCAGCGAACGGTTCACCCGGCTGATGGTGGCAGTGGACGCGCCGGTTTTCTCCGCAATCTCCAGATATGTGCTGCCCTCTCTGAGCATCTTGGCTACCTCATAGCGCTGAGACAGGGACAAAAGCTCATTGATGGTACACACATCCTCGAAAAACAGATAGCACTCCTCCGGGCTCTTCAATGTCAATATTGCCTGAAAGAGATGATCCACAGCCTCTGTCTTTATCTTTTTATTCATGATTCGACCCCTTCCTGAATCTTTCATCTCTCCCATATTACCACACTAAAGTTTGAAAGTCTACTATTTTTGACTCCGGTTCCGATTGAAGTTAATCAGGCAGCCGGCCTTGACGATTTCCCGCTCCTCCGGCGTCATGTCTGCGATGTAAAGGGTGATCTCCTTCACCTGCTCGCCCAGGACGTAAGCCTTGATATTGGTTAAATCGCCGTCCAGGATTTTGCGGATGCCGGGAACGTAAATGTAATCGCCTACAGCAAACTCCGGCTCTGCCTCCATCTGGAAGGGAAGCATGCCCCAGTTCATTACATTGGAGCGATATCGCTTGGTGGCGTACTCCTTGGTGATGTTGGCAAGGCCGCCGATCACTCTCTGGCAGCTGGCTGCCTGCTCTCTGGCGGAGCCGTCGCCAGGCTTCACCGCGTACACTACGCTTCCAATCTCCGTATCCATGATCTCCACATTCTCCTGGCCGGGAATCTGGTGAATCTGATCAAATACAGCCGTCAGCTCCGGCGCCAGGTCTGCCGGATTCTCTCCATTGGCTCTGGCCTTCTCCAGCTTATCCACCTCTTTCGTCCGTCCCACGTACTCCGGATCTCTGCGGGAAAGGGTAAATTCTGCCAGTCCCAGGGGATTGGAGCGGTAGGAAGAGGTCTCTCCGGAAGGAATCAGCTCGTCAGTGGTGGTCACCGGATCCATGATGCGGGAGCATACCTTTAAGAGGATATTGTCTCCCAGGGCGCTCATGCTGGGCCAGTCCTTAATATTAGGCCCGTAGATCAGGGACTGCTCTGCGTCGCCCTTTCCGAAGCCCTGATATACTCTCGTGTCATAAGAAGTACGGTCAAACTCATAAGCCGGAACATCATCCCAGCAGTCATATTCCAGAGCAGAGGTAAGAATGCCGCCGTTTGCCGCCGTAGCCGCGATGGAGCGGGCATCCATAAGGGCCACTGCCGCCATCTGTCCATTGCCCGGCTTGGAGCCTTCCCGGTTGGGGAAGTTGCGGGTGGTGTGGCGGATGCTGAGGCCATTATTGCAGGGCGTATCGCCTGCGCCAAAGCAGGGGCCGCAGAAGGCGGTGCGGATAATGGCGCCTGCCGCCATCAAATCGGACACCGCGCCCTTCTTCACCAGATCCATAAATACCGGCTGGGAGGAAGGATATACAGCCAGGGAGAATTCATCGAAGCCGCAGCTTCTGCCCTTTAAGGCATGAGCCGCCTCGATAACGTTGGTGTAATTGCCGCCTGCGCAGCCAGCGATGATGCCCTGCTGTACCTGCAGCTTTCCATTAACAATCTTATCGGTGAGGGTAAAGGCCGCCCGTCCGCCGCCTACCTTCTCCGCTTCCTTCTCCACCTCACGGAGAATATCGCCCAGGTTCGCATTCAGCTCGTCAATCTCGTAGGTATTGCTGGGATGGAAGGGCAGGGCAATCATGGGCTTAACGGTGCTTAAATCTACATAAACACAGCCGTCATAGTAAGCCACATCTGCCGGATCAAGCTTCTTGTAATCCTCGCCTCTGCCGTGAAGGCTTAAATAGCTCTCCGTATCCTCGTCTGTCCGCCAGATGGAGGAAAGGCAGGTGGTCTCCGTAGTCATCACATCCACGCCATTGCGGTAATCGGTGCTCATGGAAGCCACACCAGGGCCCACGAACTCCATTACTTTATTCTTTACATAGCCATTCTTAAATACCGCGCCGATAATGGCCAGGGCAATATCCTGAGGGCCGACTCCCGGCATGGGCTGTCCCGTCAGGTAGATAGCCACCACGCCCGGATAAGCCACATCATAGGTATCCCGCAGCAGCTGCTTTACCAGCTCGCCGCCGCCCTCGCCTACAGCCATGGTGCCCAGGGCGCCGTAGCGGGTGTGGCTGTCAGAGCCAAGGATCATCTTGCCGCAGCCTGCCATCATCTCCCGCATATACTGGTGGATAACGGCAATGTGGGGCGGAACGTAAATACCGCCGTACTTCTTTGCCGCAGAAAGGCCAAACATGTGGTCATCCTCATTGATGGTGCCGCCTACGGCGCACAGGGTATTGTGGCAGTTAGTCAGCACGTAGGGGATGGGGAATTTCTCCATGCCGGAGGCCTTTGCCGTCTGGACAATGCCCACAAAGGTAATATCATGGGATGCCATGGCATCAAAACGAAGCTTTAACTTCTCCATGTTTCCTGACACATTATGCTGCTCTAAAATCGAATAGGCGATGGTTCCCTTTCTGGCTTCCTCCCGGTCCACATCCTTTCCGGTCAGCGCCTTCACCTTCGCGGCCTCTGCCTCCGGAACGATCTCCGTCCCATTTACCAGGTAAATGCCGCCATCGTACAATGATACCATAGTTCATCCTCCTTATTTTGCATATCCAGTCTGGGATTCCTCTCATTTTGTGTTTTTCGCGGCATCCGCTTGCCAGGTGTATCGCAGACATCTCGCAGCTGCGCTGCTCACTGTCCGTTACCCGGCAAATGTCTGCATGTGCAAGCACAGCAGCCGCTTGCCGGGTGTATCGCGCAAAAAACCGCCGGAGAGGATTCCGACGCTTTCATACGGTAATTACTGAAAATTATAATCGGTTTCCTGTGAAAATGCAACTGCTTTCTATTTCCTGCGCCCCTTCACCGGCCTTCCCGCTTAAGCCTGCGGCAGTGCTCTGCCATGGCCTCCGCCTCCTGGCTGCTGCACCCCTCCCGGCTGTAGCGGGCTTTTTCGTACAGCTGATGGATTTCCTTTTCATGAGAAATCCCAGCCGTCCGTTCAATTTCTTCCGGCGTCATCCAAAAAAAGGCTTTTTCCTTCTCTCTCCGCCCCTCCCCCAGCGCATCCCGCACAGACCGCCGGTAAAGTCGCCGCACCTGCTCTGTGTGGCTCCTCGGCCGGAAAGGAACCCTCGAAAAAAAGCGCCTTCCCCTGCGGCCGGACATGTTTCTCTCCTGCTTCTCCTCCGGCTTAAGAAATACCCGCTCCTCTCCGTCAAACCGCAGGCTTCCCAGATACTCCGCCAGCCGCCGCACTGCCTGGTACAAAAGAAACAGGCTGAAGCTGATTCCCACCGCCATGGTAAAGACGTAAGAAACCTTTTCCCAGAAGGGATTGGTCTCCCCTCCCTGGAAAAATGCGCTCATATCCGGAGTCCCAGGCATGGCTCCCGCCTGCTCTGCCTCATATTCCGCCGCCCTTTCCGGGAAAAATGACCCCAGCCAGTAAAAAAACGCCCGAATTCCAGCATAAAGTACTTCCCCCGCCTCTCTCCACGGAAAAAATGCCGCCAGAAAGACAAGCCCCAGAAAGATCAGCAGAAAGCACAGCAAAAGGAAGGCATTGACCTGCTTCATCTGTCTGGCCGGAAGCCGGTCCAGCTGCTGGTGATTCTCCAGATAGTCCCAGAACCGATGAAGGTTTTCGTGAATCAGAATCACCACCGTCCAGAATAAAAGGAAGCATCCGCCCCACCGGGAAAGCCGGGGGTACCCGCCAAAGATCCCGGCCAGGCAGGCCAGCACACCGGCAGCCGCCAGTGCGGCATGGATTCCCTCAAATTTGCGGGCAATCCACCAGTTGATCATTCGAAATCTGGTCATTCCTCAACCCTCCATCGCTTTATCCTTCCGTGATAAGCGGAAACATCCTGGCCGCTTCCAGACAGCGCCTCGCTCTCCGCCTCCTGCCTGGCCGTCCAGGGCCAGATCCACAGAACCGGCGCTCCTCTTAAGCGAAGCCGCTCCAGCCGTTCCAAATCTTCCTGGTGGCTGCTGCAGGAAACGTACAAAATCATCGTCGAGGAAAGCGCCCCTGTGCGTTCTGCCTCCAGCCGCTCCCAAAGCCCCACGTCACGTTTATCCCGCCTGCCCTCTGCCGCCTTAAGATCAATCCGGCTCAGGGCCTGGAGAATCGTCCGCCCGTGCTCCGGCCCGGCGCCGGCTTCCACCATCACCGGATCTCCGGTCACCACGTCCGGTCCGTTGGTACAGATTCCCGCCGGGATTCCCATCTCCAGCCACATTCTGGCAGCCGCCGCACCGATGCGGATCACGCTCTCCAGAAGGATTTCCTCCGTCCAGATGGTATCCGCCTTAAGATTAAGAAGGATCCTGGCACGGGCCATGGCTGTAGTCTCAAAAACATTTACCTTAAGCTGGCCTGCGCGGGCAGACGCCTTCCAGTTCACCTGGCGCATGCCGTCTCCCGACTCATAATCCCGGATGCCCCGGAAGGAAAAGGGATCCTCAAACAGGCTCTGACGGCTTAAATATTCCCCCAGCATTTCCTGACAGGCCGCCTGCATTTCCTCCATAGGCACCTCTGCCGGAAACACATACAAAAAGGCATCCTGCTCCTCTGCCTTCACATATGGCCCATGGAAAAATAAATCCCGGCTCACCAGCTCCACCTGACGGCACCGGTAATAGCCCCGCTTCGTTCCCACAAAGGGCAGCGTTCTGGTAATCCGCTGCCAGGGAAGGAGGGCAAAAATATCCCGCCGGTAGGTCTGATCAGAAACCGCCGTCCGTTCCGCAGCCCGGAAGACGAAGGATCGGTCCACCTGCACATTTACATGAAGCACCGGAAGGGGAAGGAATTTCCAGTTTTCCACGATCTCCAGAAGCTCCCCCTCCTCTCCCTCCCGGATCTCCTGCCTGGCAAACCTAAGCCTGGCAGTAAGCCCCCGGTCCCAAAACCGCAGGTACGTAATTCGCTGAAGCAGCCATACCGCCGCAAGTGCCGCTCCAATCCAGAATACCATCATCTCCGTCACCTTTTTCCTAACAGCTTCGTCCTACTGCCGTTACCATTTCCACAATATCACCGTCCGCCCCTGTCACCGTTTCCATTCCTCCGTAGGAACGGGCATCTCCTTAAGCACCTGGTGGATCGCTTCCTCCGGCCTGCGTCCACTTCCATAGGTGTGGGGCATCACCAGGCGGTGGGCCAGCACCGGCACTGCCAGCTCCTGCACATCCTCCGGCGTCACATATGCTCTTCCTCTCACCAGAGCAAGGGCCCTGGCTGCCTTAAGCAGGGAAAGGCTTCCTCTGGGGCTCACTCCCGCTGTAATGGAAAGCTTCTCCGTATCTCTGGTGGCCTGCACCAGCTCCACCATGTATTCCATCAGCTGCGGATGGACATACACCTGTCTGGCCGCCGTCTGAAGGGCCTTCAGCTCTTCCCTGCCGCACACCGGCGAAAGCTTTTCCAGAGGATCTGCAGCCTCCCCGGCAAACCGCTCCAGAATCTGCAGTTCTTCCGCCTTCCCGGGAAGCCCGCTTCCCAGCTTCATCAGGAAACGGTCCAGCTGTGCCTCAGGAAGGGGAAAGGTACCTGCACTCTCCACCGGATTTTCCGTGGCAATGACAAAGAAGGGAACGGGCAGCGCCATGGTTTCCCCGTCAATGGTGGCCTGCCGCTCCTCCATGGCCTCTAAGAGGCTCGACTGGGTGCGGGGCGTGGCCCGATTGATCTCATCCGCCAGCAGAATATGGGAAAATACCGGCCCTTTGCGAAGGACAAATTCACCGGCTTTCTGATTATAAAAATGAATTCCGGTCACGTCTGACGGCATCAGATCCGGGGTAAACTGGATCCGCCCAAAATCCAGATCCATGGTTTTTGCCAGGGTCTTGGCTAAAAGAGTCTTTCCCGTCCCCGGCAGATCCTCTAAAAGCACATGGCCGCCGGCAAGGATGGCCGCCAGGACATGATCCAGCGTCCGCTCCTTTCCCACAATTACTGATGCTGCCGCCTGTTTGATCTCAATGACCTTTTCCCCGGCCTTCTCTGTTTCCATTCCCACATTCTGTCTCTCCATCTTGTGATCCTCTCCTGCATTCCGGCCGCTCTTTTCCAGCCGGCTTTTTGTCTCCATTATACACCCCCTGTCCCCTTTCGTGAAGAAAAACAGGCACCATTCCGCATTTTCCTGATACCATAGTAATAGTAAAACATCCTTCAGGGGAGGAATTATTGCGTATGGTGAAAAATCATTTATCCAGGCTCCGGCGCCTTTTGGGAGCACGGCCTGCCTCGTCAGCTTCCGCTTTTTTGACTGCTCTGCTGCTGCCCATCCTGCTGCCCGCCCTGTGCCTTTCTGCCTGCGGCCAGGGAGCGGACGGCGGCGGCCTGACGTCCGTAACCTTAAATGAGGTGGCCCACTCCATCTTTTACGCCCCCCAGTACGCCGCCATTGAGCTGGGCTATTTCGAGGAAGAGGGGATCCGTCTGACCCTGGTAAACGGCGGCGGGGCAGACAAGGTAATGACCGCCCTGGTGTCCGGCGATGCAGATATCGGCTTTATGGGCTCCGAAGCCAGCATCTACACCTACGCCAACGGAGCCGAGGACTATGCCGTAAATTTTGCCCAGCTGACCCAGCGGGCGGGAAACTTTCTGGTAAGCCGCACGCCGGAGCCGGATTTTTCCTGGACCGATCTGAAAGGGAAGACGGTTCTTGGGGGAAGAAAGGGCGGAATGCCGGAACTTGTCTTTGAATATATCTTGAAAAAGAACGGCCTGGATCCTGCCGCTGATCTCTCCATCGACCAGAGCATCAGCTTCGGCCTCACTGCCGCCGCCTTCCCCTCCAGCGGCGCGGACTACACGGTGGAATTTGAGCCCTACGCCACGGCCCTGGAAATGGAAGGCACCGGCTATGTGGCGGCCTCCCTGGGCGAGGATTCCGGCTACGTGCCCTACACGGCCTACAGCGCCAAAAAGAGTTACCTGGAAACCCATCCTAACATCATCCAGAAATTTACCAATGCCATTCAAAAGGGTCTGGACTATGTCAATTCCCACACGCCGGAGGAGATCGCCCAGACCATTCAGCCTCAGTTTAAGGAAACAGATCGGGAAGCACTCACCCGCATTATCGAACGCTACCAGTCCCAGGACACCTGGAAGGCCGACACCATCTTCACTGAGGAGAGCTTTACCCTGCTTCAGAATATTCTGGAGGAAGGCGGCGAACTTCCCGCCCGGGTTCCCTATGAAGATCTGGTGACAACGGAATTTTCAGAAAATGCGGTAAAGTAAAATGATGATGGAAAAGAGCATTACTGTTCATGGCTGGCATTTTCACTTGCTGAAAATGCCAGATCAGTACATGAAAAGCAGCCAAAGAATCCAGCCCCATCGCCACAGGCGATTTGGAATGGGCTGGATTCCGTTACAGTTCGCGCCTAGCGTGAACTGTAACAAACGAGCAGTCTCCCCTTTCGGAACTGCTCTTTTCCTCTTTACAGATGGCTTAGCCTTCACTATAATGAGGTTGACGTGAACGGAAATTTATTTCGGAAAGGATTCAATCTCATGATGAGCCGATTCAATCAGATAACAAATACCGACATGAACCAGCCCCCGCCTCCGGCTTCCTATTCCCGGCGGCTTCTGCGGCTGTTTCTTTCTACCTTTTACTTAAGCGCCTTCACCTTCGGCGGCGGCTACGTGATTGTCAGCCTGATGAAGAAAAAATTTGTGGATCAGTACCATTGGATCGATGATCAGGAGATGCTGGATCTGGTGGCCATCGCCCAGTCCTCACCAGGCGCCATCGCGGTAAACGGGGCTGTGGTCCTGGGCTTTAAGCTGGCGGGGATTCCCGGCATGCTGGTCAGCGTCCTGGGCTCTGTCCTCCCCCCCTTTTTCATCCTCTCCCTGATTTCCCTCTGCTACACCGCCTTCCAGACCAATCCCTGGATCCGCCTTGTCCTTGAAGGGATGCAGGCCGGTGTCAGCGCAGTGATCGCCTCAGTGGTCTGGGATATGGGTTCCGGTGTAATCAAAGAAGGAAGCCGCCTGGATTTTCTGATCCTGGCAGCTGCCTTTCTGGCCAATTACCTCTTTGAAGTCAATGTGGTCATCATTATCCTGGCCTGCGGCCTGGCCGGTCTTATCCGGACGCTCTGGGCAGGCAGGAACTCCACGACAGCGGACAGGCATTCCTCGACAGTGGGCAGGCGTTCCCCGACAGCGGACAGGCATTTCTCGACAGTGGACGAGCACTCCGCAGCAGATGAAGGGAGGGGAAAGGAATGATTTACCTTCAGCTTTTCTTAAGCTTCCTTCAGGTGGGCGCCTTCAGCTTTGGCGGCGGATACGCGGCCATGCCCCTGATCCGGGAGCAGGTCATCACCGCCCACAGCTGGCTTTCCATGGAGGAATTTACTGATCTCATTACCATTTCCCAGATGACTCCCGGCCCCATCGCCATCAATTCCGCCACCTTTGTGGGGTTGAAAATTGCCGGAATCGGCGGCGCACTGGCGGCCACAGCCGGGTGTATCCTGCCCTCCTGTATCCTGGTCACCCTTTTAGCCTGGATCTATCTCAAATACCGGAAGCTTTCCCTTCTGCAGGGCATCTTAAAATCCCTCCGGCCTGCGGTGGTGGCCATGATCGCTGCCTCCGGCCTGACCATCCTCATTTCCGCCCTCTGGGAGGAGGGAAGTCCCATGAGACTGGCTGCCATGAAGGCCGACACCGCAGTGATTTTCCTTGCCGCCCTCTACCTTCTCCGGGTAAAAAAGCTGGATGCAGTGCTGGTGATGGTGATTTCCGGCGTTTTGGAAATCCTGCTTTCCGCAGTTGTTAATTTTTTATGAATTTTCTTATTCAGGCGCTATTTCACTTGTCTTATGTGCCTAAATCTGCTAGGATGGATGAGTAAAATACGCCAGAATGATGGGAGATTGAAAATACAATGAATATATTTCAGCTGTTGACAACGAAAAATGAAACCATGTATCTCACCGAGGACATGGATCTCACCGCTGCCTTAGACAAGCTCAGGGCCGGAGGCTACACCGCCGTTCCCGTAATCCGCGATGACGGCACCTACGCCGGCACCGTAAGCGAAGGCGATTTCCTCTGGGCTTTTCTGGATGGAAAGGACACGGACAGCCACGGCGATCCCCTTCCCTTAAAAGGCATTGTCCGCACGGACCGGAATCCTTCCGTAAAGATTGATGTGGAGATCAGCCAGGTCTTTGCAGAAGCCCTGAATCAGAATTTCGTCCCGGTAGTCGATGACCGGAACATGTTTATCGGTATTGTCACCAGAAAGCAGGTGATGAGCTGCTTTCTGGAGAAGCTTAAGGATTTCGCAAAGGAAGCCCACTAGCTGCATGAGGACAGGCAGCTGACTGCATCACAGCAGGCAGTCATATTATGGCAGGCGAAACCCATATTCAGCAAGCACCTTCAGCGGGAACTGACAGCGCACCGTCTTTAAGGGGTTTACGATCTGGCATACAGCCAGGTCACCCAGAAGAGACATGGCCATTCCGGAATTCACCAGATCCATTCCGGATGCCGCGGCTGCCAGCTCCCGCATTTTGTTTGCCGCCAGGAGAGCCGCTTCGTCCAGAGTTTCCGCCGACTGGATGGTCATCACCTGGTCCCCTTCTTTCAGCAGAGGAAGGGCCGCTCGAACTGCCCGGAATACCCGGCTGGCCGCCTCGCCACTTGTCAAACCAGCACCTGCCATCTCATCGCCTGAAATTCCATCGTCAGATATTCCTTCGCCCAGCATTCCATACCTGGCTGCTTCCTCTTCTTTCAGCGCCGTAACCCGCACCGTCACCTTTCCGGCTGTCTCCAGGCCGCAGATTCCCATCTCGCCGTCCCCCATCAGTGCATGAAGATCCCCAATTGACAGAAGGGCTCCCGGCACATTCACCGGCAGGTACAAGATACTCCCCTCCCGAATCCTCCGGCAGTCCAGATTCCCGCCGTGCGGCCCCGGCGTGATGGCCGGAACGCCATCCCCCTCCGGCGCCGTCCCGATCACCCCGATCATGGGATCTGCATCCAGCCACAGCTTCTCCTCAAACCAGAATCCCAGACGCCCCGTCTCCGGATGAATGGAAAAGAAAAAGCGGCGGGCTTTTGGCTCCTCGTAAAGATGACAGAAAGCGCCGCCATCGGTGGAGGTGCGCATAACGCCGTACTCCCGAAGTTCGATTTTCTGTATCTCCACCTTCAGCACATCCCCCGGCTCAGCCCCCTCGATAAACAGCGGCCCCGTAGCTGGATTCTCCAACTTTTCTCCCCGAGTGCCCATGGGCGCATCTTCCGTAATATCATTGTCATCGTAGCAGTCCCTTGTCTCAAAAATCACTGTCTCCCCGCTCTCACAAAAAGCCGCCGCTGTCTGACCGGCAACCAGAATGTCCGTCACCATATCTCTGGAAATGATCTTCATCCTGCAATCCTCCCTCGCTCATCTGGCAGTATCAAAGGCTGCCCCATTCTCCTGCGTGCACATCTATACTGTATATTTTTCCGCAGCCTACCATTGCTGTTCCATATTTTATCACGTTGAAGCAAAAAACTCAATGACACTTGGCGTCTTCGGTGTTATACTAATACCATATTTTGCTTTAAAAGAATGATTTAATTTTACGATTATGAAAGAGAGGTTTTATTGATGATTATCCGAAGAGCAGAATTAAAGGATATGAAGGGAATTAATGATCTTCTTGAACAGGTCTGTCTGGTTCACCACAAGGGTCGGCCCGATCTGTTCAAATATGGTGCAAAGAAATACACAGATGAACAATTGGCGGCCATCATCCAGGATGACAGCCGCCCGATTTTCACCGCTGTAAATGAAGAGGGCCAGGTGCTGGGCTACGCCTTCTGTATTTTCCAGCAGCATGTCGGCGACAATATCCTCACCGACATCCGCACTCTTTACATCGATGACCTTTGTGTAGATGAAAACCAAAGGGGTCAGCATATCGGCAGCCAGCTCTACCAGTATGTGCTGGATTTCGCCCGTAAATCTGACTGCTACAATGTAACCCTGAATGTGTGGAGCTGCAATGAATCCGCCATGAAATTCTACCAGGCCTGCGGCCTGAAGCCCCAGAAGGTGGGGATGGAGGTTATCCTCCAGGAAAATGCAAAATAATCTGCACAATCATTTACGCCCGGGAACAGCAAACTTCCCGGGCGTTTCATTTCCGATATGTTTTCTATTTCGATATGTTTTCTATATAATTACCCGGCAGAGAATAAGGGTAATGTCATCTCCGCCGCCATTTTCCTGGGCATCTTTGATCAGCAGCCTTCCTTTCTCCGGAAGACTGCGGTTCTCCTCCAGCCTTCGATAAAGCTTCTCCTCCGAAAGGATTCCGGTCAAACCATCGCTGCAAAGGAGGAACATATCTCCATTAGAAACAGAAATCCCCTCTTTTAAACACGGCGACAAGCGCATTTCCTGTTCCGGCATTCCCAGATACTGGAGAAGCACATTGCTTCCCCATGCCTTTCCCCACGGCTGATTCCCCACAGCAGAATATGTTCCAGCGGAATTCGCCCCGGCTGAATGTATCCCAGTGGAATTTGCTCCGGCAGAATATCCCCCAGCAGCCAGTCCCGCCATCGTATGATCCTCTGTCAGCCTCTCCAGCACACCTCCGTAAAAATGATAAATCCGGCAGTCCCCGAGGCTGCACACATAAGCCTGATTCCCCTGCAGCATCAGCAGAGAAAATACCGCCCCGGCGCTTCTTCCCTGCCCATCGGTAAGGGCCAGCACCCTCCGGTTCGCCTCCCGGACAAAACGCTGGGAAAAACGAGAAAAGCCGCCAAAGAAAGAAATCCCTCTCCACCGCTCAGACAAAAGCCGGGCAGTCTCCCAGGAAGCCTGATCGCCTCTTGCCTCCCCGCCCATCCCGTCACAGATCAGGAAAAACTGCTTTTTCTCCCGGCACAGGCGGGTACAGTCCATTTCCGCCAGGCGCCGGTCCTCCTTCCAGATCCCATTGACGAAAAAATTGTCCTGATTTACCCAGCGGCATTTCCCCCGGCAGGTTGCGGCATACATCTCTACAGCCATACCTCATCTCCTCGATTTCCTCCAGGCAGCATCGCACCTTCCTTCTGCTTCAAGCGGTCAAGGCCATCCTGGGCCTCCTCGCATCCGGCTTCCAGCGCCTGCTCATAGTAAGCCCTGGCCATGGCCAGATCCGGCTCTACCCCATGGCCGTCCTCATACATCCAGCCAATGAAATACAGGCCTGCCGGTTCACCGTTTGCTACAGCTTTTTCGTAGCACTCCCTGGCTTCCGCAAAATCCTCCGGCCGGCCTTTTCCCTCGCAAATAATTCCCAGCATCAGCAAGCTTTCGTTGTCCCCTAACTCCGCTGCTCCCCGGAAATACTCCTCCGCCCGGCTGTCTTCATCCATGTAGTAGCAAAGCATTCCTGCCAGATAACCGGCATAAACCTCACCGGCTTCCCAGGCCTCATCGTAATACACAAGGGCCTGCTCATCATCCTGGGAGACACCGTCTCCATATTCATACAGCATCCCCAGATAAATCAGGCTTTCTGTATTGCCCAGGTCGGCAGCCGCCTCATAGCACTCCCTCGCCTTCTCATAATCCTGTATGGAGGAATCTTTATAATCATAAAACTTGCCCAGATACAGCCATCCATTGGCAGAGTCCAATTCCGCCGCCTTCTGGTAACAGCGGAATGCCTCTTCATCACTCTGCTCCGTTCCCCAGCCAGCTTCATAACACCGTCCCAGGTAAGCCCATCCGTCCCCGCTGTCAAGCTCTGCTGCCTTTTTGTAGCAGCGGAAAGCTTCCTCATCGCTTTGCTCTGTTCCCCAGCCAGCTTCATAAAGCTGCCCCAGATAAGCCCATCCATCTCCGCTGCCAAGCTCTGCTGCATTTTCGTAGCAGCGGAAGGCATCCTCAGAGCTCACCTCCATGCCCAGTCCCGACCCATAAAACAAGCCAAGCAGCAGCCACCCTTCAGCATTGCCCATATTGGCCGCCATTTCCAGATATTCTATGGTCTGTTGGATGCTTTCCTCGTCGTTCTCATCAAAAATCAGAGACACCATCCGCAGCCATCCTTCAGAGTCACCGGCCTCTCCCGCCATCTCATAGTAGTACGCTGCCATATCCGCATCCGCATCGCCGCCATATCCAAACTCGTACAGGTAGCCCAGGTATCGCATAGACTTTGTATCTCCCAGATCTGCCCCATTCTCGTAGCAGTATCTTGCCATCTCGTAATCCTGTTCTACTTCAATCCCATTTTCATACAAATTCCCCAGAGTGCACCAGGCATTCTTATCCCCCTGCTCTGCCGCTGCCCAGTAGGAATCCACATCATTTCCCTCTTCAGCCAGTTCTTCCTGGGCCTCCGCCAGCTCCGTGTCATCCGGCTCTTCCATACTCCGCCCCAGCTCTTCAAAAAAGGTGAGAGAATCCTTATCTTCCCCTCCAGCCAAAACATCCCTTGAGGAACCAACGGAATCCTGAATCCCTCGAATCAGCTCTGACAGCCGGTTTTCCACAGGATCCTCCATGACGGAAATCACCGGGGAAACCATCTGTTTGCCAATCCACAGGGCAGTCCCGGTCATTGCCAGGATTCCAGCACTGACCATGGTCACCAGGACAATCTGCTTTTTCTGCGAATCCCCGGACTTTTGTCTTTTCTCATCCAGATTTCCCGCCAACCCCGGCCTTCTCGCTGCTTCCGGCATTTCCGGCCCTTCCGCTATTCCCCGCTTCTTTGTGGGCCGGTCGTCCTGATGCTGTACCCATCTGGTCTGGTTAGTGCCCTTTGCGTCTGCCCCTGAAGCTACCCTTTCCCCCTTTTGAAAGGCCTCCAAATCCTTCCGCATTTCCTCTGCCGAAGAATACCGTTCATGGGGCATAAACTGGCATGCCTTCAGGATAATGCGGGCAAATCCCGGCGTAGCCCCGGAAGGAAGGGGAAGCGCCTCTCCCTGCATCCTGCGCGCCAGGGCCTGCTGGCTGTCCCCATAGGTAATCGGCTGGGGATGGGGCGGCATGAAGGGGAAACGGTTCTCATTCATCAGGGAATACAGGACAATGCCCAGCGAATAAATATCCACCCGCCCGTCACATTTTCCTCCCAGATTCAGCTCCGGCGCCATATAATAGGGCGTCCCCTTCCTTGACAGAAAGCCGTTGCTCCGTTCAAGGGTGCGGGAAATGCCGAAATCGCCGATTTTGTAAGAGCCCTGCTCGGAGATAAACAGATTTTCCGGCTTAATATCCCGATGGACGATATTTGCCCGATGGCATATCTCCAGCCCCTTGCACACGTCAATGGCCATCTGCACCACATCTTCTTCCTTCATCCGGTGCATCTTCATAAACTGCTGAATGCTTACCAGCAGCTCCATACGGATGAAAATATCCCAGCCCATTTTATCCTTATGGGGAATCACCATGTGATCCTCGTAATTCACAATATAGCTGTTGCCCTGGAAGCGGGACATGGTCACAATCTCCTGCACCATCTCATTGACCAGGCCCTGGTAATACAGCGCCGCATTGCGAATCCCTCCGTTTTCCGTGACAATCGAATCGATCTCCGACGGATTCTGGGGAATGGAAATCACCTTCAGCGCCGCGAACCACACATGGCCAAACTCTCTCCGCTCCAGCTTATATACTTTTCCGTAGGCACCCTGGCCGAGAGGCTCCTTCACATACCAGCTTCCCCAGAGCGGCCCGTATCCTTCGTATAATTCCATGTTTTTCTCCCATCTGTCTAATGCAATGATTATTGTTTCATTTTATCAGATTATCTTTTTCCGATGGGAATCTGTGCAAAAACAGACGGATTTTAGGCGAAAATAGCTCTTCCCTTTACTCAACAGTAAAAATCTCTTCAATTGTCACATCAAACACCTTTGCAATATTCCAGGCAAGCACCAGAGAAGGATTATATCTGCCTTTTTCCAGATTTCCGATGGTTTCCCTGCGTACCCCCACCAGATTCGCCAGCTCCTCCTGTTTCATGCCGTACCTGGCCCGATACTCTTTTATCCTGTTTTTTATCATTCAAGTCCCCAGCCTTCTTTAAATTTGTAATAGCCGATCGAAAGACCATGTACGGCGACGGATACGCCCCAGCCTGCAGCAAAGCCGCACAAAAGCGCAGTATTTCCGGCATACTTATACACAAAAAAGCAAACCAGCGTAACCACCGCTGTGGTAATCATCCCCCAGTAGAAGGCCCTTGATGCCGCCCGATTCATGTATTCCTCCACCATTTCGTCCGTCTTCATAAAGAAATACGTAAAATCAACAGCAAAGCCAAAGAAGGCCAGAAAGGAACGCTCCCCGGTAAATACGCCGATAAATCCCAGCAATGACAGCAATCCCGTAAGCCCATACAGATATTTTCTTGATTTCATTTGCGCTTTCATCTCATTATCCTCCTTTTATGTGGTGTATTTCGCTCTTTATGTGATAAATATACCTCATACCATAAAAGAAGTCAACACTTAAATTAATGCCGAACAATTTATGCTGCCGGATAATCAATGAAAATAATCTGGAAATTCTGGATAATCCAACTGCACAAGGGAATATTGCCGCAGCAAAAAAGAGACCGCGGCCAACTGCTTTTCACCAGCCAACCAGCGATCTCCCCTTTATCTTTGTTCTCCTGCGCGCTTCATTTTCCTCTTACCTGCGCAGCTTAATCAGCCCTTCTTCATCTCCATCCCCACCTTCAGGAACCGGAACATACGGTCAGCGGCGCCCTTGTACAGCTCCTCTGCCCGGTTCAGGGCCTCGCTAATGTCCATGGCGCCGTTGATGGTAGGAATAATGCTCTCCACGCCAAATTCGTAAATCTTTTCGGCTCCATTGCCCATGCCGCCTACAATGGCTACGGCCGGAATGCCTTTCTTTTTGCAGCGCATACCGATGCCGCTGGGCACCTTTCCAAAGGCGGACTGCCAGTCGATGCGGCCCTCGCCGGTGACCACCAGATCCACGCCCTCCAGCATCTCATCGAATCCAATCAGATCCAGTACCGTCTCGATGCCGGACTTTAAGCTGGCATTTAAGAACCCGCAGAGTGCTGCGCCCATACCTCCGGCAGCTCCAGCTCCGGCGATATGGTCAATATCCTTCCCCAAAGCAGCTCCAGCCACCTGGGCATAAGACTTCATGCCGGCTTCCAGCTGATCCAGAATCTCCGGCGTACCGCCCTTCTGCTTTCCAAAGGTATACGTAGCGCCGTCCGGCCCGGTCAGGGGATTATTTACATCGCACATGACCGTAAACTTTGCTTCTGCCACTGCCGGATGCAGGCCGCTCAAATCCACAGAGGCCACCTTTTCCAGGTCAGAACCCTTTCCCTCTAAGACATTTCCATCCTTATCCAGGAATTTTACGCCCAGAGCAGCCATGGCGCCCATGCCGCCGTCATTGGTGGCGCTGCCGCCCAGAGCCACGGAAATGTTGCGGAAGCCCCGGTCTAAGGCATCCTTAATCAGCTCGCCGGTGCCATAAGTGGTGGTATTTAAGGGGTTGCGGAGATTCTCCGGCACCATAGGCAGGCCGGATGCCGCCGCCATCTCGATGATGGCGCTGTCTTCATTGACCTTTCCGTAGACGGCCGTGGTCTCCTCCATTAAGGGTCCGTGAACCGGCACTTTGATATACTCTCCCTTGGTCATGGCGATAACGGCGTCCACCGTGCCCTCTCCGCCGTCAGCAATCAGCGCCCCCGCCGTCTCGCAGTCGGGAAACGCTTCCCTGGCGGACTCGGTAAGCAGGCGGATAATCTGCTCTGAGGATAAGGTGCCTTTAAATGAATCGGATGCAAATAAAAATTTCATGCGATAACCCTCCCAAACAATAAACGTGCGCGCATCCCTGCAAAAGAACAAACCGGTCCCCCTCTTTTCAGGCAACCGGTTTGTCTTAAGGAAACGCTTCAACCTGCGTTTTCCTGAACGCATTGTTATCTTAACTTGTTAATCTAAAGAAACGCTGATTAAATCATCATTTCCTTAGAACCTCTCCATCAGATCAGTCCAGCCGTCTTCATCTCAGCCTTAATCTTATCTAAAACAGGGCCTTCCGGAGTAGGCAGATTGGGCGTATAGGGAACGCCGATCTCGCGTCCTCTTAAGTTTGCCATATCCTTTGCCGCTACCGGGAAGCTTGCACCGTCCATGGACAGTCTTACCGGATTCAGCTTGAACTGGGCTTCCAGAGAACCCTGCAGGTCTCCGGCCACATATTTATTATACACATCGGTGATCAACTCCGGCATAAAGTTTGCTGCCGTGCAGACACCGCCTACTGCGCCGTGGCACATGGAAGCGTATAATAAGGTGTCTTTGCCGCCGAATACCTTGAAGTTTACGTCGCGGTTTCTGCGGATGAACTCGGAGGTCTGGGTAATGTCGCCGCTGGTATCCTTCATTCCCACAATATTGGGAACCTCGTGTGCCAGCTTCTCCACTAAGTCTGCGGATAAGGTGTATCCTACACGGCCGGGGTTATTGTAGAGGAGCACCGGAGTCTCCGGAACTGCCTCAGCAATGGTCTTAAAATGCAGGAACAGCTCGTCCTTGGTGGGCTTTAAAAACATGGGCTGCAGGATAGAAACACCTGCGGCGCCGTTAGCTACCGCCATCTTTGCCAGACGGCAGCACTTCTTGGTGCTGATGGCGCCGATGCCGAAGTATACCGGCACCCGGCCTGCGGCCTGATCCACCATGATCTTTAAGCCGCGCTCCATCTCATCCTCTTCGATCACATAAAACTCGCCGTTGCTTCCAAATGCCAGGATGCCGGTAACGCCGCCTTCGATTACGTAATCTACCTGCTCCCGCATCTTCTTCTCGTCAATCTTCTCCTCCGCATCGATGGGAGTAAGAATCGGAACGACTACACCCTTGATAAAATCGGTATTCATTGTATTTCCCCCCTGCGGATTATTCTACGGTAACGTTGGAAATCTTCTCGTAGTACTTAACCAGGCTGGAGTGGTCTTCCTTCTCGTAGCCGTCAGCCTTTAATGCCTGCATCATCTCCATCAGCTGTCCGGTTAACGGAACGGGAGCAGCGATTGCGTGAGCAGCGTTTAATGCGTTGGTCAGATCCTTGATGTGCAGCTCAATACGGAAGCCGGGCTTGAAGTTTCTGGACAGCATCATGGGAGCCTTTGCATCCATAACGGTGGAGCCTGCCAGACCGCCGCGGATTGCCTGATATACTAACTCCGGATTGGTTCCAGCCTTCTTTGCAAAGGAAAGAGCCTCGCCTACAGCTGCGATATTTACTGCAACAACGATCTGGTTTGCCAGCTTTGCTACGTTTCCGGAGCCCAGCTCGCCAACGTATACAACAGATCCAGCCATAACCATTAACATATCATAGTACTTGTCGAATAATTCCTTCTTGCCGCCGACCATTACGGATAAGGTGCCGTCGATGGCCTTGGGCTCGCCGCCGGATACCGGAGCGTCTAACATCTCGATGCCCTTTGCTGCTAACTCAGCGCCGATCTTCTTGGACTCTACTGGATCGATGGAGCTCATGTCGATAAGGACGGTTCCCTCGTGAGCGCCTTCCACGATACCATTCTCGCCTAATGCTACGGAACGTACATGAGGAGAGTTGGGAAGCATGGTAATGATCACGTCGCACTCCTTAGCGATCTCTGCGCCGTTTGCTGCTTCCTTTGCGCCTGCAGCAACAACCTCAGCTACTGCGTCCTTGTTAAAATCGCATACAACTAACTCGTGGCCTGCCTTTAACAGGTTCTTGCTCATTGGCTTGCCCATGATACCTAATCCGATAAATCCGATTTTCATTTTGCATTACCTCTTTCTTTTTTTGTGGGCGCTCCGGGAATTTTGTCCGTTTTGGGGAAGCATTTTCCCTGGTCGGATCCTTTTCCGGAGACCTGGTTTCTGGTTGTTGAACGGGTGAGGATTTCTGGTTTCTTTCTCTTCCGTTCTGATGGCTTTAGTATAGCGGATTCTCTTTCCGACATCAATTGACTATCTTAACAAAAAGAGGGTGTTGTTTTATGCACCCTCCATAAGATATCATTTTTATTTCAATTTTTATTCATTTTCGTTCCATCTTTCTGCACAATGCCGTATTTCTTCATCCACCGCCACAGAGTAGCCTTGCTGATGCCCAGTGCCTCTGCTGTGCGGCTGCGGCTGTTGTCATTTTCTGCCAGGGCCCGCAAAAGCTGGGTTCGGCGGGTGGAGAGGGGATATGCCGCACTTTCCGGCTGCGGGCATGTGCCATCCTGACCTTCCCCATCGCCTGCATCGGCATCTTGCCATACTCCAGTCTCCCACTCATCCTCTCCATACAGCTCCCGGTAAATCCGCTCCGCCTCTTCCCGGCCAATCACCCGCCGAGAGGCAGTCAGCACCAGCCTCTCGCAGAAATTTTCAATCTGATACAGATTCCCCCGCCAGGGACAGGACAAGAGAAAGGCCATGGCTTCCTTTTCCAGCTGATGATACCGCTGGAATCTCTCGCAACTCTCCCGCAGGGAATACTCCAGCTTCCGCTTAAGATCCTCCGGGCGTTTCCGCATAGGCGGGATTTCCAGACGAAGGCCCTGAAGAAGGTAATACAGCTCCTTCCGAAAGCTTCCTTCCCCAACCGCTTCCTGAAGCCCTCCCGGTTCCCCGGCCATGGCCATCACCCGCACATCGGCATGGCTGTTTTTGGCCGGTGCCTTGCCGCACCGCTTCTTATAACGAATCAGGCTGAGAAGCCGAAACTGATTGGCCGGTGTCAGCCATTCCACATCCTCCACCAGGATGCTCCCGCCATCTGCCCGGGCCGCAGCTCCGCCGTCATCAAAAAGCAGAGCGCACTGCTCTTCCTCTCCCAGCCCCGCACAGGACACATGGACAAAGCCCTTCCGGCACCGGGCGCTTTCATTGTGGATGCTCTGGGCCATCAGCCGCCGCTCCGTCCCGGCCTCTCCCTCCATAAGCACCGGTAGATCAGACAGGGCATAAAGGCGTGCCTGGTGAATGCAGTCCTCCATGGCTGCCGACTCCTGAAGCATGTCCTGGAACCGCCCTAAAGCAATGACCGCGGCATCCCGGCGTGTTTCCCCGACCTTCTCCTTTTCCGCCGACTTCCGCTTCATCTTGTGACAGGTAAGAATAGCCCCGTCCGCCCGTCCCTCGATCAGCACCGGCGCAAGAATAGCAAATACCGACCCGGACTTCAGCTGGAGAAAGGCCGAGCAGCCCTCTCCGCCGCCCTTTAATGTCCGCTCCACCTGTCCCTCGTCCAGATCCGGAAAGATCTCCGTCAGAGAGCGTCCCACAATCTCCGCCCGCTGACGCCCCAGCAGATCCTCCATCAATGGATTTACCGCTGTAATCCTGCCCCGGCCATCTGCATTGACCACGCCGCCGAAGGAATAATCCAAAAGCGTCTCCATCTGTGCCGCATTCTTCTTCTCCACATCCATGGCATAGCTGACGCTCTCCGCCATGGAAAAGGCATTGCGCAGGGAATCCTCCGTATTGGACAAAAACAGCGACGGCACATTGTGCTCCGCCGCCGCCTCAACAGCCACCTCGCCGCCGATGATCAAATCCACCTTTTCCTCCACTGCCCGCAGAGCGTAGGCGCGCAGCTGCTCATTATTGGGCGCATAAAAGGTACGCAGCTCAATATCATAGATGGAGTCAAAATACGACATGTCGCAGAACATATTGCGGAATCCCACTACGGCGATCACCGGATTTGGCTTTTTTAAGATCTGCCGGGCCTTTACAATAAGAAGAGCCATCTCCTGGGCGGTGATGACAATCTCAATCACCGGAATGTCTGTATACTGCTTAATCATGGAGGCCTGTAGGCCCCTGGCAATTATGATGGAAGCCCCGCCGGCAATGGCCTCCCTGGCCTCCGTCACAATATTCCGGGTCCGCACCACCTTCATGATGCTGATTTCGTAATGCTTCTCCCGGTAGCTTTTCTCCTGGAGAATGTTATGAGCCTGGTACACCATCTCTTCCCTTGGCACCAGAAGCGCAATCTTTCCCATAGCTGCCTCTTTCTTTTCCCCCGCCCGCAAGCGGACAGGGAACATGGTTCATTTATTTCTTCATCCACCGCCAGAGTGTGGTGGTACTGATGCCCAGCTCCTTTGCCGCCAGCGTCCGGTTTCCGTGGTACTTTGCAAGGGCTTCCTGGATGGACGCGCGCCAGATCTCTTCCTTTCCCAGCTTCCGCTCCTCCTTTGCCTCCTGCTGCCTGGCCTCCATCCGGCGCCGCCGCTCCTCTCTGGCCTCATCCTCCGGAAGGATCTCGTAAATCCCGGAGTCTGTCTCGTAAAGCTCCTCCAAAAGCTCCCGCACGTAACTCTCCGTGATGGTCCGCTTCCCCACAGTCAGAATCATCCGCTCGCAGAAGGCGTCCAGCTGAATGCTGTTTCCCGCCCAGGGGTACTCCAGAAGGACCTTCCTGGCCCCGGCAGTCATCACATGGTAACGGCAGTACTGCTCAGAATAAAGCTTCACATATTTATCCAGAAGGTACTCCACATCCTCCGGCCGGTCCTTTAAATTAGGGATCTTTAACCGGAGGGATTTTAAGGTAAAATAAAGATCAGAGCGGATCTTATCCACCTTGCGCAGCTCCGTCAGATTCTTGGCAGTGCAGGCGATGATCCGGGTATCCATCAGCTGCATATCCTCTATCCGATCCTTAAAAAGCCGTTTGCTGCGGATCACCTTCATGAGATTGTACTGGACAGGAAGGGTCAGCTTATCAATGCTCTGAATCACCAGAGTACCGTGATTGGCCTCCTCAATAAGCCCCGGCTCCCAGGCGTGGCGCTCATGGGAATATTCCCCGAAAAGCACCTTCATCTGCTGATCCTCCTTAAGCCCTGCCATGTTCATCATGATAAAGGGACCATTTTTTCGCAGACTGTAATTGTGGATGCCCTGGCAGATAATATCAAGCTCCGGGCCGGAAATGGCCTCAATCAGCATGGGACTGGAGGACTGGGCGTAAATCCTGGCCCGCTCCACCGCCTCCTTAAGTCCTTTTAAGTGCCGGTCGATATCATCAAAGGTGCCGTAAGCCACATACCCTTTAAGAATCTGATTCCGGTTTACCTCCTTAGCGTCAGACTCCAGCCGCCGCATCCGGTTGCAGGAGACGATGGCGCCGTCGATCTGGCTGCCTGCCACAATGGGCTCCAGCACCACCACCAGAGACTGGTCATTGATATTCAAAAAGGCTGAGTAGGTCTCCTCCTCGCCAGAGAGAATCTGATGCATGGCATTCTCATCCAGCCCTTTAAGAACCGCCTCCACCGGCTGCCCCATGGCCTTCTGTGCCGAAATCCCCGTGATCTGCTCCATGGCCCGGTTCATCACCAGGATCCTTCCCGAAGGACCGGCCTTGATGATGCCGCTGAAGCTGGAATCCAGCACAGTACTGAACTGCGCGTAGTTGTGCTGCTCTAACTTGGAGACGCTGTACAGGGACTCTGCATTGTGGAGGGCTGTGCGGATAGACTCGCCGGTGGAGGAAAGGAAGAGGGCGGGAATGCCCCTCCCCTCCGCTGCGCTCAAGGCCGCCTTGCCGCCGATTACAATGTCAATGGGATTTTCCTCCAGCACCTTATCCATCACCGCACGCCAGTCCTCTGCTCCCTGGAGAACACAGCGGATCAGGCGAACACCGTAAAGCTGTTCAAAGTAGGTAGTGTCCGAAAACATGTTTCCCCAGCCAAAGAGACCGATGCAGGGCCGTTCCTTTTCCACCAGCGTCTTGGCCTTGACCACCAAAAGCCCCAGCTCCTGGGCGCTCATGACAATCTCCGAAACCGGCACCGTGGTGTGCTGCTGAATTTCCACTGCCTGCCGCCCCCTGGCCACAATGATATTGGCCCCTCTGGACACAGCCTCCCTGGCCTCGTTCACCGCATTGCTGGTGGTAATGGTCTTTAAAAGAATCACATGATGATTCTCCATCTGCCCCAGAATCTCCTGGGCCTGCCCAAGCATCTGCTCATTAGGCACAAACATGGCAATTCCCGACATCCCGCTGCTCCTTTCC
>JAGHER010000076.1 GCA_017889125.1 Lachnospiraceae bacterium
ACACCCGCTCTCCCACTGCACGGCTGGAATAGGTTCCGATACGCAGGCTTTCGATCTCGCTGGAAGAACAGCCCACTACCAGAAGCTGCCCCGGCTTCATCTTGGCCTGATTTAAAAACTCTTCCGCCGCCTGCCGGGTTTCCGTCTCTATGGTTTGTAAAAATTCTTCCGGAACTGCGGTTTCATTTACGCCGCTTCCGCCTGCATGGTTTTCCTTTGCATGGCCTTCTCTTAAACCATCTTCTTTTGCGCTGTCTTCCTTTACACGAATTTCTTTTTCAATATTCCCTGCGGCCTCTGCCATATATCTCTCCTCCTTTTTCTCTGTCTGCAATTCATCAAACAGCCTGTCACCCTCGTAATTTAGCTGCCCAGCAAAGCAATTTCCCAACCGCTCAGCAAATATCTCCCCTTTTATACACCGGCCAATTCCTGCCGTCACCTGCCACACCGCCGATGCCTCTGCTGCGATCCGGCAGGCAATGCGCCCGGCCAGTTCCCGGTACTCCCGCTGGAAAGCATCTACCGGAACTACCCCGCATCCAATCTCATCAGTAATGATTATTCGCTGGCAGCCTTCCTTTAAAATACGTGCCGGAATTTCCTTAGCAAGCCACTTTGCCCGGCTGTTGATTTCCTGGCTGTTCGGTTCTTGCTTTTTAGATGTCTGACTGTCAAGCACCTGGTCAGCAGCCTTATCCGACAGCCCTTCAACTAATGCCCTCTTCGCCTCCCCAAAAACATCCTGCCCAGTCTCCGAAAGCAGCACCCGCCGAACCATATCCTGAAGATTCCAGACCATATCCGCCTGCTGAAATTCCGCCCAGGAGGCCAGGCTTCCATCCGCCTCGCGGCAATCGGAACATCCCTCTCTCCCATCCTCCGCTTCCCGGTTCGCCTCTCCCCTCATCTCACAACCTTCCCCAGAAAACCATTTCGCCCAAAGCTTCCGTCCAAACGCTCTCTTCCCCTGCCCTAATCCGCCGGTCAGGAACAAAATTGTTCGCGCTCCCATCACAATCCCCCTCTTCTATTTCTCCTCACTTCTCCCCAAATACCGCCATAAGGTAGTCCTGCTGATCCCCAGCTGCCTGGCTGCGGCGGCACGGTTCCCTTTGTGGGAGACAACGGCCTGCTTGACCACCTGGCTGATGATCTCCTCCAGAGTGCCGTCCATGGCAGCCGCCGATGCATTTAACTCCGCGCTGCGGTTTAATGCTCGCTCTCTGGCCAGAAGCTCCGCTACCATACTGCTGCGGATATAGGTGGAGGTAGTCAGGGTGGCCAGGGTTTCTAGGACATGCTTAAATTGCGTATAATTGTTTGGCCAATCATACTGACGCAACATTTCGATGGCTTTTGGCTCGAAGCCGGAAATCTGTTTCCCCAGCTCCGGCTTTAAACTTGCCAGGTACAGGCTTGCCAGAGAGGGAATCTCATCCGAACGGCTCCGCAGGGAAGGCAGGTTCAGCACCAGGCATCCCAGGCGGGAGACAAAGCGGCGCATCATCGCCGACACCTCCTCTCCGTCCCGGCTGACACTGGAAAAGAGCAGCCGCAACCGTCTGGCCAGCCCCGTTTCCTGGATTGCCGACAAAAGCCTGGAGGCATATTCCTCCGGAATGGATTCGATATTCTGAAAATACAGGGTATTTCCCGTGGCGTTCAGCGGCGAATTATCGTGATTTAAGAGAAATTCCCAGCTCTTATCGCTCATCAGGTCACAGCTGACCTGGACGAAAGGCTTATTGGCCAGTGAGCTGTGCAGATAAAGGAATCGGGCAATCTGCTCTTTCCCTGTACCTGGCTCCCCTTTAATCATCACCGGCTGGCGCACGGCGGCCATTGTCCGGATCTCCTCATCCATAGTCCCCATGGCCCCGCTGAGGCTGTAAAAGCTGTTCATAAACAGATATTCGCACTCTCCTCGATTCATAAAACGCATCCCCGTCCACTGAGAGTGAAAGGTCACTTTAGATGGCACGCAGTAAAACAGGCTGTACCGTTCCGTATCCATCAACAGCGTCTGAGCGGTAATCCGGTAAAGCTGATCCCTTTCCGTATAGTAAAATTTCAGCGAGCCGCTGGCAGGCACCTCCTTCAGATGATCCCGCAGGGTCTCTGCCAGGCCGCTGGAGGGCTCTGCCGGACTATTGTAAAAAATAGTGCCTTCCTCATCAAACACCACCACACGGCCGTTCTGATCCTGGGTAATACTGCGCAGAAACATATTTTCCTGGCGCAGGCGGCCGAACCAGAGACTGATATTGATAGCTTCGCTGATGGCTGTGTGCATACTCTCCATCCCCGAGGTAATGAGGAATGCATCCAGCTCCATCTTCCTGGCCAGGGTGTGGGTGACCATATCGCAGACCACCATCCGATATCCTTCCGCCTTAAGCTTTTTCAGGGTCTCCTCCGCCTCCTCACCGCTGTACACTGTCAGGATATCCAGGCTGTAACCTAACAGGTCACAGAGGGTATGGGCCGGTTCGGTGATATTGGGAAAGCCTACAATGGCGTACCGTTTTGAATAATTCTCTGCCAGCTTCATGGCGCTCAGCACATCATACACGGAAATCTGCACCTCAACCACTGGCAAATCTGTCACCTGGCGGATCAATGTAGCCGTGCCGCCCCGGGAAATAATGCAGTCATATACATTGGGGGACATGCGCTGCACAATGGCCACACCCACCTCCAAATCGCCGGTAAATACATCCAGCTGAATATGGGGGTAAGCCTGCGCTGCCCTTTCCATCACCGTGTTCATTCCCTGATAGGGAGCGATCCCCAGAATCCGTGTACGTGTCTCTACCATGATTCATTCCTCCTGATCTCCTCTTAATCCTCCAGGGAAACGCGTTAATCAGCCTTTCCCTATCGCTCTGCACTCCGTGTGGTTTTAAAGCCTGCCGCCAAACAGCAAACCTCCAGCTAGAAAACCGTTCTCTTTTTGAACGCCTTTCAAAAATTTTTGTTCTATTTTTTCTTCTTGTTTAAAAATGTAACATATTTATTTTACTTTTTCAATGCAAATTTACCTTTTTTCATGCATAATAGTGACAGAAACACAGAACAGGCCTGAATCAATTGCCATTCTGAACAAACACACTTCATCTCCGGCAATATCCTGCCGGAAAAATATCCAGAAAGGGGGGAAATCATGATCCTTCTTTTAATCATTGCAGACGATTTCACCGGCGCCTTGGATACCGGCGTTCAGTTCGCACTCCGCGGCATCCAGACCAAGGTAGTGGTTGATCCTGAGGTGGATTTCACTTCCTGTGACGCAAAGGTTCTTGTAGTAGACACCGAGACCCGTCATCTGCCTTCAGTCCAGGCTTACGAAATTGTTTCAAAATTAACCACGCGGGCACTGCAGGCCGGGGTTCAGTCCATTTATAAAAAGACTGACTCTGCCCTCAGAGGCAATATCGGCGCAGAGCTGGCTGCTGTTTTAGATGCCAGCGGCAAAAAACAGCTTCCATTTCTTCCGGCATTTCCCCAGATAAAACGGGTAACACAAAACGGCATCCATTACATTGACGGGACTCCGGTAACTGAAAGTCCCTTTGGCAGGGATCCTTTTGAACCGGTTCGCTGCTCTGCGGTTACTGGCATTATCGCTGGGCAAAGCGATCTCCCGGCAAAAAGCTTTCCAGCCCTGAAGGCCGGTGAGCAGGCACCAGACGCGGAAGGCATCCTTGTCTTTGACGGCTCTACCTTGGAGGATCTGAAATCTACCGGCCTCCAGCTGGCCAGCCACTCCATGCTCTCCATCTCCGCAGGCTGTGCCGGATTCGGCGCGGTTCTTCCGGATCTTTTGGGCATAACCGCAGACAGGCCGCTGCGTATGCCTCAGCTTGATCCCCGTCTTCTGGTGGTCTGCGGCAGCGTCAATCCCATTACCCTGGCCCAGCTGGATTATGCAGAAAATGCTGGCTTTGCCCGGCTTCGCCTCACACCCCAGCAGAAGCTGGAGCCCGGCTACTGGCAGACTCCCGATGGACAGGCACAGCTGACCGCTATTGAAGAGATGCTGGCAGCCAATCCCTGTTCCATCATTGAGACCAATGACCTGGGCGGCAATCAGCTGACGGCCGATTATGCGGATAAGCTGGGAATTGATCTTGACACCCTCCGGGTGCGGATATCCGGAAGCCTGGGCAGCCTGGTAGGGGCCCTCTTTGCCAGTCCTAACCTGGGAACCCTTCTCATGACCGGCGGCGACACGCTGCTCCAGTGCATGAACTGCGTGGGCGTCACCGAGCTTGAGCCCATCTGCGAGATGGAGAAAGGCGTAGTGCTGGCCAGCTTTACCTACAAGGGCTGCACCCGGCATATCATTACCAAATCCGGCGGCTTTGGCCAGGAAAGCCTGATGACCGATCTTGCTGAACAAATCGCTCCTGCCGCCTGTACCGCCGTCTCTTAAACGGCATTCAGCCACACAAAAATGACATTCAGTCAAATAAAAACGGCATTTAGCCAAACAAAACCGATAAACGAAGGAGGAAAAAACATGACCTATCCAAAACTTCCCGGCCTTACCTGGGACGGAACCATCTACGAGAATGAAGAGATGGGCGATTTCGAGGCCCTGATCCCTAACGGCGGATATCCCACAGCGCATGCTCCTGCCATGGTAGAGCTTCCAGACAGAAGCCTCATCTGCTGCTGGTTCGCCGGAACCTATGAGGGCAGCGCCGATGTACATATCATCTGCTCACGCCTTCCCAAAGACGCAGCCGCCTGGACTGAGCCTGTGGATATCTCCGGCGATCCCACCCGCAGCGAGCAGAACCCTTCTCTCTTCTACGGCCCGGACAATGCGGTATGGGCAATGTACACTGCCCAGCTTGACCGTCAGGAAGGTAAGGACAATATGCAGTTTACCTCCGTGGTTCGCTGCCAGAAGAGCACCGACGGCGGCCAGACCTGGGGGCCCTATGAAACGATCTTCCCGGAGGAGGGCACCTTCTGCCGTCAGCCCATTCAGGTTCTTTCCAATGGACGCTGGATCTTCTCCAATTGGATCTGCACCGATTCCGCCGACGGCCTCTCTGGAGACCCCACCGCCTTCCGCATTTCTGACGATCAGGGCAAGACCTGGCGCACGGTAATGATGCCGAAGAGCAACGGCCATGTCCATGCCAATGTGGTGGAACTGGAGCCTGGCCATCTGGCCGCTTTCATGCGCAACCGCGAGGCTTACCGGATCCACAGAAGCGAGTCCTTTGACTACGGCGAGACCTGGAGCGAGCCAAAGCCCACTCCCCTTCCCAACAACAATTCCAGCATCAGCGCCATCAAGCTGCAGAGCGGAAGAATCGCCATTGCCTATAATCCCACCTGCACACCGGATCCCCAGCCGGGAAAGGCCGCATGGCCGGGTCTGCGCTGCCCCGTAGCTGTGGCTCTGTCTGAGGACGGCGGCCTGACCTTCCCCATCATCCGCTGGATGGAACGGGGCGAGGGCTATATCGGCGATGAGAACAAGACAAACAACAAGCAGTATGAATATCCATACATCATGCAGACAAAAGACGGCTATATCCATCTTGCCTATGCGGCCCGCACGCGTCAGGGTGTAAAGTATGTCCGCTTCACCGAAGAAGATATCCTTGGCGCAAAGAGAGAACGGGTAGGCCTGTACAATCCAACAGCCGCACAGAGCAGATAACATTTTATAATTAAGGAGGCTTTTATCATGCTTACCACCTATAATCTGAAAATGCCCCACGCAGTCTACGGCGGCGAAAACGCCATGGACAACATTACCGCCATCTTAAAGGCAAACCAGGTAAAGCGCGTGGCTATGTTTACTGACAAGGGAATCGAAGCAGCCGGGCTGTTTTCCCTTCCCGAGGAAGCCGTCAAGGCTGCCGGAGCCGATTACTACGTCTTAGACGACCTTCCCGCTGAGCCCAGCTACATGGCTGTGCAGAAGCTGGTTGACCAGTTCAAGGAAAGCGGAGCCGACATGATCGTTGCCTGCGGCGGCGGAAGCGTCATGGATGCAGCCAAGCTGGCCAGCGTCCTGGTGACCGACGAGTATGGCGTAAAGGAGCTTTTGGACAATCCGGGAATGGCAAAGAAATGCACCCCCATCATCCTGATCCCCACCACCGCCGGTACAGGAGCCGAGGTTACCCCCAATTCCATCGTAGCCGTTCCGGAAAAGGAGCTGAAGGTGGGCATCGTCAATGAAAATATGATCGCCGACTACGTGATTCTGGATGCGCGGATGATTAAAAATCTGCCCCGCAGCATCGCAGCAGCTACCGGCGTAGATGCCCTGGCTCACTGCATCGAGTGCTTCACCAGCAACAAGGCCAATCCATTCAGCGACCTGTACGCCTTAGAGGGCCTGGATCTGATCCTGAATAACATTGAAAAGGCCTGCGATGACCCTGATGCCATGACAGAGAAAAACCGCATGCAGATCGCCGCTTACTACGGCGGCCTGGCCATCACCGCCAGCGGAACCACTGCCGTACATGCCTTAAGCTATCCCTTAGGCGGCAAATACCATATTGCCCACGGCGTATCCAATGCCATCCTGCTGGCCCCGGTTATGCGCTTCAATGAACCAGCCTGCCGGGAGCGCTTTGCCATTGCTTATGACCGCTGCTGCCACGATGAGGTAAAGACCTGCAAGACCACGGAGGAAAAATCCGCCTGGATCATCAGCCGCCTGGAGGAGATTGTCAAGCACCTGGATATCCCCACCAGCTTAAAAGAATTCGGCGTGCCGGAAAGCGATCTGGACGGCCTGGTAGAAGCCGGTATGCAGGTACAGCGGCTTTTAGTCAATAATCCCCGCCCGGTAACCCCGGACGATGCGCGGGCACTTTATCTGGAAGTATTGTAAAAAATTAACCACAATAAAAAATTAATCATATACACAGGAGGTATTTCTCATGAAAGCAATTGAATTAAAAGGCATTATCCCCCCAATTATCACCCCCATGTACGAGGATGAAACCATCAATCTGGAGGAGCTGCGCCGTCAGGTAGACCGCATGATCGAGGGCGGCGTTCACGCCCTGTTCCCCTTTGGAACCAACGGCGAGGGCTACATCCTTACTGCTGAGGAAAAGAAACTGGTTTTAGAGACCGTAATCGACCAGTGCAACGGCCGGGTACCGGTATACGCAGGAACCGGCTGCATTTCTACCAAGGAAACCATCGCCCAGAGCAAGATGGCTCAGGCTGCCGGAGCTGACGTTCTCTCCATCATCACCCCCAGCTTTGCTGCCGCCAGCCAGGACGAGCTGTATGAGCACTACAAGGCAGTGGCCGAGGCTGTTGACATGCCCATCGTTCTCTACAATATCCCGGCCCGCACCGGCAATGCACTGGCTCCGGCTACCGTAGCCCGCTTAGCCCAGATTGACAATATCGTAGGCGCCAAGGATTCCAGCGGAAACTTCACCAACATCTTAGGCTACATTGACGCAGGAAACAAGAAGCCCAATGGAAAATTCTATACCCTGTCCGGCAATGACCAGCTGATTATCTGGACCCTCCTTGCAGGCGGCACTGGCGGCATTGCAGGCTGCGCTAACGTATATCCGCACACCATGGCTTCTATCTATAATCTGTACGCAGAGGGCAAGATCGAGGAGGCAAAGGCGGCCAACGCCAGCATCCAGAGCTTCCGCGCATGCTTCAAATACGGCAACCCCAACACCATTGTAAAGACCGCCGTACGTCTGCTGGGCTACGAGGTAGGCCCCTGCCGCGCTCCCTTCAATCAGGTTCCGGAGGAAGGCATCAAGGCACTGAAGAAGGTTCTGGAAGAGAACAAAGCGAAGGGTATGAATTAATCGCAGACGAAGAAATTGTCCCAGACAGAGCAATTAGAAGGAGACTGAAATTATGGATAAGAAACCTATTGTCGGCATTACCATGGGCGACCCTGCCGGAAACGGGCCGGAGATTACCGTCAAGGCACTCTCCCACACCGATCTGTACAGCCGCTGCTGTCCCATCGTTGTAGGCGATGCCAAGATGATTGAACAGGCTGCCCGCTTCGTGGGACGTACGGACATCCAGATCCATCGGTGCGAAAAGGTATCCGACGCCCTGTTCACTCCGGGCACCATCGATGTACTGCACCTGGAGCTGATTCCCGATCCGAAAGAATTTCCCATCGGCCAGGTCAGCATCGAAGGCGGTAACGCTGCCTTCCAGTGCGTAAAGAAGGTTATTGAACTGGCTATGGCGGGAGAGGTAGACGCCACCTGCACCAACGCCCTGAATAAGGAAGCCATGAATAAGGCCCTGGAGCATGACGGCGGCAAAAATTCCGACGGCTACACCCATTTCGATGGCCACACAGAGATTTATGCCACCTACACAGGCACTAAGAAATACACCATGATGCTGGCTCACCATGATCTGCGTGTGGTGCATGTTTCCACCCACGTCTCTCTTCGTGAGGCATGCGACCGGGTAAAGAAGGCCCGAGTGCTGGAGGTCATCGAGATCGCCCACAAGGCCTGCAAAGATATGGGCATTGAAAATCCTAAGGTTGCCGTGGCCGGACTGAATCCTCACTGCGGCGAGAACGGCCTCTTTGGCACCGAGGAGCTGGAGGAAATCAAGCCTGCCATCGAAGCGGCAAAGGCAGAGGGCATCAACGCCGTAGGCCCCATTCCGCCGGACAGCGTATTTTCTGAGGCTCTTGGCGGCTGGTACGATATCGTTGTCTGCATGTACCATGACCAGGGACATATTCCCTTAAAAACAGTGGGATTTGTCTATGACCGGGAAAAGCAGGCATGGAAGGCCGTAGAGGGCGTCAACGTTACCCTGGGACTGCCCATCATCCGCACCAGCGTAGACCACGGCACCGGCTTTGCCCTTGCCGGAAAAGGCACCAGTAATGAGCTGAGCCTGGTAAACGCCATCGATTACGCCATCCGCATGGCAAATGGCACCAGGGCCTGACGGGTATTTTGAAGAAAATTATACAGGAACTCTTTTCAAAAAAGACCGATTCCTCGTAAAAGACGGGGCAGATTGATGTCCCGTCTTTTTGTTACCCTTTTTTACCCATTTTTGTCCATTTCTGCCCTTTTTTTGCTTCTTAAGCCATTGAAGCCTGCAGCAATCAGTGGGGAAACGCCTCCCTTTACATGTTCCAATATAGAACATTATGACCGGCAATTTCAATGAATCGTTTCATAAAACAACATTTTTTCATACCAAATTTTATATTTTTTTCATTTGTTTCTAATAGAAACGCATAAAAAGGTGGCATTTCTTGTCGCATATTAGGGCAGATTGTATAATTAACGCAAACAAAGGCCAAATCCATTTGTCTATCTTGCAGCGGTTTTCAGATGGACGGCCAAGAAAGGTAGGTAATAATGAAATGACAACCCAAATGATTATCGCACTCGGCATCACCATTTTCATGATTGTCCTGATCATGATTGACAAGCTGCCATTTGGATCTGTGCCGCTTCTGGCCTGTCTTCTGCTTGTCATCTTTGGAATCGCGGACATCAAGGCTGCTTTCGCCGGATTCTCCAATTCAACCATCGTAATGCTGGCTGAATTCATGGCAATCATCGCAGCCCTCCAGAAGACCAGCTTTATTGCGGCCTTCAAACGAACCATGTTTAATATGGCGGAAAAAGGCGGATTTAAGGCGTATCTTCTTCTGATCCTCATCGTTATGCTGGGCTGCAGCCTTTTCGGCACCGGCTCCACCGCATATTACGTAATGGTAATCGGACTGCTGTCCACTCTTCCCTACACCAAGAAGCTGCCGCCCTCCAAGGTAGTTATGACTGCCGGATTTGCGGCAAACCATCCGCTGCTCCCCTTTAACACTGCCCTTCAGTACGGCATCGTGATCGCCGTTTTAGGAAGCGCTGGCGTTACGGCAAATATTCCTGTAGCCCGCTTCGCAATCGTAAACCTGTTCCTTTCCCTGGGCTTCTTATTAAACTGTGTAATTCAGTATAAGCTCCTGCCAGATCATGACATTCAGGCAACCGAGGATGCCCAGCAGGCTTCTGCTGAGACAGCATCCCTTCCCAAGTGGAAAGAGTACGTTACATACATCGTGTTCGTGATCGCCGTAATCGGCATGCTTCTGCAGAGCTCCATCGGCGACGCTGGATACGCCATCGCTGGTTTATCTGTAGCAGTAATCCTGGTAACCGGTGTTATGGATTTCAAGGAAATCCGTGATTCCATCAGCGCTCCTATCATCCTGATGTCTGCTGGTGTAATCGGTGTGGCAGACGCTTTAGGAAGCACCGGCCTGACCAATCTGGTAGGCTCTACTGTAGCCGGTATGCTGGGCGCAAGCATCAATCCCTTCATCCTGGTTCTGGTATTCTGCATCCTGACCAGCGTACTTGCAACCCTGACCGGATCCACCATCGGAACAGTTTACATCTTCGCGCCGCTGGCCATCGCCACCTGTACGAACCTGGGACTGGATCCCACAGCTGCCGCATGTGCAATCGTTATTTCCGGATGGTGCGGACACTTCCTTCCCATCGACGGTATGCCTGCCATGGTCATGGGTGTTGGAAACTACAGTATCTGGGAATTCTGCAAATTTACCGTGCCCCAGTACTTTATCCGGCTGCTGGCACTGACTGCCGGAGCACTGATTATCTTCCCAATGTAAATGTAAACCGATATTCGTCAAAAGAAATGAGGTATGATTATGAGCTGCAAATTTGAACTGGAACATATCGGCATCAACATGGACAATGCAGATGAAGCCGCAAAGCTGGCCCAGCTGTTAAGCACCATGTTCAATCTGGAACCTCGCCACGGCAATAAATCCGAATTTGGCGGCCCCTACTTTGAATGCATGAAGTCCCCCTTCCTGGGAGCCAACGGCCACATCGCCATGAGAACCCCGGATCTGACTGCCGCGGTAGAGGAGCTTAAGGAAAAAGGCTTTACCTTTAATATGGACACCGCCGCTTACAATGAGGACGGAAAAATCAAGAATGTATATCTAGATGGAGAATTCGGCGGATTTGCCATTCATATCATGCAGAAATAGGAGCAGATATCCATAACCGGATGCTATATCCACAGAACCCTCCTGGCCGAGCAGCGTTTGCTTACTGCTCAGCCAGAGGGCTTTTTCTATTCCGTCATCATTTTCTGCTCCGCCATTATTTTCTATTCCACTATCTTTTCTACCCCACCATCCACCTTGCTCCCACCGCCAGCGCCGCCAAAGCCGCCGCCTCAAAAAGCTGCAGGAACCATCCGGCCAGATCGCCCGTAATTCCGCCAAATTCCTTCATAGACACATACCGGTAATAAAAAAATGTTCCCATAGCGGTCAAAAACACCAATCTCGCCGCCATCAAGCCGCACACCATTCCCACTCCTAAAAGCAAGGCCAAAATCCAGAGCACCAGCACCACAATCACCGTCCGCTTCTGTGCCCCGTCGGAAAAAGTCCTTGCCAGACCGCTGTCTTTTGCGCAGGGAAAGGATGCCACAGCAAGGCCGCTGAAAGCCCTCTCCAAGGCAAACACCGCGCAGAAGGCCATCGCCATCTGCCGCCCTCCCGGCTCCGTCCCATCAACAAAAAGCTGAATCAGACAGGCGCAGTAAAACAGCAGATACACCCCTCCGCCGATAATGGCAAAGGCCCCTGTATGGGGATCCTTTAAGATCGCCAGCTTTTTTTCCCTATCGCCATAGGAGCTTCTGGCATCCACCGTATCCAGGAAACCATCCATATGGATGCCGCCGCTGACCCACAAGGGGATACAGCAGCCGATCATTCCTGCGCACGCCGGATGGATAGAAAAGCGCCATGCGAAAGAAAGCCACAGCCAGAGAATCAGGCCGCAGACCACTCCCACCAGAGGGAACCAGCACATCACATACCGAAGGCGCTTTCCCGTCCAGTCCACCCTGGGCACCGGTATTTTTGAATACATAGAAAAGGCAATGAAAAGCCCGTAAATGATATTCATCCGACGTTCCTCCAAACACAATATCCTGTCTTAGGCACAAACATTGCTGCATAACAGCTAAAGGCCATGCAATACAGCTAAAAACTGCACAGCACAGTCAAAATACCGCACAATACAGTCAAAAAACGCACAGCA
>JAGHER010000008.1 GCA_017889125.1 Lachnospiraceae bacterium
ATCCTGGACGAGCCCACCAACCATCTGGATATTACCTCAAAGGAAATCCTGGAGGATGCCTTAAACCACTATACAGGAACGGTTCTCTACGTCTCCCATGACCGTTACTTTATTAATAAGACGGCCACCAGGATCCTGGAGCTGACGGGACAGACCTTTATTAATTATATTGGAAATTATGACTACTATCTGGAAAAGAAGGAAGAGCTGACCCGGGTGTATACTGGCCAGACTGTTCCCTCCTCTACCCTTTCCACTAAGACTGCCGGGCCTCTGGCAGGCCTCACCGCCGGGTCGGGCGCCTTTGCCGCTGCTGATAAGGAGGAAAGCGCCGGACGCCAGGACTGGAAGGCTCAGAAGGAGGAGCAGGCCCGCATCCGCAAGCGCCAGAATGATTTAAAGCGCACCGAGGAAGCCATTCTCCAGAAAGAGACCCGTATGGAGGAAATTGACAGTTTACTGGCCTCTGAGGAGGTTTACACCAATGTCTCCCGGCTGATGGAATTAAACCAGGAGAAGGAGGAGCTTACCAGCCAGTTAGAAGAGCTTTACGAGACCTGGGAAAGTCTTGCAGAGTAAACCCACATGCGCCCGGCGGGCGGGTGCACCACCAATTCATGAAAAAAGGAGATCTCTATGGAACGATTAAAACGCCCTCTGGCCATTCTGTGCCTGATTCTCATGGGAATCCTGATTGTGGGGGCTGTGGTGCTTGCCCTCATCGGCACAGAGCGATCGGCGCGGCTTCTTATGGCAGATCTATTCTGCCTCATCGTCATCCCCGTGGCCTTTTACGGCTACCAGATGCTGATGAATGTGATGAAAAAGAAGAATCCGGAGGAGGAAAAAAAGGATTAACTGGGAAACGGAAAAGCGGAGAAAAAGCTCATTAAAATTTACGTACTTCTCCTTAAATTTTTCCGAAAATAATTTGTCCTCCCCTTCCCCTTTTTCGCCGGGAGCCCCTTCTGGAGCTTCCGGCTTTCTTTTTGGTGACGTTTACTCTATGATTTTATCGTCCATTTCTCTCTTTTTCACGCACTTTTTGTCATTTTAACGCCTGCTTTTGATATTTTTTTGTCTATTCTGCATATTTTTCTGTTTCATTTTCAGCAATTATACAATTTGCTGCCGCCTCCCTGCCATGCTATATTAGAAGTTGTAGCCTTCGTGTAAACCTTTACGTAAACCTTTACGTTAAAGTTTACCTTATTGTTTCAGCCGGCCGGCAAAGGAAACGAACATGAGCAAATCGACAACCACACTGAAGAAAATCGCGGAAACCGCAGGGGTTTCCATCACCACCGTACATCGTGTCCTCAATGGAAAGGAAGGGTGCGGAGAGGAATTAAAGGAACGGATTCTAACCATTGCAAAGGAGCAGGGCTATGAAGTGAATTACATGGCTGCTTCCCTGCGGAAAAAGCCGCTGCACATCGCTTTGGTTTTTCCAAAATCAGACGAATACGGACGCTTTTTCGTGCAGAAGATCTTAAATGGATATTTCAAGTTCCGGGAGGAGGCGGAGTCATATCATATCCTTTTCCAGGAATACTACTATCCAGCTGAGGATACCGCACAGTCCTCCTTTTATTCCATCCTGAACAACATTTATCAGGAGAAGCCCTTTCACTATGACGGCATCATCATTTACAACCAGTACCTGCCTGTGGATGCGCCCTTTTTGGCTTTGATGAACCGGATGATTGGGAAGAAAATCCCGGTAGTTATCATGGAAAAATGTCCCGATGCCTCTCTCTATTCCTGCCTGGTTGGACCCGATGAGAACCTGGCCGGGAAACTGGCGGCGGAGCTGATGTCCAAATACGTCCACCGCTCCGGCACCATAGCCCTGATCGGCCCGCAGATTCCGTATCCGGATATGAATGTGGAAGCCTTTTCCCGGGAGCTGGAAAGACGGCGAAAAGACCTGGTCTGTCAGATTCACTCTCTGCCTCTTCTTGGACGCCAGAGAGAATCACTGGGCAATCTTCTGGCCGGGATTCCTGATCTTGCCGGTGTGTACTGCACCTGTGCACGTCATACTCTTGCCTATCTGGAAAATGCCAGAGAACAGGATTTCCACACAGACTGCGTGATCGGCAGCGAGCTTTTCGAGGAAAGCTGCGATGCCCTGCAGTCCGGGATCCTTGATGCGGTGATTGATAAAAAGCCCTTCCGTATTGGTTTCGAGGCGCTCCGGCTTCTGTTTAATCATCTGGTAAAGAATGAGCCGCTGCCCCTGAACTATCCGATTTACCCAAAGGTAATTCTCCAGACCAACAGCCTTCTTTACCTGAACAGTGAGGAGAAATGAATATGAAGAACGCACAAGCAATCAATCCCCAGTACGTCCAGAACGTAACCAATGCCCCGGCCTTCAGCCTGAAGGATAAGATCGGCTATCTCTGCGGCGACCTTGGCTTCAACAGCCTCCAGGTAATCGTAAACAGCTACTTCATGCTGTTCTGCGTCAACATCCTGGCCGTCGACGCCGTGCACTTTGCTGCCATCGTCTTTATCTGCAAGGCCTTGGACGCCTTAAATGACACTTTTATCGGCCGCACCGTTGACCGACGGCCTGCCGCGAAGAACGGAAAGATGAAGCCTTACCTGGTCTGGTTCGCCATTCCCTATTTCCTGTTTACCATCATCCTCTTCCTGAATGTACATTCTATGCCCTACGTGGCAAAGATTGCCTGGATCCTGATTATCTATTTTATCTGGGGAATTGTGGGCACCTTCATCAACGTGCCCTACGGCGCCATGAGCAACATCATCACCACCAACCAGGTGGAGCGGACAGAGCTTTCCAACTTCCGCAGCATCGGCAGCACAGCGGCAAATATCGGAACCACCACCCTTGCTCCCCTTCTGCTCTTTGACCAGAATAATGACCCCATTGCCAGCCGGTTTATCCTGCTGACGGTGATTCTGGGCATTTTCTGTACTGTATGTCTGGTACTGGCCCACACACTGATCCACGAGCGCGTGCTGGTTACTGACACCAACGTAAACGCGCAGGGTGAAAAGGTTAACTACCTGCAGGTGGCAAAATCCTTCCTGCACAACCGGATTATGATTGCCGTAGTGGCCTCCTATGTGGTGGCAAAGCTGTTTATTCAGACCAACTCTACCTTAAACCAGTACGTGTTCATGACCCATTTTCAGGATACCTCCGCACTGGCGGCGGCGTCTCTCACTTCGCTGATTCCCATGGTCATCGGCATGATTTTCTTAAAGCCCCTGGTCAAGCGTTTCGGCAAAAAGAACCTGGTCACCTGGCCGATCCTGGGCTCCGCCCTTATGTATGCCATTACCGCACTCTTCCCCGTAAGTCCTACAGGATGGATTGTGTGCCAGACGGCAGCTTCCCTCTTTTCCACCTGCTTTAACCTGCTTCTGTGGTCTTTAATCGCAGACGCGGTGGACTATCAGGCTTACATCACAGGCCAGCGGAATGACGGAACGGTATATGCCACCATCACCTTCATCGTATTCTTCGCAGGCAGCGCCAGCACCTCTCTGATCGCCCTGCTTCTGGAGATGGTGGGCTATGACGCATCCTTAGGCTCCATGGGCCAGCTGGCAGGAGTTGCCGGACGGATCAAGATGTTAGGCGGCTTCTGGCCGATGATTGGCTGTATCCTTACCTTCATCTGCTTTAAGCTGATCTACAATATCAGCGATGAGAAGATGCGTGAGGTCAGTGAAAGCCTTCGTCTCAAGAGTGAGGCACAGGAAAAAGAAGTTCTCAAGGAGATGAATAAATGAGTACATACCGACACGAAGTAACGGAAATTGCACCAAAGACCTGGTGCATCAGCGAATTTAAGCTGGTCAATGCCTTTTTGGCAGAAGGAAATGACCGGGCAGCCCTGATTGATACGGGCTGCGGTATCGGCAATATCGGAAGCATTGTCAGAGAGCTGACAGACAAGCCCCTGGTGGTGCTGCTGACCCACGGTCATGCAGACCATATCGGCGGCATCTATACCCTTCCCGGATGCTCTGTCTACATGAATTCCCAGGACGAAGGCTTTTTATCCGGCATGCCTGCCGACAATTCCTTCCGCAGATTTTACATTGAAACCAGAGGCCCCATCCGTTTCCCAGGTGAGGGCCATGTAGAGGGGCTTTTATCCCTCCTGCCCAATCCGGAGCCGGATCCTGTGTTCCCCTTTATTCCGGCAGAGGAGGGCAATGTATTTGACCTTGGCGGCCGCAGGCTCACCGCCATCCACACACCGGGCCATTCACCGGGAAGTCTATGCTTCCTGGACGATACCACCCGGATCCTCTTCAGCGGCGACACCGTAAACAACAGCATTATCCTCATGCGTCAGCCAAACAACAACACCTCATTAATTCAGCAGTATCATGACACTCTGGAAAAAATGTGGGCCAGAAGCTATGACTATGACCATCTGGCCATCGGCCATGACGGCATGCTGATCCCTAAGGAAACCGTGAAGGATTACCTGGATCTGACGGAGGGCCTTTTAAACGGCACGATTACAGGCGCCTATGAAGAGTCCGGCTTCCGCAAAGGTGATGTGGCACGCCTTGGCCGGGCGGAGCTGTGGTATCAGTGTGATGCCTGAGAATTGTCCGGGTAGATTGTAATTTAGCTGTAAATTGTAATCTAGCTGCAAAAAACTCCCGCAGAAAATCCTGTGCTGGATATGCACAGGACTCTGCGGGAGTTTTCCTATTGTTCTCATTCCGCTTAACGGAAAATAATATCATCCCGTCCCGGTCCGTTGGATACCATGGTGATCTTCACGCCGATCTCCTGCTCCACGAACTCAATGTACTTCCGGCAGTTCTCCGGAAGATCCTCATACTTCCGAATACCGCGGATATCACTCTTCCATCCCGGAAGGGTGGTATAAACCGGCTTAGCCTTCTCCAGCTTCACGGTGGTGGGGAAGTCCTTGGTCACCTGACCGTCTACCTCGTAGCCCACGCACACGGGAATCTCATCCAGATAGCCAAGCACATCCAGAACCGTAAAGGCAACCTCAGTGGCCCCCTGGATCCGGCAGCCATAGCGGGTAGCCACGGCGTCAAACCAGCCCATACGGCGGGGACGTCCGGTGGTGGCGCCAAACTCGCCTCCATCTCCGCCCCGGCGGCGCAGCTCATCTGCCTCGTCCCCGAAGATCTCGCTGACGAAGGCACCGGCGCCTACTGCACTGGAGTAAGCCTTAACAACAGTAATAATATCCTTAATCTCATAAGGAGGAATCCCCGCACCGATGGCGCCGTAGGCAGCCAGGGTGGAGGAGGAAGTTACCATGGGGTAAATTCCATGATCCGGATCCTTCAGGGAGCCTAACTGCCCCTCTAACAGGATGGTCTTTCCCTCGGCAATGGCCTGATGCAGATATGCGGAAACATCGCACACATACGGTGCAATCATATCCCGGTACTGGCGGCAGGTCTCCAAAAGCTCCTCCACATCCAGAAGGGGCTTATGATACAGATGCTCTAACAGGATATTTTTCTGCTCGCAGACCCGCTCGATCTTCTCACGGATCACCTCATCATCGAAAAGCTCGCTGACCTGAATGCCGATCTTTGCGTATTTGTCTGAATAAAAAGGCGCGATTCCGGACTTAGTGGAACCAAAAGACTTCCCGGCCAGACGTGCCTCCTCATATGTGTCAAACAGCACATGGTAGGGCATCAGAATCTGGGCTCTGTCCGATACCAGGATCTTCGGCTTCGGAACTCCTCTCTCCACCAGGGACTGAACCTCATTAATTAAATACGGAATATTCAGTGCTACACCATTGCCGATAATGCTGGTGGTGTGATCGTAAAATACGCCGGACGGCAGCAGGTGCAGGGCAAACTTTCCATAATTATTGATGATGGTGTGGCCGGCATTGCTTCCGCCCTGAAAGCGGATGATGATATCCGACTCCTTGGCAAGCATGTCGGTAATCTTTCCCTTACCTTCATCGCCCCAGTTAGCACCAACGATAGCTCGAACCATTCTGTTTCCTCCTTTGGGATTAACCCACGTTCATTTCTCTTACCCTACTAATTTACACCAAAATCTGACAGAAGTAAAGGGCATATTTATTATAATGGTGATGAATCCTATAAGCCAAGCTAATGACCAGGCTGCCAGGCTGCTAATCCGCTAACCTGGCTACACCGTAATCTCCGCAGTCATTCCCAGAAGCTCCTGATTGGCATCCAGCACCGGGCGGATGCATTCTTCCAGGAATTCCTCCACCTGGCGGGGAGCACGGCCCACATACTTCTTCGGATCCATAGTCTGCTTTAAGGCATCTAAGCTTAAGCCAAAGGCGGGATCGGCGGCAATCAGCTCCAGGAGATTGTTCTCTGCGCCGTTCTCCTTTACGTTCTTTCCAGCCTCCATAGACAGGGTGCGGATGCGCTCGTGAAGCTCCTGACGGTCTCCGCCGGCCTTTACTGCATCCATCATAATGTTCTCGGTCGCCATAAAGGGAAGCTCAGCCATCATGTGCTTCTCGATTACCTTCGGGTACACCACGAGGCCGTCCACTACATTCAGATACAGATCCAGGATGCCGTCGATGGCCAGGAAGCCCTCGGGTACAGACAGCCGCTTATTGGCCGAGTCATCCAGGGTCCGCTCAAACCACTGGGTGGAAGCCACCAGCATGGGATTCATCACATCAGCCATCACGTAATTGGATAAGGAGGCAATCCGCTCGCTGCGCATGGGATTCCGCTTGTAGGCCATAGCCGAAGAGCCGATCTGGTTCTTCTCAAAGGGCTCCTCCACTTCCTTTAAGTGCTGCAGAAGACGGATATCATTGGAGAACTTATGGGCGCTCTGGGCGATTCCTGCCAGAACCGAAAGCACACGGGTATCGATCTTGCGGGAGTAGGTCTGTCCAGACACGGCGTAGCAGCTGGAAAAGCCCATCTTCTCCGCGATCATGGCATCGGCCTTCCGGCACTTCTCATGGTCGCCGTCAAAAAGCTCCAGGAAGCTGGCCTGGGTGCCGGTGGTTCCCTTAGAGCCCAGAAGCTTCATGGAACTGAGCACATGCTCCAGATCCTCTAGGTCAAGAAGCAGCTCCTGCAGCCACAGGGTAGCCCGCTTTCCCACGGTAGTGGGCTGTGCCGGCTGGAAATGGGTGAAGGCAAGGGTGGGCTGATCCTTATACTTATCGGCAAACTTTGCCAGCTCTGCCATCACGTTCAGGAGCTTTTTGCGCACCAGGCGCAGGGCCTCGGTCATGATGATGATGTCCGTATTGTCTCCCACGTAGCAGGAGGTGGCGCCTAAGTGGATGATGCCCTTTGCCTTGGGGCACTGCACACCATAGGCGTACACATGGGACATCACATCGTGGCGCACCAGGCGCTCCCGCTCCTTTGCCACATCATAATTAATATCATCGGCATGCTCCTTCAGCTCGTCGATCTGCTCATCGGTAATGGGCAGTCCCAGCTCCTTTTCCGTCTCCGCAAGGGCGATCCAGAGCTTTCTCCAGGTGCGGAATTTCTTATCCGGTGAAAAGATATACTGCATCTCCCGGCTGGCATAGCGCTCAGAAAGAGGGCTTACGTATCTGTCATTCATGAATAACCTCCAGTTTGTTCTTGCTGTTATTTGGCGTACTCGCCCCGGATATCCTCCCTGGGCGGTGCGATGGGATACTCTCCGGAAAAGCATGCGGTGCAGATGGGAAGTCCGTTCGCCATCTCCGAAAGCCGTTCCATCTTAAGGTAGGACAGGGAATCGGCGCCGATCTTCTGCCGGATCTCCTCTAAGGTGCGGCCGCTTGCAATCAGCTGATCCTCCGTGGGGATGTCCGTGCCGAAATAGCAGGGATGGAGGAATGGCGGCGCGCTGACCTTCACATGGACCTCCTTTGCCCCAGCATCCCGCAGCATGTTCACAATCAATGCGCTGGTGGTGCCCCGGACAATGGAATCATCGATCATGATGACCCGCTTTCCGGCCACTGCCTCCTTAAGCACGTTAAGCTTTATGCGCACCGCCGATTCCCGGCTGCTCTGCTTTGGCTTAATGAAGGTCCGTCCTACATATGTATTTTTTACAAAAGCCGTCCCATAGGGAATGCCCGATTCCATGGAATAGCCCAGGGCCGCAGCATTTCCCGACTCAGGAACGCCCACCACCAGATCCGCCTCCACCGGCGAATCCTTGGCCAGGCAGCGGCCGGCGTAAATGCGGGAGTGGTAAACGCTCACTCCATCCAGCACACTGTCCGGCCGGGCAAAATAAATGTACTCAAAGATACAGCGGGCCTGCTTCTTCGGGTCAGGAAGGCACATGCTCTTATTTGAAGAGATGCCTTCCTGGGTGATGGCCACGATCTCTCCCGGCTCCACATCCCGCACAAACTCCGCGCCGATGGTTTCTAAGGCGCAGGTCTCCGAGGCAAGGATATAGGCATTGTCCCGCTTTCCGATACAAAGGGGCTTAAAGCCGAAGGGATCTCTGGCGCCGATCATCTTCCGGGGACTCATAATCACCAGCGCGTAAGCGCCCTTGATCTTCTTCATGGCATTGGCCACCGCATCCTCCACGGTGCCGGTATTCACCCGCTCCCTGGCAATGTGGTAGGCCACCACCTCCGAATCAATGGTGGTCTGGAAAATGGCGCCGGTATACTCTAACTCACGGCGAAGCTCAGGCGCATTCACCAGGTTGCCATTGTGAGCCAGAGCCAGAGTACCTTTAATGTAATTCAAAACAAGGGGCTGGGCATTCTCACGGGTGGAACTGCCGGCGGTGGAGTACCGCACATGGCCGACGCCGATATTTCCGTGAAGGCTGTCAAGGGTATCCGGGGTAAATACCTCATTGCACAGACCCATACCTTTGTGGGTGCTGACTCTTCCCTTAGGGCCCTGGGTATCGCTGACCGCGATACCGCAGCTTTCCTGTCCTCTGTGCTGCAGGGCGAAGAGTCCGTAATAAATAGTGGAGGCCACGTCATTTCCGTCTAAATCGTACATGCCGAAAACGCCGCATTCCTCGTGAAGCACATCCTCATCAAAAAAGTCCATCTGGTTCATGTTCATGCCTTTCTGCTGTCATATGGGGGATTTCGCAGGTTCAGGGTGTTAGGGACGCTTTTGTCAGCGTCTCCTTAATTATCAATACCCAGACGGCGGAACACTTCCTGATAAGCGTCCTCTACATTTCCCAGATCCCGGCGGAAGCGGTCCTTGTCCAGCTTCTCGTGAGTATCCTTATCCCAGAGACGGCAGGTATCGGGGGAAACCTCGTCTGCCAGGATGATCTGGCCGTGATAGCGGCCGAACTCGATCTTAAAGTCGATCAGCTCGATGTTCAGGGAAGCAAAATACTCCTGCATCACTTCGTTTACCTGGAAGGCATAGCGGGTGATGGCATCGATCTCCTCCTCGGTGGCCAGATCCAGAGCCAGTGCGTAATACTTATTAATGAAGGGATCGCCTAAATCATCGTTCTTGTAGCTGAACTCCAGGGTGGGGCATTTGAACTTTACGCCTTCCTCCATGCCCATCTTCTTGGCAAAGCTTCCGGCAGAGAAGTTGCGGATGATGACCTCTAAGGGAACGATCTCCACCTTCTTAACAGCAGTCTCCCGGTCATTTAACTCCTCAACGTAGTGGGTGGGAACGCCTCTCTCCTCCAGCTTCTTGAAAATGTAGTTGGTCATACGGTTGTTGATGGCGCCCTTTCCTACGATGGTGCCCTTCTTCAGGCCGTTGAAGGCGGTGGCGTCATCCTTATAAGAAACGATTAATACATCCGGATCCTCCGTGGTGTATACCTTCTTTGCTTTTCCTTCATACAGTAATTCTTTCTTCTCCATAATGCTGACTTATCCTTTCTTCTTTTGAGATTTATAAGTTATTGATATAAAAGAACACTATTTCAGTAGAAAGTATAATACAAAGAAATGTCAAATACAATAGCTAAACCTATTAATTTCTCTAATGAATAACCTTTTCCTTAAAAAAAGTAATCTGTCCCTGGTGAATACGGACACGGATCCCAAAGATCTCCCGCTCCCAGCCCTCTTTGCTTTCCTCGATTCCTTCATATTCCGAAAGCCCCTGGTAAGGAGATGCGGACGTAAATTCCTCCCGCCAGCCGCCGGACTGGCCTGCCAGAATGAGTGTCCACAGGCTGAGAAACAAAAAAAGCAGACAGAGGATGCGCCTTATCCCCTCCCATAAATGCTCCGCCTGCCTGGATCTGGCCCTGCCGGGCACCTGGTATTTGGCAGCACTTAGCGCCCGGCTAAACCAGCGCCGCTTTTCTCTTTGCGCCTGGCTTTCAAAAATCCTCAGCCGCTTCTCTCTTTTTCTCATCCCGCCGCCTCCGTTTTACATTTTTTTACAAATCAATTATACCAGATAAATCGGGTATCGGCAAGCACAAAAAGGCGGCAGACGTCTGCTGCCCCAAAGGGCCGCAAGGCATCTGCCGTCCTGCGTCAGCTAAGGAAACGCTTTAATCAGCGTTTCCCTAAAACAGATTTATGGGTTTCTGGTCTCTCTGGCTGCGGTTTCACCGCCGGTGGTATTTGACTCCCGGCCCTCCTGCCCGCCTTCCATGGCGTCACGGCCCTTGTCATACATATCCTCGGCGCCGCTCTCCACATCGTCCATCAGGCCCTCCAGCACGCCAGTCTCGCCTTCTGTGCTGCCCGTGCTTCCCGCGCCTCCGGCCTCACCGGAAGACTCGTTCCGGTCTGTATCCTGGCTTCCCGACTCCGAAGCGGTGGTGGAAGCACTGGTTCCTGCTGTGGTTGTCTCATTCTTATTATTCTGACTGGAACAGCCTGTCAGCGCAGCCAGAACGGCTGCTGTCAGCAGGCAGAGAAACAAAGCTTTGATTTTCTTCATAAAAACTGTCTCCTTTCATACTGATCCGCTTTTCTATGGCTAGTATGAACAGGAGACAGCAAAATTATCAAAGGTAAATTTTTCAAAAAATTAAAGGGTTCAGGATCCGATCACATCAGCCATGGTGTACATGCCAGGCTCCCTGCCTGCCAGGAATACGGCTGCTGCCAGAGCGCCCTTGCCAAAGATAGCCTTGGAATAAGCGGTATGGCTGAGGGTAATCACCTCATCAGTCCCGGCAAAAATCACATCGTGCTCGCCTACAATAGAGCCGCCCCGGACAGCGCTGATCCCGATTTCCATAGGATCCCGCTTTTCTCTTCTCTGACTCCGGTCATAGACGTAATGGCAGGCATTCTCCACTGCCCCGTTGGCCGCGTCCGCCAGGGCCAGCGCTGTGCCGCTGGGCGCGTCCATCTTCTGATTGTGGTGCTTTTCCACGATCTCAATATCAAAGCCTTCTCCGTAAAGGGTACGGGCAGCCTCTGCCACCAGCTTAAACAGCAGATTCACGCCCAGGGACATATTTGCCGAGCGGAGAACTGCCGTCTTCTCTCCTGCCGCCTGCGCCTTTTCGATCTGCTCCTGGCTTAAGCCTGTGGTGCAGAGAACCACCGGGATGCCGCGCTCAGTGCAGTAATCCAGCA
>JAGHER010000077.1 GCA_017889125.1 Lachnospiraceae bacterium
CCTCCACCCTAAGGTGAGAGTGTGCAGCCTCTTCGCCTGCACCCCAACAGCAGCATCTGCGGAAAATGCCGGTTTCGGCAAATGCCCCTTTCCCTGGCCTTCCCCGGCTCTCCGCAGCCTCCGGACAGGTACTTATGACATTCGCGCCTCTATTGCCGTTTTCTATTTCTTTTCATGATATAAGTTTTTTTGCCGTATGTCAACTATTTTTTTATACCCCAAGCTTTCTCTGGATGAACTTGACGATCTCCATAATGGGAATAATCACTACTGCCAGCAGAAGGGCCACTGCGTACTCACCCAGATCAATGGGTGTAAACTCAAACGCTGCTGCCAGGAAGGGAACCTCGATTACTGCGGTAGTCAGGATCAGGGATACGATCATGGCGCCGAAGAGGAACTTGTTCTGGGTCTTTAACTGGAAGATGGAACCGCGGCGGCTTCTCATGTTCAGGGAGTGGAAAATCTCTACCATGGACAGGGTCAGGAAAGCCATAGTGGTTCCGTCAGGACTGTTCACAAACTCCCATACGCCGCTCTCGATCCGATGGCCGATCAGGTAGGAAAGCATCACCAGGATGGTTACAATAAAGCCCTGGAAGAATACATCAAATCCCATACCGCCGGCAAAAATTCCCTCCTTGGGATTTCTGGGGGGCTGCTTCATGCTGTCGGACTCGCTCTTTTCCAGACCAAGGGCCAGAGCCGGGAAGCAGTCGGTAATCAGGTTAATCCACAGAAGGTGCACAGGCTCCAGAATGGTGAAGCCGATTAATGTAGCAAAGAAGATGGCCAGCACCTCAGCCAGGTTGGAAGCCAGCAGGAACTGAATGGCCTTCCGGATATTGGCGTAAATCCGGCGTCCCTCTTCTACTGCCGATACGATGGTAGCAAAGTTGTCATCGGCCAGCACCATATCCGCCACGTTCTTCGTTACGTCCGTACCGGTGATGCCCATGCCGATGCCGATATCCGCACTCTTGATGGAAGGCGCGTCATTTACGCCGTCTCCCGTCATGGCGGTAATCATACCCTTGGACTTCCAGCCATTTACGATCCGCACCTTATGCTCCGGCTGTACCCGGGCGTATACAGAGTACTTCTCGATATTGCGGCTGAATTCCTCGTCGCTCATGTCATTTAACTGGGCGCCGGTGATGGCCTGATCCGGGCTGTCGATGATGCCCAGCTCCATGGCAATGGCTGCCGCCGTATCCTTGTGGTCGCCAGTAATCATGATGGGACGGATGCCCGCCTCACGGCACTCCACGATTGCCGGTTTAACCTCAGGACGTACCGGGTCGATCATGCCGGAAAGGCCCACATAAACCAGATCCTGCTCTAAAAATTCCGGTTCAAAGCTTCCGGGAAGGGCATCCCACTGGCGCAGGGAGCCGCAGAGCACACGGAGGGCACGGTCGGCCATGGACTTGTTGGCGTCCAGAATGCTCTTCCGGATTTCCTCCGTAAGGGGAACAATCTCGCCCTTTACCAGGGCCTTGGTACAGCGCTTCAGCACCTCATCGGGAGCGCCTTTGGTGAACTGGATAATCTGATGGTCCTTCGTCTCGTGAACGGTGGACATCATCTTGCGCATAGAATCAAAGGGCGCCTCGCCTACACGAACGTAAGCTTCCTTTAAGGCAGGCTTGGGCATGCCGTTTTTATTGGCATCATTGACCAGGGCACACTCTGTGGGCTCGCCTACGGCTTCCTTGGTATCCGGGTCAAGCTCTGCATCGGAACAGAGCGCCATAGCCGTCTCCAGCATCTTCTCATCATCGGTAAAATGCTCCACAACGGTCATCTTGTTCTGGGTCAGCGTACCGGTCTTGTCCGAGCAGATGATCTGGGTACATCCCAGGGTCTCCACAGCGGTAAGCTTGCGGATGATGGCATTGCGCTTAGACATATTGGTAACGCCGATAGAAAGTACGATGGTCACAACCGCCGCCAGGCCTTCGGGGATGGCCGCTACGGCCAGGGAAACGGCTACCATGAACGTACTTAAGATGGTGTCGCCGGTAATGCCCTCTGGAGACAGGTTTGCCCGGATCAAGCCTACGGCAAAGATGATCACACAGATTCCCACAACCAGAACCGTCAGGATCTTGCTCAGCTGATTCAGCTTAATCTGAAGGGGCGTCTCCTCCTCCTTGGCCTCAGAAAGGGCTGTAGCGATCTTACCCATTTCCGTATTCATACCGGTTCCGGTAATTACGGCCTTACCCCGTCCATAAACAACAGTGGAGCCCATGTACATCATGTTCTTCCGGTCGCCCAGGGGAACGTCCTTCTCGCCGTCTAAGTTTAACACCTTCACCAGCTTATTTACCGGAACAGACTCGCCGGTAAGAGCTGCCTCCTCGATCTTCATGCTGGCGCACTCGATGATACGTCCATCTGCCGGTACGGAATCGCCCGCCTCCAGCACTACGATATCGCCGGGAACAATCTCCTCGCTCTTTAAGGTCACCATCTTTCCGTCACGCATCACCTTGCTGGTGGCTGCCGCGATTTCCTGCAGAGCCGCGATGGCCGCCTCGGCCTTGCTCTCCTGGAATACGCCCAGTACCGCATTGATGATTACCACAATCAGGATAATGATCACGTCAGCGAAAGACTCGCCCTCATAATAAGCCGTCACACCGGAAATGGCCGCTGCCACCAGCAGAATGATAATCATCGGGTCTGCCAGCTCATCCAGGAATTTCCGGAAAAGAGAAACCTTCTTTCCCTCCTTCAGCTTGTTGGGGCCCACCTGCTCCAGTCTTCTGGAAGCTTCTGCCTGAGAAAGACCTTCCTCAGTTGATTTCTGTTCCTTCAGGACATCCTCAACGCTGGATAAATACTCCTTCACTCCAATTCTCCTCCTTCGTCACATTTTCTTCGTTTCATGGAATCGCATGGATTAACGGCTTCTGCTCTGCCATACAGCTATTCTGGCCTTTTCCCGCACCAGGCATACATGATAAATCCCCCGGCTTTGAGACAAAAAAAGACTTACCTGCCATATGCTTTGAAAATGCTACAGCAGGTAAGTCTCGCTATTTAATGCCAAGCCAATGAACATCTCTGTCCTGTGCTGTTGACTTTGCAGCCGCATGCGTCAAATGCATGTGCCAGCTACTCCCTTACGACTGCTAACAGACTAGCATTTTTTCGCATTGTTGTCAAGAAAATTGTCCGTATAAATTTTGTTGCATTTTTAAACGGCAGAAAAAAACGTTTCATTTTTTATCGTTTGCCGATATAGGCGGCAATCAGCCGCAGCGTATTCTCCGCGCCGTCCCGGTGACTGCGCTCGTAGCCGTGGGATGCGTAAACACCAGGGCCGATGAGACCGTGGCGCAGATCATGGCCTGCCCGAAGAGTGGCCTCCACATCAGAGCCGTAATGAGGATATACATCCACCGCAAAATCAATATGCTCCTGGCGGCAGACCTCCACCATGCGGCTTACCACATCGTAATTATAGGGGCCGCCGCTGTCCTTGGCGCAGATGGACACCTGCCGCTCCGTACACTGCAGACCCTCGCCCACACAGCCCATGTCCACCGACCAGGCCTCTGTAACCCCTTCCGGCACTGAGGAAGAGCCGCCATGGCCCACCTCCTCAAAGATGGTAAAGTGAGCGTATACCCGACGGGAAGGAACAATTCCCTCATCCTTTAAATATTTTGCATAACCCAAGAGAATAGCGGCAGAAAGCTTGTCATCTAAGAAACGGCTCTTGATATAGCCGGACTCCATCACTCTGGTGCGCGGCTCAAAGCATACGTAATCTCCCGGCATGATTCCCAGAGCACTGGTTTCCAGGGACGATGCCACATCCTCATCGATCACTACCTCCACCGTATCCCAGTTCCGTTCTGTCTTAGCATAATCTCCATTAACGTGAACGGAGGCATCCTGAAGCTGGCAGGTTCCCTCGTAGACGGCGCCGGACTTGGTGATGATCCGCACATTTTCCGCCTCCCCATTTGCCGCCTGCATCCCGCCTATGGGCGTAAGCTTAAGACGTCCGTTTCCCTTAATCTGCGCCACCATACCGCCCAGGGTGTCGCAGTGGGCCTCCAGAAGGATTCCGCCTTCCGCTCCTGGCTCTCCGTGCTTCTGCCCGTCTATTTCTGCGGCAGCTGCCCCCTCCAGGCCGCCAAAATCAGCCACCACGCCGCCCTTTACGGTACGGTGGGCCTTAATGCCCAGCTCTTCAAGCTCCTTTAACAGGTAATCGGTCACTTCCCTGCCATAACCGGAGGGGCTGTCTATGGACAGCAGCTTTACGGCCTGCTCCACAATGTAATCGGTATAATCGCTCCATTTGTTCTTCATCATTTCCCTTGCATCTCCTTCTATATTACGCACTGGCTTTTCATCAATGTTGTGTGCCTGCTTTTCACCAATAACGTACGCCTGTTCTTCGTCCCGTCAGTTCGTCCCGTCATCTCAGCCCATAGGTAATGGCCGCGCCCACATCCAGCATGCCGCCGGCCGCCACCTTTCCACTCAGGCTTTCAAGGGGAGCCGCACTGGCCAGAATGGCGTTTCTGACCCCAGCCAGGTCAAGATCCAGGCGGCAGGAATACAGAAGGGCCGCCGCTCCGGCCACCTCCGGCGCTGACATGGAGGTTCCGGAAAGATACGCGTAACCGCCGGGAACGGTACTGAGAATATGGGTGCCCGGCGCGGCAATATCCACACTCACCGGCCCATAATTAGAGCTCTCCTCCAGTTCTCCATCAAACATCAGGTTTGCCACGGAAAGGATATTTTCCGAGGTGTAGGCCGCTGGATAGATGGGATTTTCCTCCAGATTCAGGCCCCTTCCCGTCTCATCCCCATTTCCTGCCGCTATAACAAAGAGCATGGGAGATTCCGCAATCATAGCCTCCAGCTCTGGATCATAGGTGGTTGTACCCATGCTCATGTTGCAGATATCCGCCCCGTTTTCCTGGGCATAGCGGATGGCCGCCTTCACATGCTCCGAAATCCCCTGACCGTCCTGGGTGTTGATCACCTTTAACACCATGATTTTTACCCAGTTCCCGTCTACAATACCGGTAATTCCCTGGCCATCCCAGGCCGCGGCAATGGTTCCCGCTCCATGGGTGCCGTGCTCTTCTTCCCCAGCCGCAGAAACATCGGCATTTCCGTTATAAAAATTCCAGCCGTTCACATCGTCAATGTATCCATTTCCATCATTGTCAATGCCGTCGCCGGGGATTTCATCTGTATTAACCCAGATGGAACCGGCAAGATCAGGATGGGAAGTGTCAATGCCAGAGTCAATGACCGCCACCGTCACTGGGCGGCGCGCCTGGCTGGCCTCATAAAAATCCCAAGCCGGGCCCACGCCAATATCGATTCCAGCAACGCCCTGATCCACCCATTCCTTCCAGCTTCCCCTCTCCCGCGAGCCGTCCTCATTAGTTCTGCCGCTCTCATAATAGCGAAGAGTGCGCCGCAGGTTTCCCCGGTTCTCCAGAGCCCACTGCTCTTCGTAGTATGAAACGCCCGACAATATTGGAAGTTTTTCCTTGTTTGCCGCGAAACCAGGGCCAGCGGCATTTGGAGTGTCAGTTCCGTTCTCTCCATCCATCACCCTCCAGCTGTCCTCACTGCTGACCGCCAGCTGCCATTCGCCAGCCGAAGCACTCTCTCCTGAAAAATATGGAAAAAAGCAGGCCGCCAGCAGACCGGATGCTCCGGCCAGAAGCAGCGCCGCTGATGATGCCTTAGGCATTTTCTTCGGTCTCATTTCCTTCTGCCGCATTTCTTTCTGCCTCATTTTCATCTGCCTCCTTTGCTTTTTTCCATTATCCTCCCATACTGTAACCTGTCTGTAACAAAATCATAAACTTTCACAAAAGGATTCTTACAAAATCCGGTCAATTTTCTGACGAGTCCTGCTGTTTTTCCCATTCTCCATGGCCTCGTGCCCAAATATGGCGAAATTCCAACGGGACATCCTCCGCCTGCAAATGCTCCAGGGCAGCGCAGGTACCGGCCTCCCGGGCCTTTTCGTAATACCATTCTTTGTAATGCAGGGTATCCAGGGTCTGGGAAAGCTGCTTCAGCTTTTCCTCCACCGCTTCCCGCTGCTGCCGGATTAATGCCAGACGCTTCTCGATCGTGGCATCTCCCTCTACGCACCAGTCAATAAAGGATTTGATCTCCTGGATAGACATGCCCGTTTCCTTCAGGCACTGGATCACCGCCAGCCATTCCAGATCCGAATCCTTGAATACCCGGCTTCCGCCCTCCCTGCGCTCCACAAAGGGCAGGAGCCCTTCCTTATCATAATAGCGGAGGGTGGACGGCGCCACATTTAATTTTCTGGCCATCTCCCCAATTGTGTAAACCATAAAAAGACCTCCCATCCGCCGTCTATTATAGCAATGGGAGATCTCAGCGTCAATGAAGCCCTAAGATCAGATTTACTTTTTCCTCGTTTGCGTGTATAATAATTATAGAAATCTTGATTTTTCAAGAATACTGTTATTTCTTGATCGTTTTAATGTGAAAGGATGATTTTATGAATTTAGCTAAAATTTCTGCCAATGGCCAAATTACTGTTCCTATAGAAATACGTAAATTATTAGGATTAAAATCCGGCGACAAAATCTTATTTTACCAAAAGCCAAATGGTGAAGTGGTAATTAATAACGCTTCTGCACAGGCTATTTATAAAGCACAAACTGCCTTTTCCGGTGTGGCCGAGGCAATTGGGGTATACAATGATGATGATGTACAGGCCCTTGTTAACGAAGTCCGTTATGGAAAGGATGGCCAATGAGAATTCTGATTGATACGAATATTTTGATTTCGGCCATTCTCTTCCCAAAATCTTTGATCGCAAAAACACTCATCTATATTACAGACAATCACAGCATGGTTTTATGCGACCAAAATATCATTGAACTGCGTGAAGTCTTAAAACGAAAAAAACCTGACAAATTGCCTGATGCAGAGGTTCTTCTTGCAGAAATGTCATATGAATTAATTCCAGCAGCATATCACGCAGAGAAGCTCATCAGAGACGCAACCGACCAGCCGATATTAAATGCTGCAATTATTTCCGGCATAGACATCATTCTAACTGGAGATAAGGATTTTCTTAGCCTCGATATAGCGCATCCCCGTTGTATGAATGTTTCTGACTTTATCAAAGCAGAAAATATCTCTCTGTAATCTCTCCTTTCCACTTATAAAGGCCAGCATCATTACAATTGCCGGCCTTTTCCTCTATTGTAAAAATTTCTTTCTCAAAATATCCCCATCTGCCCCATCATTTCACACTCTCTTTGCATTGAAAGAACCCAACCAATCCCCCTTTCTCCGTATACCCCGTATTCCACAAATCCCGCAGAGAAAACACCGACGCCTCTCCATAGGTCGCTACTGTAATCCAAAGCCCGTCCTCCCGTTCCTCATATCCATAGCACAAAAACCAGTGCCAGACAAAATCCTTATACTCCTCCTTCCAGTGCCTGAGCATAAGATAAGGGACGGGATAGCCGCTGTCTATCTGCTCCCGGATAAATGCCTCCGCCGCCGAAACCTTTTCCGAACCCGAAAGCTCCAGCATCTTAAGTCCCCGCTCTCCCACGTCCGAAAGGTATTTCCCAAACCCTTCCGTGAAAAGATACGTCTTATTCACTCCGTGCACCCGCGGCTTCAGGTAAGGCTTCATCTTCATGGAAAAGTCAACATACTTTTCCCTGGTCAGCTCGTGGACATCATACGGATACAGATGCCTCATCCCTCTTCTAAGGGCCAGATAAATGCAGCAGTCGCAGGCCGTGGCCGCGGCGCACCCGCCCATATTCATGACAAAATTGTTAAACCAGTCCTGATTTCCGCCAACTGCTCCATCTATTGAAAAATAGTCCAGTATCTGTTTCATGATTCTGTTTTTTCGTCTCCTTCCGCCTTTTCCTTTCCTGCTTCTGTTTTCCTATCCATTTTAACACGCTTTTCCCGGTTCCGCCATTTCTTCTATTTTGCCCTAACTTGATTATTTAATCAGCATTTCCCTAATGATGACAATAAGTACAATAATTACAATTCTCTTACCATCCTTGACATACCTTGGCAATCCAGGTATAATCTTTTTATCAATACATAGATTATCAAGGTATATAAAGCAAACAAATGCAGAAAGCTGGCCGACAAATAGAATAAGCCTCTGCAAATGCACAAAGAAGCAGCATGTCAAAAAAGCTTGACCAAATAGAAAGGAGCGATTGCACATGGACAAGCGCTACACGGCTCTCGGCACCTCCATGCTGGTGCTGAAGCTTCTGGAAAAGGAACCGATGTACGGCTATCAGATCATCAAGACCCTGGAGCAGCAAAGCAGCCAGGTATTCCGCCTCCAAGAGGGAACCCTTTATCCCATCCTTCACGGCCTGGAGCAGCAGGGCGCAGTGATCAGCCAGACAGCCAGCGCCCCCAGCGGGCGAATCCGCAAATACTATCACATTACCCCATCGGGCAGAAAGCTATTGCAGGAAAAGCTGCAGGAGTGGGAAACCTATCAGACCGCGGTGAATCAGGTGATTGGAGGTGTGCTCTTTGAATAAGCAGGAATTTTTAGACAAGGTTACCGATCAGATTTCCTACCGTCCTCTGCACCCCGAAATCCGCCGGGAGCTGGAGGAGCATATGGAGGACCGGGCCGCGGAATATGAGGCGCAGGGACTTTCTTCCCAGGAAGCGGAGCAGCGTGCAGTAGAGGCCATGGGGGACGCCGTCTCCATCGGCGTGCAGATCAATGCTGTGCGGCACCTGCAGAAAAGCCCGGTACTTATCTTTCTCACCATAGCTCTGCTGTTTTCCGGCTGCGCCGCCTCCGCTTACATGTTCTGGCTTCCCGAGCAGGTTGCCAATGGCTTTCTGTATTATGTGCCCGGTGCGGCCGTTTTCCTCATTACGGTTTATTGGGGGTACCCGCTGTTTATCCGCTTCCGGAAGCCCATTGCCCTGGTGATTGGCGCAGTTTTGGGGGCATTGATGCTGATCAGAATGCTGCTCTGTGCCGGTCTTATCACCATTTGGGGGATGAGTCCTTCTTTTTATTATTTTTCACTGCTCTCCGCCGCCCTTCTCTTTCCGCTGAGCCTTTACGGGATATGCAGGCGTTCGCCTCTGCGCTTCTTCCTGGCATCGGCAGGTTTTGCTTTCCTGTGCCTGGCCTGTTATCCCCTAAACCCCTTTAACCTGGGCTCCGCCTGTCTGATTGCCAACATGGCGGCAGCAGGAACGGGCATATTTATGATGGCAAGGGGAAAGCTTTCTTTAACCGGCATTTCTCATTCCCTTCGGGAAAAAGGAATAACCGGGCTGCTCTTCCTTGCAGGCATTGGCCTCCTGGTCGGCTCCAATTTTCTTTCTCCCGGTCAAAGACGCGGATGGAACTATTTTCTTCATCCAGAGAAAAATATTGTCAGCAAATGGGATGACACTTACAATAGTGTGCTGATCAAGGAGCTTCTGTCCCGCACCCCAGCTCTGGGAGGAATTTCCCTCACGCCAGAGGAAATGATGGCTTACGGAACAGGCGAATGGTACTTTGCCGAACGTGATCCGGAGCAAATTTCCCTGGTGCGAAGCGATTATCCCGATGAAGAATCCTTCGAGCAGGCCTGGAAAGCCTCATCCACATTCCGGGGCATCGTATATTATAATGAAACAAATGTAATACTGTACGATATCCTGCCGCAGCATTATCACAACAACTATCTGATTTCCCTGTTAATTTTCCAGTACGGCTGGATCCCCGGGCTCCTTTTCCTGGGCCTTATAGGCGGATATTATCTCTGCCTTTTCTCGCGGATAGGAAAAATCCGCCAGCCCCTGGCTTCGTCCCTGGCCTTCTGCTGCGGCCTCCTCCTTCTGGGGCAGACGATTCTATACGTCCTGGGAAATTTCGGCTTTCAGTATCACGCCTTCCCGGTGCTGCCTCTCCTCTCCGAGGGACGTGTCAGCATTATGGTCAATATGTTCTTTCTTGGATTTATCTTCTCCGCTTACCGCTACGACAGGGTAAGCGGATTTTTTACCCACGTTTTTACCGAAGCGCTTCCCTGGCAGCCTTAAGCCGCTCATCAAACTCCTGGAAAAAGCCTTCCATATCCTCCCCTTCCGCCTCGTAAGGCGATGCGTAAAACCGGGTCAGCACATCCATGCAGATTCGCTTGCGCACCGCCCCATCCTGCCCGGCATCCCCGTCCGCCTTTGCCTCCATCTCCTCCAGAAAATAATGCCAGTTGCAGATATACTGGTCATACCGTTTCGGCTCCGGTGTGTCAATCCATTTCTTCACCTTTACCTTCGTGCGGTTTTCCTTTCTGCACTCATGAATCTGGAGAAAATAAGAAAACCCGCCATTTTCATAGTACCGCCCGAGAGGGAAAATCCGGCAGATTCCCGGCCGGAAAGCGTGCACCTGGCAGCGGCCATCATTGTCCAAAAAGGAACAGGCTTCCCCCTGCCCCTTCATCCTGATGCTGGGCAGAATCAGGCCGTCTGCCACTCCCAGCTCCAGCGGGCCACTGACCAGTTCCTCGAAAGTTTTCCCCAGATTTTTTGTAAGCCGGAATACATCCAGCGGATCCAGGACGATGGAGCTTCCCATCCCCCGGCAGCAGGCAGAACATCCCCTGCAACCGCCGCAGTCCGCTTTCACCATATCGTTTAATCCATATAAATGCCCGTCAGAAATCTCCTCCAGGCTGACCTGCCTTCTCATACAAAATTCCCCTTTCTTTATTCTTCTGTTGGGTTTCTTTACTACCATACTCTACATCATATCCTTGCATAATGCAAACCTCCTGTCCGCTTTTTCTGTTGTTTCTGTCATTTCTCTATTTTATCACCAGTTTCCCCGCCAAAATCCTCCGCCAGCAGATCCCTTATGGTCTGTATGGACAAATCCACCGACGCAATCTCATCGGCGCACCGCTTCAGCTCATCCTGAATCAGCGCCTCGTGGCGTACCTTATGCTTGTATTTCATCTGATGCTCCAGACTGGCCCAGAAATCAATGGCCATGGTGCGAAGCTGGATTTCCGCATGGATTCCCTTTCCCTGCCCTTCCAGGATGGAAAGGATGATGTGATAGCTCCGGTAGCCATTGGCCTTAGGGTATGCAAGGTAATCCTTCACCTGGAGCACCTGAATCTGTGGTCTTTCCTTAAGCCACCCCGCCACCCGGTACACCTCGTCAAAAAAGGAGCAGATCACCCGAATCCCCACCGCGTCATAATTTCCCGTCTCCAGATATTCCAGAGCCTCCACGCCGTCATAGACGGCATCCGCTGTATAATTATTCTTTTCCAGTATGGTCACAATGGCCCTCGATAAAGAGCGCTCATCCTCCGCAAGCAGCAGCCTCATCCGCTCTCCCGTCCTTTCTTTTCCAAATCAATTCTCTTCATTCTTTTCTTAAGACATTAGAGAAAAAGTACTTTTGCCCCTGATATTTCCCTAATACTATAGCACCCTTTCCTTAACCAAAGTTTAAAAAATGTGTGAAAAAAGTATGGATTTTATATGGGTTCTTCAAAAATTTGTGACTTTCTTGTGACTAACAAGGATAATTAGCATATATAGAAAATAATCCATTCGGGATGCCTGCAGACAGCAAAAAATCATTTTTTGTATCTTGCAATTGAAATTTGCATATGCTATAATGCCGGTAGGCTAAGAGATAAGAGCTATCCAGCATGGACAAACGAAAACCCCAGAGTGTAGCAGACTCTGGGGTTTTCTATTCCTAATTTGACAGCGGGAAGGCTTAAGCCCGCAGGCTGGTTACCGTTTACTCATCGCCGTCCAGCCGTTTACAGATGAGGTAGCTAATCACATCTGCCACAACGGCAATGATAAGAGATAAAAGCTTTTCCAACCATGGACACCCCCTTCCTGTTGCCAGTATCAGGGCGGTAACACAAGCATTATAGCATAGCAAAAATTATCCTGCAATCTGTATTTCCCAATATTTTCCACATTTTTTGATGCTGCTGAGAAAATATAGCACACTCAATTTGACCTATCCAACCCACAAAAAAATACACCCCGCCAAAAAGCATTGCCACTCCAGCAGGGCGTATTCTTTCTTATTTTTTAAACACTCTGTTTTATCTTATCCATTTAAGCCAGGTTCGTATACCCCATCAGGCTCCGGTCTACTTCCTTAGCCACCTCGCGGCCTTCCCGGATGGCCCACACCACCAGGGACTGCCCCCGGTGCATATCACCGGCAGCAAAGACACCGGGAACGCTGGTCTGGTAGCTTCCGGCCCCAGCAGCTGCACCGGCCCCACCAGTTCCAGCCCCGGCAGCGCCTGCACTAATTCCGGCCCCAGCAGCCACATTCCCTCTGGCGTCCAGTTCCACCCCAAAGGCATCAGCCACATAGGACTGGCAGCCCAGGAATCCCGCCGCAATCAGCACCAGGTCAGCGGGAATCTCCTTCTCGCTTCCCTCCACCGGCTTCATCACATTCCGCCCAGTCTCCGGGTCCTTCTCAAAGGCCAGCTCCGTGGTGATGATTTTTGTAATTCTTCCCTCGTTGTCCTTGACAAATTCCTTTACCGTGGTCCGGTAAACTCTGGGGTCAGCGCCAAAGACGGCGATGGCCTCCTCCTGGCCGTAGTCGGTCTTGCAGACTCTGGGCCACTCCGGCCAGGTATTGTCTGCAGTACGCTGGTCGGGGAGCTTCGGCATCATCTCTAACTGGGTCACGGAAGCACAGCCCTGGCGGATGGCCGTTCCCACACAGTCATTACCTGTGTCACCGCCGCCGATGACCACCACATGCTTATCCTTGGCAGAAATATAATTTCCGTCCTCTAAGTTGGAGTCCAGAAGGCTCTTTGTGGTAGCCTTTAAGTAATCCACGGCAAAGTAGATGCCCAGGCCGTCTCTTCCAGGAGCATTAATGTCCCGGGGATTGGAGGCGCCGCAGGCCAGGATCACCCGGTCAAAATCCTTAAGGATCTTGCTGGCCTTGTAATTCCGTCCCACATCGGCGTTAACCACAAAGGAAACTCCCTCCTCCTTCATCACCTGAATCTTACGTTCAATTACCCACTTCTCCAGCTTCATATTGGGAATACCGTACATCAGAAGGCCGCCCGGACGGTCGCTTCGTTCAAAAACCGTCACGCTGTGTCCTCTTTTGTTCAGCTGGTCCGCCGCTGCAAGGCCTGCAGGGCCGGAGCCGATCACCGCCACCTTCTTTCCGGTGCGCAGCTTCGGGGGGCGGGCCGCCGCGTAGCCTTCGGCGTAAGCCTTTTCAATGACGGCGTGCTCATTGTCCTTTACCGTCACCGGGTCGCCGTTGAGGCCGCAGGTGCAGGCCGCCTCGCAGGGGGCCGGACACACTCTGGAGGTAAACTCCGGAAAGCTGTTGGTCTTTTTCAGCCGGTTGTAGGCCTGCTGCCAGTTGCCCGTGTAAACCAGGTCATTCCACTCAGGAATCAGGTTATTTAAGGGACAGCCGGAGGTCATGCCCTTAATCATCATCCCCGACTGGCAGAAGGGCACGCCGCAGTCCATGCAGCGGGCCCCCTGGTTCCTCCGCTCCTTCTCGCACAGGGGAAAATGAAATTCATTGTAATTTTTAATCCGGGATTTTGGATCCGCGGTTTTGGTGTTCTCTCTGTCAAATTCTAAAAATCCAGTTGCTTTTCCCATCTCGAATCCTCCTCCCTACTGGTTGATGTTGGCGTAAAATGCCTCAATCTGTGCCTGCTCGCTGCTTAAGCCCTTCTCCTCCATCTGCACGATGGTGTTCATCATCCGCTGGTAATCGTGAGGCATGATCTTCTTAAACTTGGGCAGGTATTCACCGAAATGATCCAGAATCTCCTTGCCCTTCCTTGAGTTGGTGTAGGCCACATGCTCCTGAATCATGGACTTTAATTCCTGCACATCGTACTTATTGGTCACCTCGCCGAAGGAAACCAGGGACTTGTTAAGCCGCTTATACAGATCCCGGTTCTCATCCAGCACGTAGGCAATGCCGCCGCTCATACCGGCCGCAAAATTCTTGCCCGTAGGCCCAAGGATCACCACCCGGCCGCCGGTCATGTACTCGCAGCCGTGATCGCCCACGCCTTCTACTACAGCGGTAGCGCCGGAGTTACGCACGCAGAACCGCTCACCGGCCACGCCGTTGATAAAGGCCTTGCCGCTGGTGGCGCCGTAGAGGGCCACGTTTCCAATGATGATGTTTTCCTCTGCCTTAAACTTCACGCCTGTTGGCGGGTAAACGATCAGCTTTCCGCCGGAAAGTCCCTTTCCAAAGTAGTCATTGGAATCGCCAACCAGCTCCAGGGTAAGTCCTCTGGGGATAAATGCGCCGAAGCTCTGTCCGCCGGAACCGGTACAGCTTACGGTAAAGGTATCTTCCGCAAGGCCATCCGGATAATGTCTGGTAATCTCTGCTCCAAGCATGGTTCCCAGGGTCCGGTCCACATTAGATACATCCATGGAAAGGCTTCTCTTCTGACCGGAGGAAAGGGCTGATTTCAGCTTCTTTAAAAGGATCCTCTGATCCACCGTCTCCTCCAGCTTAAAGTCATAGGCCTGCTTCTCGTAATAACCGGCCACCTTCTGTCCCTCGTAGGGATTTCCCAGGATCTGGCTTAAGTCCACCTGAGCAGCACGGCTGTTTGCGATATGCTCCTTCTTCTTTAACAAATCGGTGCGTCCCACCAGCTCATCTACGGTGCGCACGCCCAGCCGTGCCATGTACTCCCGCAGCTCCTGAGCCACAAACCGCATGAAATTCATCACATATTCCGGCTTGCCCTTGAAGCGCTTGCGCAGCTCCGGATTCTGGGTGGCAATTCCCACAGGACAGGTATCCAGGTTGCAGACACGCATCATCACACAGCCCAAGGTTACCAATGGAGCGGTGGCAAAGCCAAATTCCTCTGCGCCCAGCATGCAGGCGATGGCCACATCCCGGCCGGTCATCAGCTTTCCGTCAGTCTCCAGGATTACCTTATCCCGGAGGCCGTTCATGATTAATGTCTGGTGGGCTTCCGCAATGCCTAACTCCCAGGGAAGTCCCGCATTGTAGATGGAGTTTCTTGGCGCCGCGCCGGTACCTCCGTCAAAGGAGGAAATCAGGATTACCTGTGCCCCCGCCTTGGCCACACCAGCGGCAACAGTACCCACGCCAGCCTCGGAAACCAGCTTTACGGAAATCCGGGCATCGGTATTGGAATTTTTCAAATCGTAAATCAGCTGGGCCAGATCCTCGATGGAGTAAATATCGTGATGAGGCGGCGGGGAAATCAGGCCCACGCCGGTAGTTGAGTGGCGGGTTCTGGCAATCCAGGGATAAACCTTGTTGCCCGGCAGCTGTCCGCCCTCGCCGGGCTTTGCGCCCTGGGCCATCTTAATCTGGATCTCTGCCGCACTCACCAGGTAGCGGGAGGTTACGCCGAATCGTCCGGAGGCCACCTGCTTGATGGCAGAACACCGGTTTACGCCATCCTTTCCCGTAACCAGACGGTCCAGGCTCTCGCCGCCCTCGCCGGAATTGGACTTGCCGTGAAGCCGGTTCATGGCGATGGCCAGGGTCTCATGGGCCTCCTGGGAGATAGAGCCGTAGCTCATAGCGCCGGTCTTAAACCGCCGCACGATGGATTCCACGCTCTCCACCTGCTCGATGGGGATTCCCCCGTCCTCAGGGAAGTTAAAATCAATAAGGCTCCGCAGGTTCCGGATCTGATCCTCCCCGTAAAGTGCCTGGGAATATTCCTTAAAGGTATCGTAATTTCCCGTCCTTGTGGCCTCCTGAAGCAGGTGAATGGTCAGCGGATTGTAAAGGTGCTCCTCCTGTCCCGCCCTCTGCTTGTGGCTTCCCACGCTCTCCAGGGTCAGATCCACATCCAGTCCCAGGGGGTCAAATGCCGCCGAATGAAGAGCATCCACATCCCGCTCAATATCCCGCAGGGTGATGCCGCCTACCCGGCTGACGGTATTGGTAAAGTATTTGTCCACCACTTCCTTGGAAATGCCGATAGCCTCGAAAATCTGCGCGCCCTGATAGGACTGGATGGTGGAAATACCCATCTTGGAGGCGATCTTTACGATGCCGTGGAGAACCGCCGCATTATAATCATTCACCGCCGCATAGTAATCCTTGTCAAGCATCCCCGTCTCAATCAGATAGCGGATGGACTCATGGGCCAGATACGGGCAGATAGCGCTGGCGCCATAGCCTAAAAGGGTGGCAAAATGATGTACCTCTCTGGGCTCCCCGCTCTCCAGAATCAACGCCACGCTGGTCCGCTTCTTGGTCCGCACCAGATGCTGATGGACGGCAGAAACTGCCAGCAGGGAGGGAATGGGCACCCGGTTTTCATCAATATCCCGGTCTGTCAGCACCAGGATCTTCGCCCCATCCTTATGTGCCCGGTCCACCTCCAGGTACAGGCGCTCGATCGCCTTTTCCAGGGAAGTATTCTTGTAATAGGTGATGGAGATGGTCTCCACCTTAAATCCCGGCTTCTTCATGTTCTTGATCTTTAACATGTCCGTGTTGGTGAGGATGGGATTGTTCACACTTAAAATATGGCAGTTTTCCGGAAGATCCTCCAGCAGATTCCCCTCCCGGCCGATGTACACGGTGGTGGAGGTGACAATCTCCTCCCGGATGGCATCGATGGGCGGGTTTGTTACCTGGGCAAAAAGCTGCTTAAAATAATTAAACAGCGGCTGGTGCATCCGGGAAAGCACCGCCAGGGGGCTGTCAGCGCCCATAGCGGACACCGCCTCTGCTCCATTTAAGGCCATGGGAAGAATCATGGTCTTGTACTGCTCGTAAGTATAGCCGTAAGTCTTCTGCAGCCGCAGACGCTGGTCATGCTCCAGCTCCGGAACACCTTTATTGGGAATAGGAAGCTCCGACAGATTTACGATCTGGGAATCCAGCCACTCGCCGTAGGGCTGGCTGGAGGCGTATTTCTGCTTTAAGTCCTCGTCATTGACCAGCTCGCCTTTCACCGTATCCACCAGAAGCATCCGCCCCGGCTTCAGCCGGTCCTTGCGCACCACATGGGATGGATCAATATCGATGGCGCCTACCTCGGAAGCCAGAATCATGTAATCGTCGTCGGTGATGTAATACCGGGAGGGACGCAGGCCGTTCCGGTCAAGAACTGCTCCCACCACCTCGCCGTCAGTGAAGAGGATGGATGCCGGGCCGTCCCATGGCTCCATCATGGTGGCGTAGTACCGGTAAAAGTCCCGCACCTCCTGAGACATGGAGCGGTCATGCTGCCAGGGCGCCGGGATGGTAATCATCACCGCCTTGGGAAGCTCCATGCCGCTCATCACCATAAATTCCAGGGCATTGTCCAGCATGGCGGAGTCGGAACCTTCCTGGTTGATGATGGGGAGAACCTTATACATGTCATTCTTAAAAAATTCCGTCTCCATGGTCTCTTCCCTGGCTTTCATTCGGTCCACATTTCCGCGGATGGTATTGATCTCGCCATTGTGGACGATGAAGCGGTAGGGGTGGGCCCGCATCCAGCTGGGGTTGGTGTTGGTGGAGAAACGGGAATGCACCAGGGCGATAGCCGTCTCGTAATCGGGATCCTGAAGATCCTCAAAGAACTGCCGCAGCTCGCCAACCAGGAACATGCCCTTGTAGACAATGGTGCGGCTGCTTAAGGACACTACATAGCTGTCCTCATTGCTCTGCTCAAAGACCCGGCGCACCACATAAAGCTTCCGGTCAAAATCCAGCCCCGCCTTCACATCCGCAGGCTTTGCCACAAAGCCCTGGGCGATGTAGGGCATCACATCCACAGCCCGCTTTCCCAGGACCTCGGGATGGTTGGGGACCTCCCGCCAGCCAAGGAAGGTAAGGCCTTCTTTCTTTACGATGATTTCAAACATCTTTTTTGCCTGATTGCGGGACAGCTCATCCTGGGGGAAGAAGAACATGCCCACACCGTACTCGCCTGCGCCGCTTAACTGGATGCCCAGGGGACGGACGGCCTTTTTAAAGAATTTGTGCGAAATCTGAAGCATGATGCCGACGCCGTCGCCGGTCTTTCCTTCCGCGTCCTTGCCTGCGCGGTGCTCTAAGTTCTCCACAATGTGAAGGGCCTGGTCCACCGTCTTGTGGGAGCGGATGCCTTTGATATTTGCTACTGCGCCGATGCCGCAGTTGTCATGCTCGAACCGCGGATCATAGAGTCCGGGAACAGCCGGATTTTGTCTTGCTTCCATAGCATTCTTCCTTTCTTTCTCTCAGCCTGTACGTCCCGGGCCGGGGTGCCTTATGTGGGGGGAGGGCTGATGTGTTTTTATACTGAACGATAATACTACAGGATTTTCCGTTTGTAAATCACTTTTTTCTTTTAATTGTCAGATTATTTGTTAATGGTATATTTTATATTTAATTGTCTGTCATTTTCTTTGCTAATTCTTGTTTTGTGTCCTTTTAAAAATCAATTCTTCCACTTTTTGCCGCGGCTCCCAAAAGTCTTCATGCTGCCAGCAGAAGAAACTCTTCCAGCAGCAAATGCAGGGCAAAAAAAGAAGCTGCCTGTGGCATCTCCTCCACAGAACAGCTTCTTCGCCTTATTACCTGATCAATTATGAAATTACTTCTCGCCCAGGCCATCCTCGATAGCCTTGGTGATGGTAGCCAGAGCCTCGTTCTCGTCCTCACCGTCGCAGATCAGGGTGATCTCCGTACCACACTTGATACCGGCTGCCATAACATTCAGAACGCTCTTTGCCACGATTCTCTTCTCGCCGCACTCGATGATCACATCACACTTGAACTTCATCGCGGTCTGAGAAAGAACGCCTGCGGGTCTTAAATGTAATCCGGACGGATTCACTACGGTTAAAGTTTTGCTTACCATGTTGTATCTCTCCTTATCTTGTCATTATTTAATTTCCCCGAGATTCCCCTGTGAAATCTTCTATGGTCAATTTTATTACAAATGACTATTCCTGTCAAGAAAAACGCCCAGGTTTTGAGGCAGTTTTTATGCCAGTTTTTATGCCAGCCCTTTTTCCTTTTCTACCCTCTGGTCCCTCTCCCTTTTTGAGAACACGCAGCCGCAGTAATCCTGGCGGTACAGGCCGTACTCCCGCGAAAGCTCTGTAGAACGCTTATAGCCGTTTTTCTTTTTAAAATCAGAAGGCAGATAGGCAACGCCGTACTCTTTGGCCAGCTCCTCTCCGATGGCATTCAGCTTCGCTGCGTTCTTTAAAGGGCTTATGGAAAGAGTAGTCGCAAAGTAATCGTATCCGCCGGCTCTGGCCTCCCTGGCGGCCTCTTCAAGGCGCAGGCGGTAGCATAAGAAGCACCGCTCTCCCCCCTCAGAATCCGTCTCATGGCCCTCCACCGCCTGATAAAAGAGCCGCGGCTCATAGCTCCCCTCCAGGTACGTGACAGTGTGCTCTGCGGGCATGGCGGCAATCAGCCGCTCCTGCTCATCTGCCCTTAAGCGCACCTCCTCTGGCGGGTATATATTGGGATTATAATAAAGCACCGTGATAAAAAAATGACGGCTCAGCGTCTCCAGCACGTAGCTGCTGCAGGGCGCGCAGCAGCTGTGAAGAAGAAGCCGCGGAACGCGCCCATCTGCCTCATTCCGGCTGATGATCTGCTCCATTTCCCTCTGATAATTTCTCTGATTCATATACTTTCCCTGCTCCATAATTTCTCCGGAAAACCGCAAGCTTTCCTCTCTGATAAAGCGTAAGGCTGCCGCGCTCTTTTGCAGCGCGGCAGCCCTCTGATCTCTGCACCTTAATCAATTGCTGCAGGAAATCACCTCTGCAGCTTATAAAAAGTCCCGAATGCGCTTGCTGCGCACAGGATTGCGAAGCTTTCTTAAGGCCTTGGCCTCAATCTGACGGATACGCTCTCTGGTTACATTAAACTCCTTGCCCACTTCCTCCAGGGTCCTGGGATGACCGTCCTCCAGGCCGAAGCGCAGCACGATTACCTGACGCTCACGCTCCTTCAGATCGCCTAAAAGGGCATCGATATGCTCACGCAGCATCACCGATTCCACGTTCCCCTCCGGAGTAACCACGTTGCTGTCTGCCACGAAATCACCCAGATTGGAGTCATCCTCCTCGCCGATAGGCGTCTCCAGAGAGGCAGGCTCTCTGGCAATCTGCATGATCTCCATCACCTTGTCCTCAGACATATCCAAAGCGTCTGCCAGCTCAGTGACAGAGGGCTCGTAGCCCAGCTCCAGAGTCAGCTTCCGCTGCATCTTAGACATCTTATTGATGGTCTCAACCATATGCACCGGAACGCGGATGGTCCTGGCCTGATCTGCCAGGGCTCTGGTCACAGACTGCCGAATCCACCAGGTAGCATATGTACTCAGCTTGTACCCTTTTGTATAATCAAATTTTTCCACGCCCTTAATCAGGCCCAGGTTTCCTTCCTGCACCAGGTCCAGGAAGCTCATGCCTCTTCCCGTATACCGCTTGGCAATGCTGACTACCAGGCGCAGATTTGCCTCGATCAGACGTTCCTTGGCATATTCGTCTCCCTCTGCCTTTTTCTTAGCCAGCCTCAGCTCCTCGTCGGCGCTGAGCAGGGGGACCGTACCGATCTCCTTCAGATACATCCGGACCGGATCCTCCGTTCCGATGCCTTCCAAAAGATCTACCGCGTCCAGATCGATGTCCAGCTCTTCATCTTCCGCATCTTTCATGAAGCTATCGTCTGAGTCGTCCAGAAGCAGCGCATCGTCAGATAATACGTTTTCATCCAGTACCGGAACCACGTCAATGCCGCGGTTCTCCAGGTAGCTATAAATCTGATCCATCTGCTCCGGGGACAAGCTCTCGCCGGCGAAGAAATCATTGATTTCCGACGCATCCAGGGCATTGTGCCTGGTCTTGGCGAATTCAACGAGTTTGCTCAGCTTCTCTAAAAAATTGTCCTTTTCCACTTAATAACGTCCTTTCGTTAAGAAGTCAGTTAAAACCCTACACAACTTTTCATTATATACGAAGAGCATGCATTTTTCAACATATTTCTCCCAAAGTTACAGCCAAAGTTACAAAATTGCGCCTTTATCGGCCGAACGCAGGATCTGCAGCCGCTCCTTCAAATTTTCTACAACTACC
>JAGHER010000078.1 GCA_017889125.1 Lachnospiraceae bacterium
CATCTGGCAGTGAGCCTTTCCGACGCGGATATCTTTCTCTGCATGACCGATGACGCGGTGCCCCATGATTCTCATCTGGTGGAGCGTCTGGCGGAAGGATTTTCCCTGCGGGGGCCTAAGGGTGAGCGCCCTGCTATGGTGTATGCCAGGCAGCTGCCCGATGCGGACTGCGGCGCGGTGGAGCGGTATACCCGAACCTTTAATTATCCGGCGGAAAGCCGGGTAAAGACGAAGGCGGATCTCCCTGTGCTGGGGATAAAGACCTATTTTGGCTCCAATGTGTGCTGCGCCTATGACCGGAAAATTTATGATGAGCTGGGCGGCTTTATCCAGCGGGCGATTTTTAATGAAGATATGATTTTTGCTGCAGGGGCCATAAAAAATGGCTATGCGGTGGTTTATCAGGCCGGGGCGAAGGTGGTGCATTCCCACAATTATGGCTGTATGCAGCAGTTTCGGCGGAATTTTGACCTGGCCGTATCCCAGGCGGATCATCCCGAGGTTTTTCAGGGGATTCGTTCTGAAGGAGAAGGCATCCGGCTGGTGAAGCGTACTGCCGTGTATCTGGTAAAAAGCGGAAGACCCTGGCTCCTTTTTGGGCTTGTGGTAAAGAGCGGCTTTAAATATATGGGCTATCTGGCTGGCCGCCGTTATCGGAGGCTTCCGAAGGGGCTGGTTCGCTGGTGTTCATCCAACAGGAATTATTGGAAGGAGGATGGCCGATGATGACAATGATGCTGCGCGTGGTGCTGATTCTGGTGTCTGCGGGAACGCTGGCAATGGTCTTAAATAAAATCCGGCGGGCCAGGCTGCAGATCGAGGATTCGATTTTCTGGGTGCTGGTTTCCGTCATGTTTGTGATTTTCAGTCTCTTTCCGCCGGTGGCAGATTTCCTGGCCCATCTGCTGGGGATTTACGCCACGGTAAACTTTCTGTTTCTGTTTATTATCTTTTTGCTTTTACTGCGGGTATTTTCTATGACCATCCGGATTTCCCAGCTGGAGACGAAGGTGAAGGAGCTGATTCAGAGCACGGCCATTACCCGGCTGGAGCAGGAGGAGGCGCAGAAGGCAGGAGCTGAGACTGGCTGCGGAATGGCTGGTGCTGGCTCCGGAATGACTGAGGCAGGATGCGGAAGCGCAGACGCAGAGGCCGCCGGTGAAATGGCGGTGGACATGGCTGCAGCCGTGAGAGATGAGGTGGAAGGATGAAAAATAAGGCGCCGACTCTGAAGCTGAAGGACGGATTTTGGAAAGAGGGGCCGGGAGGGAAAAAGCGGAACGAAAAGAGTGGCGGACGGAGCGGAAAGCTTGACGGACGGCCCGGAAAGAGTGATGGACGCCCCGAAAAGGCTGGCGAACGGAACAGAAAGTCCCGGACGGAGCCGCCCGGCGCGGCTGTGCGGCGGCTGAAATACTTCCTGGCGGTAATGATGATCCTGGTGGTGGGCCTTGGCCTGGAATATTTCTGGAATCTGCCGGTGCTTTCTCAGAAGAACCGCGGTGTGGCGGAGATTTCTCTGGATCATGCGGCTTCCGACGGCTTTGAGCGGACGGAAAAAGGGCTTTTGCTGACGGCGGATCAGGGAACCATCAGCATCGGCCTGAATGGGACGTATGTGGACCGGTTCGTCTATCAGTTTGATTATGACCATCTGTTGAATGCAAAGATTTACGTGTGCTATTACAATGCCTACGGCGAGGCAGACCCGGATCAGGATCTGCTGATTGAGGACAGGAACAATAAGCTGGCGGATCGCTCCAGTGTGCGCATCGGGAAGCGGGTGGAGACCATCATCCTTTCTCTGGACAAGAGCCAGCTGGGGGAAGCGGGAACACGGGAGGAGGCGGCGGCAGAACCCCTCTACATTACCGGCTTCCAGGTGCGGAATGTGCCTGCATTTAACTGGTGTCGGGTGGGCTTTTTCTGGGTGATTCTGGGGCTGGGATCCTTTTTCTGGCTTTTCCGGGGTTATCTTGCACGGCATCTGGAGATGGGATTTCTGGTGGTGTGCCTGGCGGTGGGAAGCCTGACCATCTGCGCTATGCCTGCCAACAAGGTGGGCTTTGATGAGGAGACCCATCTGTACCGGGCCATGGGGCTGGCAAGCTTCCCCAGCGGAATGAACATTAACCAGACGGTATTCAGCCTGATGGTGCCGAACCTGGATTCCTGGCCGGAGAACCAGCCGGGCTCGGCCATGGAGCAGAAGGCTCTGCGGGATTATCTCAATGAAAACGGGAATTATAAGACCGGGGAGATTCATCTGGAGCCGCAGATTCCCGCAGGAACGATCCCGGCCTATCTGGGGCAGGCCCTGGTGCTGAAGCTATGTAAGGGCTTTCATGTGCCCTGGGGCATTATGCTGACTCTGGGGCGGTTTGGGAATCTCTTCTGCTATGCGGCGCTAATGTATTTTGCCATACGCAAAACGCCGGTGGGAAAGGTGATTATGACGGTGATCGGGCTGATGCCCACATCGCTGTTTCTGGCCTGCACCTATTCCTATGATCCCTGGGTGACCGGATGGATTTATCTGGGAACGGCCTGCCTGCTAAAGGAAATCCTTACGCCGGAGAAGGCGATTACCTGGAAATCCTGGCTGTTTATCCTGCTGTGCTTCCTCTTGGGGTGCGCGGCAAAGGCGGTGTATGCGCCCATGGTGCTGATCGGCCTGCTGCTTCCGGCGAAGAAATTTGACCGCCGGGAAAAGAAGATCATTATGCGGGCAGGCTTTCTGGTGCTTCTTGCGGGGCTTTTAGCCTCCTTCGTGCTGCCGGTGCTGATTGCGCCCAGCGCCACCGGGGATATCCGGGGCGGGGAGACCAGCGAGGCAGGGCAGATGACCTATATCCTGGGGCATTTCTGGGGATATCTTAAGATGCTTTTTGCCAACATTATTCCGGCTATGCCAAAGATGCTTTTTGGGCGGGATATTTTTTCCGTGCAGGGGCATCTGGCGGACAGCCCCTTTACCTGGCTGGCCATGGGGCTTTCGGCCTACGCGGTGATTACGGACACCCGCTCATCGGCGGGGCGGGGCCTTGGAGGCTGGCAGAAGCTGTGGATTTTCCTCATGTTAGGGGGAAGCGCCCTGCTGGTGTGGACGTCCATGTACATCGCCTACACCGAGCCGGGCAGGATGGTGATTGCCGGTGTGCAGGGAAGGTACTATCTGCCGATTTTGTTCCTTTTCTATATGCTGTTTAATTCGCGGCTGATCATTGCGCGGATAAAAAATATATGGTATCATACGGGAGTACTGGCTGTTTCCTCCGGCCTTCTTCTGGCCACATTGTGGCAGACGGTGATTGTGCCGATGTGTATGTAGGGCAAGGGAGAAATGTGCGGTTCCAGGAGAGGAAAAGCGGAGCATAAGCGTGTGCAGGCGGAGTGGCCTGAAGGGAAGCCTGCAGAAAGGATGAGAGCATGAGCAAGATTAAGGTAACGCCCTGTGAGATCGAGGGCTTATATGTAATTGAACCAAAGGTGTTTCCGGACTCCAGAGGGTATTTTATGGAGACCTACAATGAAAATGATTTTAAGGAAGAGGGCCTGAACATGCGGTTCGTTCAGGACAATCAGTCCATGTCTGTAAAGGGCGTGCTGCGGGGCCTTCATTTCCAGAAGCAGTTCCCCCAGGGAAAGCTGGTGCGGGTGATCCGGGGCTCCGTCTTTGACGTGGCGGTGGATCTGCGGGCTTCCTCCAAGACCTACGGAAAGTGGTTCGGCGTGGAGCTGACGGCGGAGAATAAGAAGCAGTTTTACATCCCCGAGGGCTTTGCCCATGGCTTTTTGGTGCTTTCTGATGAGGCGGAATTTGTCTACAAGTGCACGGACTTTTACCATCCCGGCGATGAGGGCGGCCTTCTGTGGAATGATCCGGACATCGGCATCCAGTGGCCCATCCCCGAGGGCATGGAGCTGATCCAGTCGGAGAAGGATCAGAAATGGGGAGGCCTTAAGGATACCTTCCGGTTCTAAGGAGCGGATGTTTATATGAATTATGTGCTGACACTCTTAAAAGAGATTATGCAGAAGCGGAAAATCATCTGGGATTTGTCGAAGGCGGATTTCCGAAAGCGCTTTGTGGGCTCCTATTTCGGCGTGGTCTGGATGTTTATCCAGCCGGTGGTTACGGTGGTTATCTATGCGCTGATCTTTGGCGTTGGGTTTAAATCCGTGCCTCCGGTACCGGCGCCGTATGTGCTTTGGCTGGTGCCGGGAATTGTCCCCTGGTTTTTCTTCAGCGAGACCTTAAATACCGGTACCGGCTGTCTGCAGGAATACAGCTATCTGGTGAAAAAGGTGGTCTTTCCTGTGGAGGTGCTGCCCATCATTAAGCTTTTGTCCTGTGCGTTGGTTCATGCCTGCTTTGTGGTGATTATGTTCGGCGTGAATCTGTGCTACGGCTGGTGGCCGAGGGCAACGTGGATTCAGGTGGTTTACTATTCCTTTGCCGCCGGTATGCTGGCTTTGGGGATCTGCTATTTTACCAGTGCGGTAAATGTCTTTTTCAAGGACATGGCCCAGATCGTGGGAATCTGCCTGCAGTTTGGCATGTGGCTGGTGCCCATCATGTATGACGAGGGGATGTTTACCAAAGAGCTTCCGTGGCTTGCTTCGCTGTTTAAGCTGAATCCCTTTTACTACATTGTGGCCGGTTACCGGGACAGTATGCTGACGGGAAACTGGTTCTGGGAGCGGCCGAGGCTGACCATTTATTATTGGGCGGTGACCCTGGCGGTGCTGCTTGTGGGACTTAAGATGTTTAAGAAGCTGCGGCCCCATCTGTCGGATGTGCTTTAGGGAAAGGCCTGTGGGGAGACAGCGGAGTCGGTTGGTTTTCTGGCCACCGGTGTTTTGACAGGCGAATGAAAAGGCGGATTTATACAGCCGGGAGATTTTCTTAAAGGAAAATCCCCGGCTTCTTTCAAAGTGATGAGATCATGAGGGATGCAAAAAATGATAAAACAGCTGAAGCTGGAATTTGTTTTCCAGGGTGAACGCCGGGAGATTTTGATGGATGTGGTGTATTCTGCCCGCCGAACCCTGGGTCTGGAGGTCCTTGGCTCCGGGCAGGTAAAGATCCGCGTCCCCAATCGGACGAAGGATGGGGTAATCCGGGAGTTTGCCGAGAGCCGGAAGGCGTGGATTGTGGAAAAATACCTGCTGATGGAACGGCGGCAGGAGAAACGGGAAAAGCAGGGCGTGCCGGATTATGTGGAGCATCCGGAGCTGGAGGCCCTTTACCGGGAGCAGGCCAGGGCGCGGATCAGTGAGCGGGCAGCCTGGTTCGCCCGGATTATGGGCGTTTCCTATGGGCGGATCACCATCCGGGCGGCGAAAACCCGATGGGGCTCCTGCAGTGCAAAGGGAAATTTGAACTTTCACTGGAAGCTGATCCTGATGCCGGAAGAGGTGCTGGATTATGTGGTGGTTCACGAGCTGGCTCACCGAAAGCAGATGAATCATTCTCCGGCCTTCTGGGCGGAGGTGGAGAAGGTGCTTCCCGATTACCGGGAGCGGCGGCGGTGGCTGAAGACCTGGGGGCAGACAGTGTAGGAGAGAGGCGGCGGACATTCGATGAGAGGAAAGGAGCGGTGCAGATGAAGGAAGGGGCAAAGCTTTTGGTGCTGGCAGCGCTGGCGGTGCTTGCGGCGGCAATCCACCGGAGGGAGAAAGCCCGGCTGGGAAGGAGCTGGGCCGGATACGGAGCCTATCTTCTGGGGCTGGATATGACTGGTGCTGGAAGGAAGGCATATCTGGACAAGCTTCGTTTTCTGGCGGCATTTCTGGTGATTCTGGTTCACAGTATGGAAGGGGCGGCTTCTGCTGTCTTAGAGGGAGCGGCGATGTCGCCGAATTCCATGCCGCCGGTGCGCTGGTTTCTGCTCACCGGATTTTCTGGTGTCGGGCTGTGCTGCAATCTGCTTTTTGTGATGATCAGCGGCGCTCTGCTTCTTCCCTGGCGGGAGGAATCGGTGGGGGCCTTTTACCAGAAGCGGTTTTCTAAGGTGCTGATTCCCATGGTGCTTTATTATTTCTTTTATCTGCGCCGCTCGGGGCTCCTTTCCTTCTCGCCGTCCTCTATCCTGGATGGGTTTAAGACGGTGATTTCGGGGCCGGTGGAGCTGGTGCCTCATTTCTGGCTGGTGTATGTGATGGCGGGGCTTTATCTCGGGGTGCCATTCTTACGGTGGCTTTTCCGGAATCTGCCGGACAGGGTATTTTGTGGGATGGCGGCGCTGATTTTCTTTGGAGCAGGGATAAAGACCGCAGCGTATCTGGCAAATCTGGGCTTTGCCTTTGATTCCTTCCTCTTTTCCTGGACGGGGATCTTTATTCTGGGATATTTTCTCACCTGCCCATGCAGCAAAAAATACCGCCCACTGATTCTGATGGGCGGCGGAGTGTCGGCGGTGCTGGTGTTCCTTCTCTTTGGTCTTCGTCAGGATGCGGCTGCGGTGGCGGCAAATGATTCGCTTTTGATGATGCTTACGGCGTCAGCGGTATTTGTGCGGTTTGTTATGGGGGAGGAGAG
>JAGHER010000079.1 GCA_017889125.1 Lachnospiraceae bacterium
GCACATTCCCCGCTTGTAATTTTCATGATAAATGCTAAAATAAGCGGTGTAACTATTTCAGAGAACGGCTTTGCAAGATACTGGGGAGGATAAATATGGATCATCTGGATTACCAGATTCTTCGGCTGCTTCGGGAAAATGGACGGGAGACGGCATCGAATATTGGAAAGGAGATCCATCTGTCGGTGTCTGCTGTCCTTGACCGGATCAAGAAGCTGGAGGATGGCGGTGTGATCAAACAGTACACGATTATTACCGGCGATAAGGCCATGGGGCAGAATGTAGCGGCCGGTATGGATGTGAGCCTGGAGCATCCGAAATATCATGAGGGATTCATTAAGGAAATCTGCAGGGATGACAATGTGATTTCCTGCTGCTGTGTTACCGGGGATTTTGATTTTTCCCTTCGGCTTTGCTGCCGCAGTCCGGAGGAGTTAGAGGAGGTATACCGGAGGATCAAATCCATTCCCGGGGTATGGAATACCCGGACACGGTGCATCCTGAGAGAGGTGAAGAATACCTATTCCGCCCTCCTTCCCCAGGAAGACGGCGGCCAGTGCGGACAGTAGGCGGGGGATAGGGCGAGATGCTTCCCCAGAGCGCAAAATAATTTACTTAGGAGAAAGACAGCAATGGAACTGGATATGACAAAAGGGCGGCCGGCGGGGCTGATCTTCCGCTTTGTGCTGCCTATTGTGGCGGGAAATGTGCTTCAGCAGTTTTACAATATGGTGGATGCCATTATTGTGGGAAGATTTGTGGGAAGCCAGGCGCTGGCGGCCGTGGGGGCTACCGGCACCATTATGTTTCTGATTATTGGATTTATGACGGGAATGACCTCCGGATTTGCGGTCCTTACGGCCCAGCGGTTCGGCGCGGGGGACATACGGGGCATGAAGCGCAGCGTAGGCAACGGCGCGCTGTTAGCCATCCTGATTACGGTTGTCCTGACGGTCATCAGCACGGCGGGAATGCGCGGGCTTCTGCGCCTGATGAATACGCCGGAGGATATTTTTGACGAGGCCTACCGGTATATCTGGATTATCTGTGCCGGTCTGGGGGCCAATGTTTTGTACAATCTGCTTGCCAGCTTCCTGCGCAGCGTGGGAAACAGCAAGGTGCCGCTGTACTTTTTGGCCCTTTCTGCCGGCTGCAACGTGGTGCTGGATCTCCTTCTGATCATCTGGTTTCGGATGGGAGTGGCAGGAGCGGCTCTGGCTACGGTGATTTCTCAGGGTATTTCTGGCCTTTTGTGTCTGCTTTACATTGCAAAGGCGGTGCCGCTCCTTCATCCGGAGGCGGATCAGTGGCGGCTTAATGCACTGGACAGCCGGAATCAGATCAGCATCGGGATTCCCATGGCGCTGCAGTTTTCCATTACGGCGGTGGGCACCATTATCATGCAGGCGGCGCTGAATCTTTTTGGATCCACGGCGGTGGCCGCGTACACTGCGGCGGGGAAGCTGCAGACCCTGGCTACGCAGCCGCTTGTATCCATGGGACAGGCGCTGGCTACCTATGCGGGCCAAAACAGCGGCAAGGGCGACTGGGGAAGAATCCGCCAGGGCGTCCGGGCGTCTGTAATCATGAGCTCAGTTTACGCGGTGGTGGGTGGTGTTATCCTGGTGCTTGCTGCGCCCTTTGGCGTGCGGCTTTTTGTGTCAGAGAACCTGGAGCAGATCATGGGCTATGCCCAGACCTACATTAATATCTGCGTGCTGTTCTTTATTCCCCTGGGACTGATCTTTATTTTCCGGAATATCCTTCAGGGCAGCGGGTACGGCCTTCTGCCTATGATGGGCGGCGTGGTGGAGCTGGTAAGCCGCCTTGTGGCGGCGGTGATCGCTGTAAAGCTTGACAGCTATGTGGGCGTATGCCTGTGCGATGCCTCCGCCTGGCTTACGGCCGGGATCTTTTTGTGGGGCGCCTACTGGTACACCATGCGCTTTGTGATCGGGCGGCCAAGGAAGGCCCGGGAGGCGTGGGAACGTTAGGCGGCGAGAAAATGACAGTGGGAAAATGGCGGCGGGAAAATGGCAGCAGAAAAGACTGGCAGACAGACGATTACAATTACCGGGAGGAATGCAGACGGATGAGGAAGTACCGGCATGGATGCAGGCGAATGACGAATAGAGAGGGAAACTGGAGGACAGGCAGAAATGGCAGGATGGACAGGAAAAGGGCTGTGTCTGCGGCGATGATTATTCTTGCAGTCAGCATGGCATCCGGCATGCTCTCCGGATGCCGCCAGACAGGAGATATCCCGTCAGGCCGGACTGCCCAGGCCGGGACATCGGAGCCCTTAAGCCGTTCCGCCTTTCTTTTAAATACCTTTGTGACGGTGACCCTTTATGACGGCCAGGATCAGGATGTACTGGATGGAAGCCTGGATTTGTGCCGGCAGTATGAGGAGCTTCTCAGCACAACCATAGAGACCAGCGACATCAGCCGCATCAACCATCGGGCTGCCGGGGAGGATGCGGTGGAGGTGTCCGTGCGGACGGCGGAGCTGATTCAGATGGGCCTGGATTACGGAGAGCGGACAAAAGGGGCCTTTGATATTACCATTGAACCCCTGTCCTCCCTCTGGGATTTTTCCGGAGGAAAGGAAATTGTGCCGGAACCGGAGGCTATTGCTGAGGCTGTGGAGCGTGTAGATTACCGGAATGTACAGGTGGAGGGGAATCATGTGCTCCTGTCCTCGCCGGATACTGCCATCGATCTGGGGGCCATTGCCAAGGGGTACATTGCAGACCGGATGAAGGAATATCTCCTGGAAAACGGCGTGACCAGCGCCACCATCAATCTGGGCGGAAATGTACTCTGCGTGGGGAGCCGCCCCGACGGGACTCCCTTTAAGATCGGCCTGCAGATGCCTTTTGCGGACCGGAATGAGACGATTGCTGCCTTGACCATCGAGGACTGCTCTGTGGTGACCTCCGGCGTATATGAGCGGCATTTTGAGGTGAATGGAGTAAACTATCATCACCTGTTGAATCCTGCTGACGGCTATCCCTATGAGAATGGCCTTCTGGCAGTGACCATCGTCTCGCCGCAGTCGGTGGACGGAGACGCCCTCAGCACCTCCTGCTTTTCCCTGGGGCTGGAAAAAGGGATGGAGCTGGCAGAGTCCATGGACGGCGTCTATGGGTATTTTATTACGGAGGATTATGAGATCCATTATACCAGCGGAGCCGAGGCTCTTCTGGCAAAATGACGGCCAGGCGGCGCTTTACTTTTAGCCGGCGGTATAATACAATGATGTAAGAGCCGGACAGCAGATTCCGGCAGACAAAAATTTACAGGATAAAGCGTCTTTGTGAGACAGAAATGACAGGAGTGCGAACATGCTGCGGAAGATATGGGAAAAATGTGTAAATTATGAGACGGTCAGTTATCTGATCTGCGGCGTGCTGACCACGCTGGTGGATTGGGGCGTGTTTGGCCTTTTGAATGAAAGCGTGCAGATGGATTACCGGATTTCCACCGCCCTTTCCTGGCTGGCCGCCGTGATTTTTGCTTATGTGTCCAATAAGCTGATTGTTTTTCGGAATTATCAGTTCCAGGCCGCCTATCTCTGGCGGGAGTGGTGGAGCTTTTTTGCGGCCAGAGCCTTTTCCGGGATACTGACCATGATTCTGATGATTCTTCTGGTGGATACCCTGGGCTGGGGCGGTTTTTACTTGGGAAGCTTTGAGGCTGGCCTGTATCTGGCAAAAGCCGTGGTTTCTGCCGTAAATCTGGTGGTAAATTATGTATTCAGCAAGCTTTGGATATTTAAGGATAAATAAGCCTTTTTCCTGCCTGAGGCGGCGCCTTTTGCTGTCTGGTGCGGAAATGGCAGGGGCGCAGCGACTGGATGTGAAGGGGAAGAGAAGATGAAGGCTCCGGATATTGAAAAGATTTCTCAGGAATTGGAGGAAGCCATATTGCAGATGGAAAACCGAAATGAGAGGGTGGAGAGTGCAGTCAGGATAAAGAAAGCAGATGGGCTGGAAGGGAGCGCGCCGAAATCTGAGGCGGAGGCGGATCTGCCGGGGAGTAAGCCAGAGAAGCAGCGCCCCATTGCCAGGCGGCTGCGCGGCGGAAGAGCCAGCCTTGCGGCTGTCGGACATGACGGCCGGGAGGGCTTTGCCGGACGGGGCCGGGGCAGCTTAAGATACCTGGATGAGGGACTGATTAAGCCAGGCGATGCTTACGCGGCGGCTTTTCTTGTGCCTGTCCTTGTGATGATCATTATTTTTATTCAGCGGGGGATCTTTCCTTTTGGGGAGGAGAGCTTCCTGCGCACGGACATGTACCATCAGTACGCACCATTTTTTTCCGAATTTCAGTACAAGCTCCGGCATGGCGGGAGCCTTCTTTACAGCTGGGATGTGGGATTGGGCATTAATTTCGCTGCCCTCTATGCCTACTACCTGGCGAGCCCCTTTAACTGGCTTTTGCTTCTTTGCCCCAAGGGTCTGATCATCGAGTTCATGACCTATCTGATTGTGATTAAGATCGGGCTGGCCGGGCTTTCCCAGACCTATTATCTGCGGAAGCATTTCTGCTGCAAAAGCTTCGGGGCGGCGTTTTTCGGCATATTTTATGCGCTGTCAGGATATATGGCGGCCTACAGCTGGAATATCATGTGGCTGGACTGCATCGTTCTCTTTCCGCTGATCCTTCTGGGCCTGGAAAGGCTGGTGAAGGAGGGACGGTGGGGCATGTACTGTATCTGTCTGGGCCTGTCCATTTTATCGAATTACTATATCTCCATCATGATCTGTATTTTTATGGTGCTGTATTTTCCAGCGATTCTGATCATGGAGAGGAGAAAGACCCTTAAGGAGTATGGGGCGGCATTCCTGCGTTTTTCCTTAAGTTCACTGGGAGCAGGCGGATTTGCGGCGGCGGTGCTGGTGCCGGAGGTGATGGCGCTGCAGTCCACCGCATCGGGAAGCAGCACCTTCCCCAAGACCTTTTCCTCTTACTTTTCCATCATTGACATGATTGCCCGGCATATGGGGAATGTGGAGGTGGAGATCGGCCTGGATCACTGGCCGAATCTTTACTGCGGCGTGGCGGTGCTGATGTTTTTTCTCCTGTATCTGGTGTGCCGGAAGATCCCGGTGCGGGAGAAGGCGGTGTGCTGCAGCCTGCTGCTGTTTTTCTACCTGAGCTTTTCCGTGAACGTGCTGAATTTTATCTGGCATGGCTTCCACTATCCAAACAGCCTGCCCTGCCGTCAGTCCTTTATTTACATCTGCCTGCTGCTGACCATGTGTTTTCATGCCTATGAGAAGCTGGATTATATCCCCTGGAAGCACCGGGTTCTGGCTTTCTGGGGAGCGGCGGCCTTCGTGCTGGTGGCGGAGAAGACGGTGACGGATGATGCCTTTCACTTTATTGTGTTTTATGCAGCCATCCTTTTCCTGGCGCTTTATGCAGGGCTTCTGTACCTGCACCAGCGGGGCTTTAATCGGAATGTGCTTGTGCTTCTGGCACTGGGCCTGGTATCGGTGGAGGCGGCCATCAACACCACGGTCACCAGCGTGACCACCACCAGCCGGGCGGCCTATGTGCGGGACAATGAGGATGTGCGGGAGCTTATGGAGAATGCTGTTCCCAAGGACACCTTTTATCGGGTGGAAAAGATCACAAGAAAGACGAAAAATGACGGGGCCTGGATGAATTTCCCGTCAGTGTCGCTGTTTTCCTCCGTGGCCAATGCGGATCTTTCTGACTGGTTCCGCAGAATGGGATGCGAGAGCTCCACAAACGCCTACAGCATTACGGGAAGTACGCCTCTGGTCAATTCCCTCCTTTCCGTCCGGTATGCCCTGTATTCCACTATTCCCCATGAATCCTCGCTGTTAAACTTTATAGCGGAGTCAGGGGAAACCTATCTTTATGAAAATGCCTGCACCCTTCCTCTGGGATTTATGCTGCCAGAGGAGCTGGAGTCAGAATTTTACATGAATTCCGGGACGCCTGCGGAGGTGCAGAATCAGTTTGCCTATCTGCTGGGATGCAGCCCGGTGCTCACGGACGCCTGGGGTGAGGTAAACGGCCAGAGCTTCAGCTTTACGCCGGAGCGGGACGGCGAATATTACGTTTACGTGATTAATAAGGCCATTGAGGAGGTTGATGTAAGCACCGGGGAGGAGAGCCGGAACTTTGAACATGTGAACCGGGGATATCTCCTGGAGCTTGGCTGGCTTCCAGCCGGGGAAGAGGTGCTGATTACCTGCTCGGGCAATGAGATTCTGGATGCCAGAGCCTACCGTTTTGAGGAGGAGGCACTGAGGGAGGTTTACGAGAGCTTAAAGAACGGCGGCCTTACGGTCACCCGCTGGCAGGATACCCGGATCGAGGGGACTGTCCTGGCGGCGGAAAGCGGAACCTTATTTACCAGCATCCCCTATGATAAAGGCTGGACCATCCTGGTGGACGGAAGCCCGGTGACGGGGCGGAAGGTTCTGGATGCATTCCTGGGCTTTGATGTACCGGAGGGCGCCCACAGCATTACGCTCACCTATTTCCCGCCGGGGCTTAAAGCAGGGCTGCTGCTCAGCGGCGCCAGCATTCTCTGCATTGGGGCGGCCTTTGGCCTGTCCTGCCATCGAAGGAGGAGGATGGGAAAGGCAGCCGGCGAATATGCCGGACAGGAGACTGCAGCAGCCGATGAGGGCTGGCTGGATGAGGATCTGGACGATGACCTTTCCATGGATCTGCAGATGGCCTTTAATCTGGAGGATGACCTGTATTTTGACGGGGACATGGACGATGGCCAGGACGCAGAACCGCCTGCGGGAAAGTGATGACCGCAGTGGAAAAGACTGCCTGCGGGAAAGCGATGACCGCAGTGAAAAAGACTGCCTGCGGGAAAGTGATGACCGCAGTGGAAAAGACCGCCTGCGGGAAAGCGATGACCGCAGCGGAAAAGGCTGCCTGCGGGGAAGAAATGATTGCAGCGGCAAGGATTGCCTGCAGGAAGATGATTACAAGAATGAAATTCCGGAAGGAGAACAAAAGAGATGAAACTTTGGGGCGGACGCTTCACGAAAGAAACGAATCAGCTGGTTCACAATTTTAATGAATCTTTATCCTTTGACCAGAAATTCTGGCGCCAGGATATTCAGGGCAGTATCGCCCATGTGACGATGCTTGCCAGGCAGGGGATTTTAAGCCAGGAGGACAAGGAGGCAATCATTGCCGGACTGGAGGGTATCCGGGCAGATATTGAGGAGGGGCGGCTGGAGATAGCTCCAGGAGCTGAGGATATCCATTCCTTCATCGAGGAGACGCTGACGGAGCGCATCGGTGAGGCCGGAAAGCGCCTTCACACGGGCCGCAGCCGCAATGACCAGGTAGCTTTGGATATGAAGCTGTACACCAGGGAGCAGGTCAAGGAGATGGACCATCTTCTGTACGCTCTTCTGGAAGAACTGTTAAAGCGGATGGAGGAAAATCTGGACACCTTTATGCCGGGCTTTACCCATCTGCAGAAGGCGCAGCCGATTACCCTGGCTCATCATCTGGGCGCATACTATGAGATGTTTTCCAGAGACCGGGGACGCCTTCGGGACATCTATGAGCGGATGAATTACTGCCCTCTGGGCTCCGGAGCCTTAGCTGGCACTACCTATCCTCTGGACCGGGCATACACGGCAGAGCTTCTTGGCTTTTACGGCCCGACCTTAAACTCCATGGACTCGGTTTCTGACCGGGATTACCTGATCGAGCTTTTAGCGGCCATGTCCATCATTGCCATGCATTTAAGCCGGTTCTGCGAGGAAATCATCATCTGGAATACCAATGAGTACCAGTTTGTGGAGATCGATGATTCCTATTCCACGGGAAGCAGCATTATGCCCCAGAAGAAGAATCCGGATATTGCCGAGCTGGTGCGGGGGAAAACAGGCCGGGTTTACGGTGCGCTGATGGCTATGCTTACCACCATGAAAGGCCTGCCTTTAGCGTATAATAAGGACATGCAGGAGGATAAGGAGCTGACCTTTGACGCTATGGATACGGTGAAGGGCTGCATTCTTCTGTTTACTGGCATGCTTTCTACCATCACCTTCCGCAAGGACGTGATGGCATCCAGCGCAAAGAATGGCTTTACCAATGCCACCGACGCGGCAGATTATCTGGTAAAGAACGGCGTTCCCTTCCGGGATGCTCATGGAATCGTAGGACAGCTGGTACTGTACTGTATCGATAAGGGGATTGCGCTGGATGAGATGACGCTGGAGGAATTTCAGGCCATCAGCCCAGTATTCAAGGAGGATATTTACGAGGCGATCAGTTTAAAGACCTGTGTGGAAAAGCGGATTACCACCGGCGCTCCAGGCGAGGCGGCCATGAAGGAGGCGATCGCGGTCTGGCGCAGACAGCTGGATGAGCGAAAGAAGCTTTGATTGCAGGTTCGGCAGCCAGGACATGGCAGGCAGGGAGGCGAAAACAGATATGAAGACATTTCCCATCGAATTAAAAAATGCGGAAGACGTAGTGAAGCTGGTTAATGTAGCAAGCGAATTTGAATATGACATCCAGTTAAAAAGCGGCGATATGCTGGTGGATGCCAAGTCCATCATGGGCGCAATGGCCATGACGGAGATGCCGGCTTTGGAGCTGGTTGTTTGCACAGATCGGTGCGATCAGGAGATACTGGCGCTTGCAGAGCACCTGCAGCCCGGAGACCGCCAGAGGAAGCCGGAGTAGGATTAACAGAGGAACAGAAGCAGCAGGAGAGCAAGGGCAGCAGGGGAGCAAGAGCAGCAGGGGAGCAAGGGCCGCAGGAGAGGATGAGCTGCGGGGAGCATGAGCCGCGGGGAGTATGAGCCGCGGGGAGTATGAGCCGCGGGAGTATAAGCCGCGGGGCGCGGAGAAGGCTGAAAATCTGGCTGCTTGTGAAAGATTTACCAAGAAAACCAGAAAAAAATTTAATTTTCGGAAGAAAGACAATTTTTTTCTGCGCAAATCCTTGCTATAATGGTTAAAGCGTTAAAAAACGACGAATACAGGGAGGAACGTGTTATGTCTGAGGTGAAAATAGCGATTCGTGATATGATGGGTACAGTCAGAGCTGAGGCAGAAGGAGAGGGACTGGCTGTCCTGGTATTTAAGGAAGAATACGCCCCGGGCGATACCATTCATATTTCGGTGAACGAGATAAATCGGTTTTATGTGATCCGTATTGATGATGCTATGGATGAGGCCATGGTGTACCTTACCCGGCCCTATATGCTGTATACCATTCCGTTTGGTGATGCGCGTATTTCCTACAATCCCAAGGCTTTTGCAGGAGACCGCCATTATCTTACCATTCGTCAGGCTGAGGACTACGAGGTTTCCGCTTACCGGAATCTGGCGAAAAATGTTATGGACCAGCATGGAAACAATGGAAGCTTCCCCCATGTCTTTGCCAATGTGGAGACCCGGGGCGAGGCGGTGTTTGCTGCCAGAAATGCCATCGACGGCGTGGTGGCCAATGCATCCCACGGCAAGTGGCCGTATCAGTCTTGGGGCATCAATATGCAGGACGATGCGGAGATTACCCTTGCTTTCGGCCGTCCGGTGGATTTTGACCGGATTGTGCTGTATACCCGGGCGGATTTCCCCCATGACAACTGGTGGGTGAAGGCGACCTTTACCTTCTCTGACGGCACCCAGGAAGTGGTTTCTATGGAGAAGAGCAGCCGGCCCCACGTATTTTCCATTGAGAAAAAGGGGATTACCTGGCTGCGCATGAGCGATATGATCAAGGCTGACGATCCCTCACCCTTCCCGGCATTAAGCCAGATTGAGGTGTATGGAAGAGACAGCCAGGCTTAATTGCAGTGGGGGCAGAGAAAAGATAGCCGTTAAGAGAGACGGAGTTTTTGCAGGGCAGATGGCCGGAGTGAGGGCTGTCTGCCCTGTTTTTGTGCGGATGGAATGGATTAATGTTGAAAAAAGAAGTTTTATATTGGAAAATAAAAATATTTTTCTGTAAATACTATATAAAGTTGAAATAGTGAAGAATACATGCTAAAATTAGGGAAATACTGATTAAAGTATTTTCTGTGCCGGATTTGCGCTGGAAAGCAGCAATGAGAACAGGAGGTGAAGAAGATGTTATGTCAGTTTTCATTCCGTAACTTTAAGTCATATAGAGAAGAAACAACCTTTGATTTCCAGGCATCATCTATTCCTGAGTTTGCAGACAGCCTGATCAGGAAGGATAAGTGCAGCAGCCTTCTGCCGGTGAGCGCAGTGTACGGCCCAAATGGGGGAGGAAAAACTAATCTTTTGCTGGCTTTGGCCAGCTTGATTTCTGCTGTGGTAAAGCCTATTCATGACCTGGAGAAGAACCGGAAAGCCCTGATTGTGCAGCAGAAAGTAGGGGCGGAGCCGTTCTTGTTTGATGAGATGTCTGCAAAGGAACCTACAGAATTTCAGCTATTTTTTCGTACGAAAGAATATGAGTACCGATACTATCTTGCCGTATTGAAGGAGGAGATCGATGGGGAAGCGCTGGACAGAAAAAAGATTGGCGGCAAGAAGCCTGCGCACATTTTTTACCGGGATCGGGAAAAGATCAGTCTGGGAACGATTTTGAAAAAAGAAAATGTGAATACCAGTATTAATGCTAAGATGCCGTTTTTATCATTTCTAGCGATCAATTATAATATTCCGGTTATTTCCGAGGTGCAGGAGTGGTTTGAATCTTGCGTAATCCGCAGCTATGCGAATCCAATGGCTGAAATGCAGATTATGGTGTCTGATGATGAAGAATTTAAAGCACGTATTCTCCTGCTTCTGAATGATATGGGGATCGATGTAGAGGATTACCGGCTGGATGAAAAGGAGAACCAGCTGTATTTGAAACGCAGAATCGGAGAAAAGGAGTATGAACTGCCTTTTAACCACGAGTCAGACGGCACGAGAAAGCTGATAGCTGCTTTGCCGGTGCTGCTGGTTGCCCTTCAGGAAGGAAGGCTGGTGATTATCGATGAGTTGGATGCGAAGCTTCATCCTAAGCTTCTTCGGTATGTGATTTCTATGTTTAAGAACCAAAAGATTAATCGTCATGGAGCGCAGCTTTTATTTACTTCTCATGATATGGCTACGATGAAAAATACGGTATTTCGGAGAGACGAGATCTGGTTTGCTGCATTGGATCAAAACCACAGCAGTGAGATTTACTCCCTTTATGAAATCCGCCGGGAGGATAATGAACGGGTCAACAGCACGGCGGCATTTGATAAGCAGTATCTGGAAGGACGGTATGGTGCAGATCCGTATCTGCAGAATATGCTGAGCGGAGGTGAATGGGATTGAGCCTGAAACCGCTTAAGAAAAGTGATCTGGGGAAGGCTTGGATGAAACCCAGGATGGACCGGGAAATGAAAATTCAGCCAGAATATCATTTGATTGTATCCGAAGGGACAAACACAGAACCGGTATATTTTGAAGCAATCAGAGAGATAATCAACCGTCAGTATCGAGAGAAAATACAGCTGGAGATTGCTGGTGAAGGAGATAATACGATTCGTCTGTTTTGGAAGGCCAGGCAGAGGGCGTTGGAAAGTGCGAATGGATATCGTCATGTGTGGGTAGTTTATGATACGGATGATTTTCCCGCAGAACATATTGACTGCGTTGTGGAGCTTTGCCGAGAGCACAGCACGGAAGATACGGAATATCATGCCCTCTGGTCGAATCAGTGTGTGGAATTATGGTATTTGCTGCATTTTAGTTTTATGCAGTCCGATATTCACCGCACGGCATACTGGCCTAAACTGACTCAATGGCTGACTTCGATTGGAGCGGGAGAGTACAGGAAAAATCGTGAGGATATGTATAAAATCCTTTATCCCTTTATGGATTTTGCCATTGCCAATGCAAAACGGCTGGAGAACATAAATCAAGGAAGGCCACCGTCAAAATCAGCTCCGGGAACAAAAATTTATCAGTTGATCGAACGGCTGAAACCATATCTGTCTGAAGCATAAAAGTGACGAAGTATAGATTAAAAAACCGCCCTGCTTCTCCACCCCGGCAGAAATCCTGCCAGAGTCCGGAGAAACAGGGCGATTCACGTTTAATCTGTATATTCAGCTCAAATTATTTTTCGTTTTCATTAGCTGCCTCAGCCATCTTCATGGCTCGAACCTTTAAGGGCAGGCCGAATAAGGTGATGAAGCCGCTGGCGTCATGATGATCGTACAGATCGCCGGTGGTGAAGGAGGCCAGAGACTCATTGTACAGGGTGTAGGGAGAGGTGGTGCCGGCCTTGATGATGTTGCCCTTGTAAAGCTTAAACTTCACTTCGCCGGTTACGTACTCCTGAGTGGATTCTACAAATGCCTGAACAGCCTCGCGCAGAGGAGTGAACCACTTGCCCTCGTACACGATCTGTGCCATCTTATTGCCCATATCCTTCTTTACTTCCATGGTAGCCCGGTCTAATACCAGCTCCTCTAACTGCTGATGTGCCTCCATCAGGATGGTGCCGCCGGGAGTCTCGTAAACGCCTCTGGACTTCATGCCCACAACACGGTTCTCCACGATATCCACGATGCCGATGCCGTGCTTTCCGCCCAGCTCATTTAACTTGCGGATGATGTCGGATACCTTCATCTTCTCGCCGTTTACGCTGGTGGGAACGCCCTTCTCAAAGGTCATGGTCACGTACTCCGGCTCATCGGGAGCTTCCTCGGGGGTCACGCCCAGCACCAGCATGTGCTTGTAGTTGGGCTCATTGGCCGGATCCTCCAGCTCAAGGCCCTCATGGCTGATGTGCCATAAGTTGCGGTCGCGGCTGTAGCTGGAATCGGCGGAGAAGGGAAGGTTGATGCCCTTCTGCTTGCAGTACTCCATCTCATCCTCACGGGACTGGAAGGTCCAGATATCGGTCATTCTCCAGGGGGCAATGATCTTTAAGTCGGGAGCCAAGGCCATGATGCCCAGCTCGAAACGGATCTGGTCATTTCCCTTTCCGGTAGCGCCGTGGCAGATGGCGGTAGCGCCTTCCTTGCGGGCGATTTCCACCAGTCTCTTGGCGATGGCCGGACGGGCCATGGAGGTGCCTAACAGGTACTTGTTCTCATAAACAGCGCCAGCCTTTACGCAGGGCATAATATAGTTGTCACAGAAATCATCGGTAAGATCTTCGATGTACAGCTTGGAAGCACCGGATAATTTGGCACGCTCCTCCAGGCCGTCCAGCTCATTTCCCTGGCCGCAGTCGATGCAGCAGCAGATTACCTCGTAGTCAAAATGCTCCTTAAGCCACGGAATGATGGCGGTGGTGTCCAGACCACCGGAATAGGCTAAAATTACTTTCTCTTTCATGACGTTCCTCCTGTTGTTTGCTATGAAAATCCTGCCGCCGGATGGACGATGCTCATTCAGGGCGCATGCAGATTTTCTGTATACTTGAACGGTTGATTGTGTTCATCAAGCTTTCATAAATATACAACAGAATGTGAAAAAATGCAAGCAGAAATTTGCCGGTTTTTTCCCGCTCATCCAGAGATATTCGAGAGGAATTGCCAAGAAGAAGGGAAAGAGATGAGCGGCCAGCTGAATTTTCCGGGAGAAATCAAGGATTTCAGGAAGATTTTTGAGGATTTTCAGCTGCATCGGCAGAAAGCAGGACGGTCTGTGCGCCGGACTTCCTTTATTTAAGGAGAAAAATGTACCCGGCAGGGCGGAGAATAAAGATTTTGAAAAAATGAGTTGCATAATATACATTGTAGATGTATAATTATAAAATCTTTCCTCGGGAGGAAAATAAGCTTTTCATTTCAGAAAAATGCTCTATAATGAAAGAAAGAAGAAAACCAAGCTTAAGAAAGCCGAGTTAAAAAACAGAGCATAAGAAAACGAATAAGGAGAGAACAAGAGGATGATTAAGGTAGGAATTATCGGCGCCACAGGCTATGCAGGCGGGGAGTTAGCAAGGCTTCTCCTGCAGAGAGATGACGTTCAGATTGTGTGGTTCGGGTCAAAGAGCTATGTGGATCAGGACTACGGCGATATTTATCAGAATATGTACCAGATTGCGGATGATGTGTGCCGCGGGGACGATATGGAGGAGATTGCCAAAGAGGCGGATGTGATTTTCACCGCAACGCCCCAGGGACTTTGTGCTTCCTTAATTAATGAAGAGATCCTGTCTCAGGCCAAGGTTATTGACCTGAGCGCGGACTTTCGCATCAAAGACGCGGCAGTGTACGAGGAGTGGTATAAGATTCATCACCCCAGCCCCCAGTTTATCGGCGAGGCCGTTTACGGCCTGCCGGAGGTGAACCGGGAAAAGATCCGCAGCGCAAGGCTGATTGCCAATCCGGGCTGCTATCCCACCTGCTCCTTCCTTTCGGTGTACCCGCTGGTGAAGGAGGGCATCATTGATCCGTCCACCCTGATTATTGATGCCAAGTCCGGCGTGTCTGGAGCCGGAAGAGGGGCCAAGGTGGCGAATCTGTACTGTGAGGTCAATGAAAGCATGAAGGCCTACGGCGTGGCCGGTCACCGTCACACCCCGGAGATTGAGGAGCAGCTGTCCTATGCGGCAGGAAAGCCGGTGACCATCAGCTTTACCCCCCACCTGGCTCCCATGGACCGGGGAATCCTGGTAACGGCCTACGCCACCCTGACCAAGAAGGTTTCCTACGAGGAGGTCAAGGAAATCTATGACCGGTACTACGAGAAGGAGCGCTTTGTGCGGGTGCTGAAAAAGGATGTGTGCCCGGAGACACGCTGGATCAAGGGTAGCAATTTTGTGGATGTGAACTTTAAGCTGGATCCCAGAACCAACCGGGTAGTGATGATGGGCGCCATGGACAATATGGTAAAGGGCGCCGCCGGTCAGGCCATCCAGAACATGAACCTGATGTTTGGTTTGCCGGAGGATAAAGGACTGAAGCTGGTTCCCATGTTCCCTTAGGGAAACGCTGATTAAAGCGTTTTCCGTGCACATCCACCGGAGGTTCTAAGGAAACGGTGATTTAATCAGCGTTTCACTGAGAAAGTTTTAAATTGTAAGAAAGCGAGCAAAAAACCTATGGCAGGCACATTGGACATTATTATCCGGGAGATGGTTCCGGAGGATTATGACGGGGTTTACCGGCTGTGGACGAAGATCCAGGGCTTCGGCATCCGCTCCATCGACGATTCCCGGGAGGGCGTGGAGCGGTTCCTTAAGCGAAATCCTACCACCAGCGTGGTGGCCGTCCAGAACGGGCAGATCATCGGCGATATCCTCTGCGGACATGACGGACGCACCGGCTATTTTTATCACGTATGCGTGGCGAAGCGCTACCGGAAGCACGGCATCGGCTACCGGATGGTCCGTGCCTGCATGAAGGCTCTGCGCAAGGAGGGGATCAATAAGATCAGCCTCATTGCCTTCAAGTCGAACCCGGTAGGAAATGCCTTCTGGCAGGGCCTTGGCTGGAACAGCCGGGATGATGTGAATTTTTATGATATTGTGCTCAATGAGGAAAATGTGACCCGGTTTGTGGAGGAGGAGCGCCATGGAGATTAAGATCCTGATGGACAATCATGCTGCAGAAGGCTTCAACGCCCAGTGGGGATTGTCGGTCTGGATCCAGTACCGGGGGCGGAAAATCCTTCTGGACACGGGCAGCAGCGGCGATTTTGTTCAAAATGCAGCGCTAATGGGAATTGATTTGAACGAGGCAGAATTTGGCGTTTTGTCCCATGCCCATTACGATCATGGAGATGGCATGGAAGCCTTTTTTGAACAAAATTCCCGGGCTATGTTTTACATCCGACAGGGCGCCGGAGAAAACTGCTACGATTTAAAGGGGGAGGAGCCCAAATACATCGGGCTGAAGCCGGGAATCCTCAGCCGGTTTAAGGACAGGATTTGCTTTGTGGATGGGGATTATGAATTATTTCCCGGTGTGTGCCTTCTTCCCCACCGGACAGCTGGCCTTGGAGAAAAGGGCAGGAAGGTGGGCATGTACTGCTGGAGGGACGGCGGTTGGCAGCCGGATTCCTTTGCCCATGAACAGAGCCTGGTGCTGGAGGCGGAGAAGGGGCTGGTGATTTTCAACAGCTGCTGCCATGCCGGGGCAGACTGCATCATTCATGAGGTGATGGAGGCTTATCCAGGAAAGCCGGTTTACGCCCTCATCGGCGGTTTCCACCTGTACCGGGCAGAGAACCGGGAGGTGGAGGAGCTGGCCGGGCGCATCCGGCAGACGGGGATTCAGAAAATCTGCACGGGACACTGTACCGGTGACCGGGGAATGGAGATTTTAAGGAACCAGCTGGGCGACCGGGCGCAGCAGCTTTATGCAGGACTGGAGATTTCCCTTTGATGATTATAGATGTTTTTCGATAATATAGGCATTTTTTGAGGATATGGCGTTTTTTAAACGCACGGATATTTTTTAAAGAGCAGGAGGAGAAAGATGATAAAGGAAATTCAGGGCGGCGTCACTGCCGCAAGAGGCTTTATGGCTGCTTCCACGGCGGCCGGCATTAAATATCAAAACCGGGAGGACATGGCTCTGGTGTACAGTCCGGCGCCCTGCCGTCTGGCGGGAACCTTTACCACCAATGTGGTGAAGGCCGCGCCGGTGAAGTGGGACCGGAACCTGGTGGAAAAGGGCGGGGACGCCCACGCCATCGTGATTAATTCGGGAATTGCTAATGCCTGCACCGGTCAGGAGGGCATGGATTACTGCGGACAGACCGCCCAGGCCGCAGGAAAGGCCCTGGGGATCCCGGCGGATTCTGTGCTGGTGGCCTCCACTGGCGTCATCGGCAAGCAGCTTCCCATGGAGCGGATCTGTGCCGGAATTGAGGCCATGGCGCCTCTTCTGGAGGAAAGCCTGGAAAAGGGCGAGGCCGCCTCAAAGGCCATCATGACCACCGACACGAAAAATAAGCAGGTGGCTGTGGAATTTACCATCGGCGGGAAGACCGTCACCATGGGCGGCATGTGCAAGGGCTCCGGCATGATTCATCCCAATATGTGCACCATGTTAAGCTTTGTGACCACCGATGCGGCCATCAGCCAGGATCTTCTTTTGGAGGCCCTGCGGGAGGATGTGAAGGACACCTACAATATGATTTCCGTGGACGGGGACACCTCCACCAATGACACGGTTCTCCTTCTGGCAAACGGCCAGGCGGGCAACCCGGAGATCCGGGAAAAGGGCGCTGATTACGAAGTGTTCTGCCAGGCCTTAAACTACGTGAACCAGACCCTGGCGAAAAAGATTGCCGGTGATGGTGAGGGCTGCACCGCTCTCTTTGAGGTGAAGATTGTGGGGGCGGAGAGTCATGAGCAGGCCGTCACCCTGGCTAAATCCGTGGTGACCTCCAGCCTGACCAAGGCGGCCATCTTCGGCCATGACGCCAACTGGGGACGGATTCTCTGTGCAATGGGCTATTCCGGCGCAGAATTTGACCCGGAGAAGGTGGATCTGTTCTTTGAAAGCGCCGCCGGGAAGCTGCAGATCATTGAAAACGGCGTGGCTCTGGATTACAGCGAGGAGGAGGCCACAAAGATCTTGTCGGAACCAGAGGTAACGGCCACGGCGGATATCAAGATGGGCCCCTATGAGGCTGCGGCCTGGGGCTGTGATCTGACCTTTGATTACGTGAAGATCAACGCGGATTATCGTTCATAGGCGTAAGGAAATAGGGATTAAGCATAGGAAATAAACGTCAGGAAATGGATAAGTTTTAACTATCGGGGAAAGGATAGGTGGAAGATATGGAGATGGATCCCATCATTATGCAGAAGGCGGCGACCCTGATTGAGGCGCTGCCCTATATTCAGCGGTTTAACCGCAAGATTATCGTGGTAAAATACGGCGGAAGCGCTATGGTGGATGAGAAGCTTAAGCATCAGGTGATTCAGGATGTGGTGCTCCTTAAGCTTACCGGCTTTAAGCCCATCATCGTCCACGGCGGTGGCAAGGAGATCAGCCGCTGGGTAGGCAAGGTGGGCATGGAGCCTCATTTCGTCAATGGCCTTCGGGTTACGGACGAGGACACCATGGAAATCGCCGAGATGGTGTTAAATAAAGTCAACAAGAGCCTGGTGCAGCTGGTCAATGAGCTGGGCGTGAAGGCTGTGGGCATCAGCGGCAAGGACGGCACCTTATTAAAATGCGAGAAAAAGCTTTCTAAGGGGCAGGATATCGGCTATGTAGGCCAGGTAAAGGAAGTAAATCCCAAGATTATTTACGATCTGCTGGAAAAGGATTTCCTTCCCATCATCTGCCCGGTAGGCTTCGATGAGAATTTCCTCTCCTATAATATCAATGCCGATGATGCAGCCTGTGCCATCGCCACTGCCATGAAGGCGGAGAAGCTGGCCTTCCTCACCGATGTGGAGGGCGTTTACCGGGACTTTGAGGATAAGGATTCCCTGATTTCGGAGATGACTGTGGAGGAGGCCCAGGCCTTTGTGGACGGCGGCGGCCTTGGCGGCGGCATGCTGCCGAAGCTTCAGAACTGCATTGATGCCATCCATAATGGCGTATCCCGGGTGCATATCCTGGACGGACGGATTCCTCACTGCCTGCTTCTGGAGATCTTTACCAACAAGGGTATCGGAACGGCCATCTTAAATTCCAGAGAGGAGCGGTATTACCATGAAGAAGCATAAAGAAACCTGGATTGAAGAGGGGGAAAAGGCCTTCTATAAGACCTACAACCGTTTCCCGGTGGTTTTTGAACGGGGAGAGGGCCTTTATCTGTACGATTCTGAGGGTGAGGAGTATCTGGATTTTTACGCAGGAATCGCCGTAAATGCTCTGGGCTACGGCGACCCGGAATACACCAGTGCCCTGAAGGAGCAGGCGGAAAACCTTCTCCATATTTCCAACTATTTTTACAATATTCCCTCCATCGAGGCGGGGGAAAAGCTTCTGGAGGCTTCCTCCATGGATAAGGTCTTTTTCACCAACAGCGGCACTGAGGCCATCGAGGGGGCGTTAAAGATTGCCCGCCGCTACGGCTATGACCGGGACGGCAGTCACGATCATGAGATCATTGCCATGAAAAATTCCTTCCACGGGCGCAGCCTTGGAGCCTTGTCGGTGACGGGAAATGACCATTACCAGGAGCCCTTTAAGCCATTGATTCCGGGAATCCGCTTTGCGGAATTTAACAATTTAGACAGCGTGAAGGCCCTGTTCAATGAAAAGACCTGCGCGGTGATTTTGGAAACCATCCAGGGCGAGGGCGGCATCTACCCGGCCAGCCAGGAATTCCTGGAGGGCGTGCGGGCACTCTGCGATGAGCATGACGCTTTGCTCATTCTGGATGAGATCCAGTGCGGCATGGGGCGGACTGGCGCCATGTTTGCCTGGCAGAAATACGGGGTGAAGCCTGACGTGATGACGGTGGCAAAGGCCCTGGGAAACGGCGTGCCGGTAGGCGCATTCCTGGCCTGCGGCAAGGCTGCCTCCTGC